>CAYZVO010000033.1:33565-50183 GCA_964481655.1 uncultured Enterobacterales bacterium | reverse complement strand
GATCGAGGGGGAGCGCCTGAACTTCCTCGCCTACCGCTGGCGCTTCTCCGAGCGGGTGGAGTTCGGCTCGGGCTCGGGGGAGATGAGCCTCGAGATGGTCTACCTCTGGCACCCGCGGATGCTGGGCTGGACCACCCCCAGAGCCATCTACCCGGAGGACCCCTGGTTCGGCGCCAAGCTGTACAGCGCCGTGTCCCAGGCCATGGCCGGCCTGCTGTCCCAGGCCCCACCCGACACCCTGCACCTGCACGACTACCACGTGGGGCTGGTCCCCTTCTTCCTGGAGCCCGAGCTCGCGGCCCGCTTGCCGGTGCACCTGACCATCCACAACGGGTCCTACCAGGGTGAGGTGCCCCTGCAGGGCGGCGGCTACGAGACCCTGGACGCGCTGGGGCTCGACGGGGCCCGCCACTTCCACGACAGCTTCGATCACGGCCATCGCCTCAACCTGCTCAAGGCCGCCATGCTGCGGGTGCACCGCGGCGGCGGCCGCGTCACCACGGTCAGCGGCGACCTCGAGGGCAGCTGGGGCTACGCGGCGGAGCTGCGCACCCCGCGCCATGTGCTCCTGGAGCGGGCCCAGGCCCTGACCGGGCGGCCGGCGCAGGACGTCTTCGTGCCGAACATGGGCCTGGACGCCATGGAGAAGCTGCCCATCGCCGGCATCACCAACGGGTTGTCCGAGGGCTGCCGCCCCGAACGGCTCCCGGAGCTGCGCGCCGCGACCCTGCGGGCGCGACAGGCTCGCACGCCCACCGAGCCGTTCTTCCGGCACCCCGAGGTGCAGCGCGCCATGCTCGAGGGCGATCACGACTTCGACGCCCGACGCCTGGGGGTCAAGGCGGAGCTCAAGCGCCTGCTCCACCTCGAGTGCTTCGGCGCCGAGCCCGTAGGCGACCCGCCGATCATCGTGGTGGTGGGCCGCCTGGTCGAGCAGAAGCACCTCGACCTGGTGCTGGACGTCGTGGAGCCCGTCTTCGCCTCGGTCCCCGAGGCCCGCTTCGCCGTGTTGGCCTCCGCGGCGGACGAGCGGGGCCGCGCCATGGAGCGGGCCTTCGCGGCCATGGCGCACCGCTACCCGGACCGCTTCTTCTACGACAACCGCTTCCTCCAGCCCCTGTCGCGGCTGATGATGGCCGGCGGTGACTTCGCCCTGGTGCCCTCGCGCTTCGAGCCCTGCGGGCTGGTGGACTACGAGGCGTCGCTGCTGGGGACGGTGGTGGTGGCGCGCCGGACGGGTGGGCTCGCGAAGATGGAGCGCTGCGGGTACCTCTACGACTGGTTCGACGAGGGCGACCCCGCCGGTGAGGCCGCGGCCTTCGGTGGCCTGCTCATCGAGGCCCTGGAGACCCGGCGCGACCGGCCCTGGGAGCACCGCACCCGGCTGATGGCCTCCATGGCCATCGACGCCTCCTGGGATCGCTCCGCAGACCAGTACCTGGATCTGTACCTGCACGGGATGCAGGCGGTGGGCTGGCGCCGGGAACGCCGCGCGCTCATCGAGCGCTTCGTCGACGAGCTGGGCGAGGACCGGGAGCGCTTCGAGCGCTGGTTCGCCCCCGCCGGAGAGCCCTGGTCGGATCCCTTCGACTGGGAGCTGTGGCACCAGCTGCGCTCGTGAGCCGGAGAGCGCCCCTGCATCGGGAGCGCACGAAGTAGACCCCTACGGGACGTACAGCTCCTGCTTGTAGATGAAGGTGGGCTGGACCTGGCCCTGGTTCCAGGGGAGGTCGTCGCCGTCCACGTCGCTGGAGTAGTTGTAGACGGTGTAGTGGCCGTCGCCGCGATCGATGGCGGAGGGGAAGCAGGTGTCGCCCTTGGAGGGGAAGTCCAGGGTGTGCAGGACCACCAGATCCTCCGGGAAGACCTGCCAGAGGGAGCAGCGCTTGGGCTCGCCCCAGTAGGCGGCCTCGTACTGCAGGGCCTGGTCCTCGTGGGACAGGTCGTTCATCTCGAGGTCGTAGGCCCCTGTCTCTGTCATGTTCCGGCGGGCGATCAGCCAGTAGCGGCCGGCGCGATCGAAGAGCAGGGGGGAGTCGTACTTCTTGAGGTCGTGGGCGCAGGTCCAGGCGGCCAGGTTGTCCTTCTCGGCGGTGCAGATCAGCGAGCCGAAGCCGAAGGAGTCGCCGGCCTCGTTGCGGGCGATCACGAGCAGGTCGCCCCCGTCCTGGTAGGTGAAATCGGCCTCGGAGGCCCCGCCGGTGTGCACCACCGGGAGGTCCTCGACGATGGGCTCCCAGCTCAGGCCGTCGCTGCTGGTGAGCCACTCGATCTCGAGCTCGGGGAGGCCGTCTTCGGGGGCGTAGATCTCGCCGCCGCCGGTGTAGCCCATCAGCTGGGGCTGGCGCTTCTCGTGGCTGATGCGCCAGGGGATGAAGTCGTCCTTGCGCAGCCAGGCGGGCTCGCTCCAGCGGCCCTCGTGGTCCCGCACCACGTACATGGTGCCCTGGGGCTCGAAGGCGGTGGGGCTGGTGCCGAGCACGGCGAAGTAGAGGTAGAGCTCCCGGGCGTCCTCGAACCAGGCGAAGCGGGGCTCTCGCAGGTCCGTGCCCAGGTGGATCTCGGTCTCGTAGTGCCACTCCTCCTCGTTGTAGGAGCTGACCACGTAGAGCACGGTCTCGGCGCTGGCGAAGTGGCTGGGGGCCGTGCGCCAGGCCATGACGATCTCGCCGTCCACGTCGATGACGTCCAGGTTGTTGTTGGCGTCCTGGACCACCACCTCCTCAGGGAGGCCGTCGGAGGGGACGACCTGGACCAGGCCGTCGACCCTGGGGAGGTCGTTGTCGGCGCTGTCGTCGGCGACCTGGGTCGGGCAGCCGAGCAGCAGGAGCGGGCAGGGGAGGGCGAGCAAGAAGGGGCGCATGGTTCCCTCGGGTGCGGGCGTCGCGCAGTATAGCGCCTCGAGCCTGGGTTAGGTGTCCACCACGACACGGAGGTCCCATGCCCCGCACGCTCCACCCCGCCCTCGTGACCCTGCTGATGTCATGCGCCGCTCTCGGCTGCGACACCGACACATCCGATGACACATCCCCCGCGGCCTGGGCCCCCGACCTGTACTGCCCAGGGGACCCCAGCGGCGTCTGCGACACCAGCGATGACGGGACCCTGCGCGCCGGTGCGGCCAGCGCCAGCATCCTGCCCGACTGCTTCGAGATCTGGCTGCCCGAAGACGGCGACCACACCTGGTCCGAGGGGACCGACGCCTTCGAGGACTGCGGCTGCGACCGCCTGTGTCCGGACGACGACGGCTACCCCGGCGCCGACGAAGGCGAAGGCGACGGGGAGCTGCAGGCGGTGTGGCTGGCCGGGTTCGGCCACACCCGCGCGGCCTCCGGGGTCCGCGGCGCGGAGCATGGCCTCAGGGGCGAGGGCGACGGGCTGTGGGCGCGCGGGGTGGTCGTCTCCCAGGGCGAGACCTCCCTGGGCATCGTCAGCCTCGACCTGGTGGGCTTCTTCCACGACCAGGTGGACATGGTGGCCCAGGCCCTCGCCGAGCAGGGCCACGAGCTCGATCACATCATCATCCACTCCACCCACAACCACCAGGGTCCGGACACCATGGGGATGTGGGGCGAGAGCATCACCCGGTCCGGCATCGACCAGGAGTACATGGCCCAGATCCGGGAGACCGTGGTGGCGGTGCTCGCCGACGCCCTGGACGCACAGCGCGAGGTGGAGCTGACGGCCGGCGAGGTCGACGTGTCGAGCTACAGCGCCGACAAGGGCCTGAACAACGTCATCCGGGACAGCCGTGACCCCTGGATCATCGACGAGACCATCGCGGCGCTGCGCCTGGCGGAGCCGGGGGGCGAGACCGTGGCCACCATGGTGTTCTGGGACAACCACCCCGAGGCCATGTCCAGCGACAACACCCTGATCACCTCCGACTTCGTGCACGCGCTGCGGGAGACCGTCGAGAGCGGCGTCAGCTGGGACAGCTACGAGCGCGAGGGCATCGGCGGCGTCTGCCTGTACCTCAACGGTGCGGTGGGCGGCATGATGACCCCCCTGGGCGTGCACCCCACCGACCCGGACGGCAACACCTGGACCGAGACGGGCTGGGAGAAGAACGACGCCATCGGGCAGATGCTGGGGGAGATGGCGCTGGACGCCCTCGAGGGGGCCGAGGTCCACGCCGCGCCCAGCCTGCGCTTCGCCGCCCACGGCATGGAGCTGCCGGTGGAGAATCACGGCTTCCAGGCCATGATGTCCATCGGCATCTTCGACCGCAGCGCGGGCTGCTACGACCCCGAGGAGGACATCGACGAGGACAACCTGCCTTGCCTGTTCTCCGAGGTGAACATCCTCGAGCTGGGGCCCGTGCGCATGCTCGGCATCCCCGGTGAGCTGCTGCCGGAGCTGGGCATCGGCGGCTACGACGGCAGCCAGATCTTCACCCCCAGCCAGCTCCTGGTCGAGGCGGACAATCCAAACCCGCCGGATCTGGACGCTGCCCCGGATGGCCCCTACCTGCTGGACCGGCTCGGCGGGGAGCTGCCCATCATCCTGGGGCTGGCCAACGACGAGATCGGCTACATCATCCCGCCGTACAACTTCGTGCTCCACGACAGCGTGCCCTGGCTGCTGGAGGCCGACGGGGACCACTACGAAGAGACCAACTCCCTGGGCCCACAGACCGCGCCGCTCATCGAGGAGCAGGCGGATCTGCTCATCGAGTTCATGGAGCGCTGAACCTGGCAGCTCAGCGGTTGACTGAGTCACTTGGACAAACTATGAATATTTGTCCAAGATGAGAACAGAGCTGCGCCAGGAGCTGTCATGTCTCTCGCTGTTCGTCGATCCCCCAGGCCCCGCCTCCGCGCCCGATCCGGCGCGGGCAAGATCGTGGCTGTGCTCGTGCTGGCCCTCATCGCGCTGGCGGTGGTGTTGCGCACCGGCCAGGTCGTGATCCAACGGCTGCAGGCCGCCGAGCCCCTCGAGGCCGCTCCCAAGCTGGTCAAGGTCGTGGAGCTGGAGCCTCAGCCCTTCGAGCACACCGTGGTGGTCTCGGGCACCCTCGAGCCCATCCACTCGGTGGACATCTTCCCCAAGGTCGGCGGCAAGGTCACCCAGCTGTACGTGCAGCTCGGGGATCAGGTGCGCGAAGGCGACCGGCTGGCCCGGGTCGAGTCCGTGGAGTGGGGCCTGCAGGCGAAGCAGGCCGAGGTGGGCCTGGCCATGGCCGAGCAGGCCGCGGATCTGGCCGAGCGCAGCCTCGGGCGCCTCGACAAGGTGCACGAGCAGCTGGGCTCGGGGGCCCTGAGCCAGCAGGACTACGAGGAAGCCGCCATCCGCGCCGAGGGCGCCAAGACCCAGCAGGAAGTGGCCCGCTTGCAGCGGGATCTGGCCGCCCGCATGGTCCAGAACGCCACCATGACCGCCCCGGTCTCCGGCGTGGTCTCCCGCATCCACGCCCGGGTCGGGGGCATGGTCGGCAACGAGTACCCAGCCATCCACGTCGACGACACCTCCTCCCTCATCTTGCGCTGCCAGGTCGGGGATCTGGACCTCCCCCTGATGGCCCCCGGCCAAGAGGTCCGGCTCGCCAGCGACGCCCTGCCAGGGACGGTCCTGGTGGGCGAGGTGACCGCGGTGGCCCCCACCCTCGACAGCATCACCCGGCGCGCCCCCATCGAGATCGCCGTCCCCAACCCCGACGGCGACATCACCGGCAACATCTTCGCCCGGGGCCGGGTGATCACCGGCCGTGACGAGGGCGCCTTCGTGGTGCCCATCGAGGCGGTGCAGCGGCAGCAGGGCCACGCGATGGTCCAGCTCGTGCGCGACGGGTCCATCGCCGAGGCCCCGGTGGAGGTGCTGGGAGAGAGCGCCGACTCCGTGGCCATCTCCGGCCTCGAGGCCGGCGATCAGGTGGTCCTGCCGGGTCCCGAGCACCTCGCCAGCGGCGAGCGCGTCGAGGCCGTGGACATCACCGCCCAGGACGGCTGATCCCATGTGGTTGAGCCGCCTCTCGGTCGATCGACCCGTCTTCACCACGATGGTGGTGGGCATGCTGATGATCCTCGGCATCATCGGCCTGCAGCGCCTGCCGGTGGACAAGTTCCCCGAGGTCTCCCTGCCGGTCATCACCGTCGTGGTGCCCTTCCCGGGCGCCAGCCCCGCCCAGGTCGAGGACGAGGTCATCAAGCCCATCGAGGACGCCGTCGCCGGCCTCCAGGGCCTGGACGAGATCGTGGCCTTCGCCCGCGAGAACGTGGGCATCGTCGTCGTGGTCTTCGGCATGGACGCCCCCATCGAGCAGGTCAGCGCCGAGCTGCGGGACCGGGTCTTCGGGCTCAAGGCCTTCATGCCCGACGGGGTCGAGGACCCCATCTTCCAGCGCATCGATCCCGCCGCCACGCCGGTCATGACCCTGGCGGTGGCCTCGGACCTCGACGAGCTGGCCACCCGTGAGATCGCCGAGCGGGACATCAAGCCGCTGCTCGAGCGCATCGACGGCGTGGGCGCCGTGCAGGTGCTCGGAGGCGAAGAGCGGGAGATCCACGTCGAGCTGGACCTGGCCAAGATGGCCGAGCTGCGCATCCCCATGATGCAGGTGGCCCAGCTGGTCGGCTACGACACCATGGACATCCCCGGGGGCCACATCGAGCTGGGCGAGGCCCGCATCGGCCTGCGCGCCCTGGGCGCGGTCGAGGATCTCGACGAGCTCGGCTCCATCGTGGTCCAGGGCTTCCCGGCGCCCATCTACCTGCGGGACATCGCCACCATCGTGGACACCACCGCCGAGCGCTCCAGCCTGGCGCGGGTGGACGGCCGCCGGGCGGTGACCCTCGAGGTCATCAAGGAGTCCGGCGCGAACACCGTGGCGGTCTGCGAGGACGTGCGCGAGCTGGCCGACGATCTCGAGCTGCCTGGCGGGGTGGGCATCCAGCCGGTCATCGACAACTCCACCATGGCCCAGGACATGCTGCACGAGATGCAGCGGGCGCTCATCATCGGGGCGGCCATGGCCATCCTGGTGGTCTACCTGTTCATGCTGGACTGGCGGTCGACCTTCATCAGCGCCACCGCCCTGCCCACCTCGGTGATCTCCACCTTCTTCTTCATGTGGCTGTTCGGCTTCTCGCTCAACATCCTCTCGCTGATCGCCATGGCCCTGGCCATCGGCGTGCTCATCGACGACGCGGTGGTCGTGCGCGAGGTGATCTACAGACACCTCGAGGAAGGCAAGGGGGCGGTCGAGGCCGCCCTCGAGGGCACCAAGGAAGTAGCCCTGGCCGTGCTGGCCACCACCCTGAGCATCGTGGCGGTGTTCGTGCCCGTGGGCTTCATGCAGGGCATGGTGGGTCAGTTCTTCGCCCAGTTCGGCCTCACCGTGGCCATCGCGGTGGTGGTCTCGCTCTTCATCGCCTTCACCGTCGACCCCATGCTCAGCGCCCGCATGAGCAAGGTCGTGAAGCCCGAGGAGCGCGGCCGGGTCACCCGGGCCATGCTGCGCTTCCACGAAGGCGTGGAGCGCCAGTACCGGGGGCTGCTGGACTGGTCGCTGGGGCACGGCAAGACCGTCGTCTTCATCGCGCTGCTGCTCTTCGGCGGCAGCCTGGGCATGGTGGCCATCACCGGCGGCGAGTTCATCCCCAAGTACGACCAGTCCCAGTTCATGGTCGATGTGGACCTCGCGCCCCACACGGCCCTGGCCCCCGCCGAGCACACCGCGGAGCAGATCGAGCAGCGGCTCAGCGCCATCCCCGAGCTCGAGCACGTCTACACCGTGGTCGGGCGCGACGGCGCCTCGGACGTCCTCTCCCTGCGCGCGGTCACCGCCCGCAAGTCCGAGCGCGAGCGCAGCATCTACGCCATCCAGGACGAAGCCCGCGAGCTGCTGTCCGACCTGCCGGGCGTCACCATCGGTGTGCGCGATCCCCCGCTGCTCGAGGGCTCCAAGATGGGCACCGACATCGAGGTGGAGATCCGCGGCGCCAACATGGAGAACCTCGAAGAGGTGGCCGACGCCGTGCGCATGGGGCTGGGCCGCATCGACGGCGCCATCAACGTGCGCTCGAGCTACCGCCCCGGTCGCCCGGAGCTGCAGCTCGACGTGGACCGCGACAAGGCCGGCGCCGCGGGGCTGTCCGTGGGCCAGGCGGGCATCACCCTGCGCATGGCGGTGGCCGGTCAGGTCATCGGCAAGTACCGCGACGCGGGCCAGAGCCACGACATCCGCCTGATGGCCCGCAGCGAGGACCACACCCCCGACGCCCTCACCAACAACCTGCTGCTGCTCTCGCCCATCCCGCGGGTCGACGACCCCTGGGGGCGCGGCACCCCCGTCGCCCTGGGCAACGTCTCCCGGCTCGAGTGGCAGACCGCCCCAGCGGTCATCGAGCGCCACGATCGCCAGCGGCGCCTGACGGTGAGCTGCGCCGTCCAGGATCGGCCCCTGTCCGACGTGGTGGCCGACACCCAGCAGATGCTGGACGAGCTGCACACCCCCGGGGATGTGGACACCGAGATCCTGGGCATGGCCGAGGTCGCCAGCGAGTCCCTGAACGACCTGCTGCTGGCCCTGGGCCTGTCCATCATCTTCGTCTACGCCGTGCTCGCCAGCCAGTACGAGAGCTTCATCCACCCCTTCACCATCATGCTCTCCCTGCCCCTGGCCGTGGTCGGCGCCTTCGCCACCGTGTTCCTGATGGGCTGGGCCATCGGCATCGTCACCATGCTGGGCATCATCCTGTTGATGGGGCTGGTGACCAAGAACGCCATCCTGTTGGTGGATCGCGCCAACCAGCTGGTGGCCGAAGGCCAGGTCGCCCGACGGGCGATGCTCGAGGCTGGTGTGGAGCGGCTGCGGCCGATCCTCATGACCTCCCTGGCCATGATCCTGGGCATGCTGCCGCCGGCCCTGTCCAACGGCTCCGGCTCCGAGATCTTCCGGCCCATGGCCACCCCCGTGATCGGCGGGCTGGTGGCCTCCACCCTGCTCACCCTGGTGGTGGTCCCGGTGGTCTGGCTGTGGGTCGAACGGATCCGCGCCAAGCTGGGCTGGGTCCAGGGGCCGCCGGACGGTGACGAACACACCGAGGTCCTGCTCGATCAGGAGGCCCCATGAGCACCCGCGAGGAACGCCGCGCGTTGTTGCTGGACGCCGCCCGTGAGGTGATCCTGCGCTTCGGCTATCGCAAGGCCAACCTGATGGACGTCGCCCGCCAGGCGGGCGTCAGCCGGGCGACGGTCTACAACTACTTCCCCAACAAGGAGCTGCTCTTCCGGGCCATCGTGCGCCAGGAGATGGAGCGGCTGCGGGACGCGGTGGCCGGTGAGCTCGATCTGTCGGCGCCGCCGGACCGGCTCCTGATGGACTACGTGCGGGCCCGCCGCAAGCACATCAAGCGCATCAAGGACTTCTACCTGCTGACCCTTCACGTCACCCGCGACCTGATGGCCGTGGTGCAGGTGGAGCTGGACGACTTCCAGGCCCAGGAGCGGGCCTTCCTCGCCGGGCTGCTGCGCTCCGGCCTGAACAAGGGCCTGTTCCGGTCCTTCGATCCCGACCTCATGGCCGCGGCGCTGCTCTCTGCGTTCCGCGGGCTCCACGAAGACTACTTCTTCGACAGCCAGGAGGACTTCGCCCAGGGGGCGGAGATCCTGGCGAAGGCCCTGCTGTTGGGCCTGCTGCGCGAGCCTCCCGACGCGGAGATCGCGGTCGAACCCGGGGAGGACGCATGACCCCTGCCATCCTGTTCCTGTCGGCCGTGGCTGTGGCCTCCCAGCCCCGCACCATCAGCCTCGACGAGGCCCTCGATCTCGCGGCCCAGCAGAACCCCCGCAACGCCATCGCCGAGCTGCAGGTCGACGCCGCTCAGTCCGGCGCCCACTCGGTGCGCTCCTACCTGCTGCCGAGCGTGGCCCTCGAGGGCAACGCCCTGTGGTGGGACGAAGCCTCCGAGGTGCCCTACAGCGAGTTCCTCGGGCCCCTGACCGGGGGTGACGCCTGCGCCGAGCTCGACGAGTTCATGCAGGAGTTCTGCGAGGACTTCCTGACCGGGATGACCGACGGCCTCGATGGCGGCATCACCCTGCGGGACGCCCACACGCGCCAGGTGCGGGCCACCGTGGTGCAGCCGCTGACCGGCCTGTACGGCATCGAGGAAGGCTGGCGGGCGGCCAAGGCCATGCACCGCGCCGCCGAGGCCGAGCGCGACGGCGTGGCGGGCGATGTGAGCCTCGAGGTGGTGGAGGCCTGGTTCGATGCCGCCAAGGTGGCGAAGCTCGAGCGGGTGGTGGCCCAGGCCCTCGAGGCGCTGGACGCCCACCAACAGCGGGCCACGGCCTTCTACGACGCGGGGCTCATCGGCCGCAGCGAGCTGATGCAGCTCGAGGTCGCCCTGAGCGAGACCCGTCTCGACCACGCCCGGACGCAGTCCGGGGTCACCCTGACCCGGCGTCGGCTCGCCTTCGTCACGGGCACCCAGGAGCGCAGCCTCGTCCCCCAGGACGTGGACATCGAGGCCCTGCCCGCGCTGGGCATGGGCCCGAACACGCTGCGCGGTCACAGCTCGAGCGTGCCGGAGGTCCGGGCCCTCGAGGCCCAGACCGAGGCGGCCCTGGCGAACCGCAACCGGCTGCACGCCGAACGGATCCCCCAGATCGCGGCCATCGCATCCTACGAGCGCAACTGGGGCCTGGGCTCCCTGGCCATCCCCGAGTCCTGGTTCGTGGGCTTCGGCATGGAGTGGGAGCTGTGGAACTGGGGGCGCAAGCACTACGACGCCCAGCAGGCGGCCGCCCAGGCTGCGCAGGCCCAGGCGGGCCTCGAGCTGCTCCGCGACGGCATGTCCCTGCAGGCCGAGGCGATGCTCGAGGACGCCCGGCTGGCCTTGATGGCCCGCGAGGCGCGCCGCAGCTCCACCGCGCAGGCCGCCGAGAACCTGCGCATCGTGCGCGCCGAGTTCGAGGCCCACACCACCACGGCCACCGATCTGCTCGAGGCCGAGACCCTGCACACCAAGGCAGCCACCGACGAGATCGTCGCGGCCTTCGACTACCTGGTGGCCATCGCCCGCCTGCAGCACGCCCTGGGGCAGGCGGTGCAGCCCCTCGACGGCCTGACGGTGCGCGGCGGGGAGTGACCATGGGGGTGCTCTGGCTGGCACTGATGGGGCTGGCGGCCGCGGCGCCGCCGACCGCAGAGCTGCGCGAGCTGACCACGGGGCACTTCGTGCTGGCAGACGATCCCGCGATCTACGAGCCCGTGCTGGACGCCGCGGTGGAGCAGGGCATGGAGTCGCTGCCCTTCTTCATCAAGCCCCTGGCGCGGATGCGCCTGCGGCCCGCGGTGTACGAGACCGTCTGCCCTGAGCTGACCCTGGGGCTGAGCTCCTCGCTGTTCGACGTCAGCTGCGGGGGGGAGCAGGCGCCGTTCTCACGCAGGCTGGACGGCAGCGACGGGCCCATCATGGATGACGGCGACGCCTACCAGGTTCGCATCGAGCACGGCCCCCGCTGGATCTCCCTGCGCTTCGCCGGTGACAAGGGCGGGCAAGCCAACCGCTACAGCTTCGAGGCGGACGGGAGCATGGTGCTGCACGCCACCATCTTCAGCCCCTACCTGCCCGACGACCTGATCTGGAGCTTGCGCTACCGACGCGTGGACGGTCCCTGATTCAGGGCCGCAGCAGGGTGGTCAGCTGGTCGATGATGGTGGAGGAATTCTCCGGCCGGGCCTGATCTGTGAGGGGTGCCGTGGCGGCGCCGGCCAGGGCCGCCAGCACGGTCGCCGCCAGGGCGCGGGGGTCGCCGGAGCGCACCAGACCCCGAGCCTGGGCCCGCGCCAACCAGATGGTGAGGGTGGGCTCGAGGCGGGGGCCGTCGCTGTGTTCGGCAGCGGGGCGAGGTCGCTGGCTGGGGGCGCTCATGCGCAGCAGGAGCCTGCGTGGCTGGGCGATGGCGTACCAGTCCGCGAGCGCGTGGATGGTGCGGTTCAGCTGGGCGGGGAAGGCGCCGGGATCCGGTTCGCGCTGGAGCAGGACGATGAGCGGGGCGAGGGACGGGGGGGCCAGGGCGGCCCGGATCAGGTCGGCCCGGGACCCGAAGCGGGCGAGGATGGCGGGGCCACCGAGGCGCGCACGCTTGGCGATCGCCGAGATGGGGGCCGCCGGACCGCGCTCCATCAGCACGGTTCGGGTGATCTCGAGGACGCGTTCGTCGCTGGTGGTCTTCGGTCTGGGCATGTCGATACAGTAAATGAGCGAACGCACAAAAACAAGCGCAAAAACAGTTAATGTACAGAGGGATAAGGTGCAGAAGCGAAACCGAATGAGAGAACAGAAAAGGGGCTATCGAGCCCCGGTCCGCCAGGCCTCGACACCGCGGGCTTCCCGTCTGGCCGCCGGAATCCATCCCGTCGAAGCGCCTCGATCCGCGCCGGATGGCGTGATAGGGGAAGGCAAAACCGCCATCATGAGGGGTGGTCCCAGATGAGTGACAGCGAGACGCTCACCCTCGATCAGATCGGCGTCCCCCAGGAACTGAGGGACCGCGCCAAGATCCTGTGGATCCTCACCGTGCTCGGTGGGCCCTGGGGTTGGGTCGTCTGCAAGTTCGTGTGGAAGCTTCCTGGACAGGAAGACGACGCCTGGTTCCAGCGCCAGCTGAAGCAGTCTCTGTTCGTGGGAGTCATCGGCTTTGTGGGCTACGCGCTGTGCGGCCTCGGCTGGTTCATCCATGTGGGCCTGGGTGCGCTGGGCTTCATGGCCATCAACAAGGGCGAAGACTACAGCGCCCCCATGATCGCCGGCTTCGTCGACGGAAAGGGCGACGACGCGCAGCCCTCCGGCGGTGGGGCAGGGGAGCCCCGTCCGCAGGCCGCCGATCCCATCACCCAGGAGTCGTCGGTGGATCCCCTCGAGCCCATCGAGGGCGTGGCCTATCAGACCTGGGCCTGGGCCTGGGGACACATCAGCCAGGGGCACCCCGTCGACGACATCATCGGGCGCGTGCAGCTCGAGCGGAGCCGCTGGGATCGGGTCCACCCCGTGTTCCTGCAGCGCATGACCCAGGACCGCAGCGGCGCCATCGCGGCCGAGCTGCGCAAGTACGGTGGCACGCCCGCGCCGGCACAGCAGCAGGCCGCCCCGCGGCAGCAGGCCGCCCCGCAGCAGCAGCAGCCCGCCCCGCAGCAGCAGGCCGCCCCGCAGCAGCAGCCCGCCCCGCAGCAGCAGGCCGCCCTGCAGCAGCAGGCCGCCCCGCGGCAGCAGGCCGCCCCGCAGCGGCAGGCCGCCCCGCAGGCTCAGGCGCCCACCGGGGCACAGGCGGTCCCCATCGAGCGCTGGGTCGAGGTCACGGTCGCCCTCGAGGTCGGGCAGCGCAAGGGCTGGGACAGCTCCCAGCTGCTGGCCAACTTCGGCATGAGCACCCACGACTGGGCGGCGGCCGATGCCTGGTGGACCCAGCAGTTCCGGGTCAGCATCCACGACAAGGCCCTGCAGGCTCGCTACGCGCAGCTGCAGGAGTACTACACCAGCTACTACTCGAACCGCTGACGCGGTTCGAGAGCTGTCAGCCGTCAGCTGTCAGCTGTCAGCTGGTTCCCGGCTGGGCGGAACCTGGCGGCTGTTGACCGAGTTTCGGGGTTATTGTGGCGCCATGCGCGAACGCCTCATTCTCTCCTGTCTCGCACTGACCGCTATGGCCTGCAAGGTCGAGCCTGCGCCCGAAGACCTCGATGGGTTGACCCACTGGTTCTGGCAACACCTCGACGACGAAGATCCCGAGGCGTTGCAGTCCGGGGTCGAGAGCCTGTGGGCCGCCCTGGACGCCGACGGCTTCGAGGGCCCCCTCGACGGGACCATCACCAGCCTGGACGCCGACGAGCTGTCCCTGGTCGGCATGGGCGAAAACAGCCTGGACGAACTGTACGGCGTGTTCATGGCGAACGACATCGACTGCTCCGCCGAGCTGCTCGAGTACCAGGTCTACGCCGCAGAACAGGACGAGCTGCATCCCGACACCTACGTCAGCTACGAGCGGGAGTACACCACCGACCTCGAGGCCTACCAGGCTCGAGAGACCGAGTGGCTCGAGTGGCGCTCCACCTACGTGGTCGAGGACGGCCCCGTCTCCTACGAGGCCGTGATCCTCGGGACCATGCGCTATGTTCCCGATCTGGGCCGCGATCTCGAGGGCCCGCTGCTGGTCTCCCGCGGGGTGCTCGAGGCGCCGGCCTACACCGATGATGACCAGGATCGGGGCATGTTCCAGGACTACCAGCTCGAGATCTACTTCCCTCGTGGAGAGCAGACCCTGCACCTGTACGCCATGTGGCGCGAGGCCAACTTCTTCGGCATGGACTTCGGCAACGAAGGTATGCAGCGCTTTGTGCTCAACGGCATGGCGGACTGGGACGCCGACAGCGAAGAACTCTGCGGCGTCGGCCCCTGAACGGAGAGAGCATGACTTCCACCCTGCGCTGGGCGGGCCTCGCGCTGGCCCTGTCCTCGTGTCAGCACACGCCACCCCAGGAGGTGCCCGTGGAGCCCACCGCCGCCGAGCGGTTCGACGCCCTGGGAGAGCAGTTCCTCGAGGGCTACCTCGCCCGCAACCCCGTCTCTGCCACGTACCTGGGCGACCATCGCTTCGACGATCGCTGGCCGGACATCTCGAGCGAGGCCGAGCAGGCCGAGCTGGCCTGGGCCCGCGAGCTTCAGGCCGAGCTGTCGGCCATCGACACCGCCGGGCTGGACGCGGAGCAGAGGGTGGACGCCGCCATCCTCGAGCACCAGCTGGCGTCGGGCATCTTCTCGGCCGAGCAGCTGCGGGGCTGGGAGACCAACCCGCTGTACGCGGCCTACACGGTCAGCTCGGGCCTGGACGGCCTGGTCTCCCGGGAGTTCGCGCCGGTCGATGAGCGCATGGCCAGCCTCCAGGGTCGCCTCGAGGGGCTGCCGGCCTTCCTGGAGCAGGCGCGCTCCCGCCTGGGAGAGCCCTCGCCGGTGCACACCCAGACCGCCATCGATCAGGTCGCCGCGCTGGTGGGCTGGGTGGATGGCCCCCTGCGTGTGGACTTCCCCGACGACCAGCGCCCTGGCCTCGAGGCCGCGGCGGACGCCGCCGAGCAGGCCCTGCGGGACTACCACAGCTTCCTCGAGCAGGAGCTGCTGCCAAGGAGCAGCGGAGACTTCCGCATCGGGCAGCAGCTGTGGGAGCGCAAGCTGCAGTACTCCCTGGACACCGACCTGAGCGCGGCACAGGTCCAGGAGCACGCCTGGCGCCTGCTGGACGAGACCACCGCGCAGATGGCGGTCGAGGCGGCCGCCTACCACGCCGAGCTCTTCCCGGACGAGCCCGTGCCCGAGCCCAGCGACGACGCCTCCCGGGCGGCCCTGATCCGGAAGGTGATGGACCGCATCGCCGACGAGCACGCTGACGACGACACGATCATCGAGCAGGCCAAGGCCACCCTCGAGCAGGCCACGGCCTTCGTGGCCGAGCACGAGCTGGTGACCCTGCCGGACGAGCCGGTGGAGATCATCGTGATGCCGGAGTTCAAGCGGGGCGTGTCCATCGCGTACTGCGACGCGCCCGGCCCCCTCGAGGACAGCCGCGAGACCTTCTACGCCATCGCGCCGCCCCCCGAGGCCTGGCCCCCCGAGCGTCGGGAGAGCTTCTACCGCGAGTACAACCAGGCCATGCTCCACGAGCTGACCATCCACGAGGCCATGCCGGGGCACTTCCTCCAGCTGGCCCACGACGCCCGCTTCGACTCCCCGGTGCGCGCGGTGTTCTCGAGCGGGACCTTCGTCGAGGGCTGGGCCCTGTACTCCGAGTGGCTGATGGCCGAGCACGGCTACGGCGGCCCCGCGGTGCGCCTGCAGCGGCACAAGATGGTGCTGCGCCTGTGCCTCAACGCCATCATCGATCACGGCGTCCACGCCGGGACCATGGACCACGGCGAGGCCCTGTCGCTGATGATGGAGCGGGGCTTCCAGGAAGAGGGCGAGGCCGAGGGCAAGTGGGTCCGCGCCCAGCTCACCTCGGCCCAGCTGTCCACCTACCTGGTGGGGCTGCTCGAGGTGATGGCCATCCGTCAGGCCTACGAGGCCCAGGCCGGCGACGGCTTCGATCTGCGGGCCTTCAACGACGAGCTGCTGGCCCACGGCTCTCCGCCGCCACGGCACCTGGCCAGCCTGTTGGGCCTGGGCCCACTGCACCAGGACTGATCGTGAGCGCGGGCGAGTCGGTCGAGCTGCTGGCGCCGGCTCGGGATCTCGCCTGCGGTCGGGCGGCCATCGACAGCGGCGCCGACGCCGTCTACGTAGGGCCGGCTCGCTTCGGGGCCAGGGAGAAGGCCGGCAACAGCCTCGCCGACATCGAGCAGCTCGCCAGCTACGCCCGCCGCTACCGGGCGCGGGTCTACGCCACCGTCAACACCCTGCTGCGCGACGACGAGCTCGAGGACGCCCGCGCGCTCATCCACGAGCTGTGGGACGCCGGGGTGAGCGCGGTCATCATCCAGGACCTGGGGTTGCTCGAGCTCGACCTCCCTCCGGTGCCCCTGTTCGCCTCGACCCAGACCGACATGACCGAGCCGGGGGGGCGGCGCGGGGGGGGGCCCCGCGGCGGGGGCCGGGGGGGGCTGGGGCGGGGGGGCGGCCGC
>CAYZVO010000033.1:31892-33555 GCA_964481655.1 uncultured Enterobacterales bacterium | reverse complement strand
CCCGACTTCCCCTGGCGGGCGCTGTTGGGGTTCGTGGCGATGGGGGGCTTCTCGAGGGTGATCCTGGCGCGGGAGCTCGACCTGGACCAGCTGCGGGCCATCCGCGCCGCCACGACGGTCCCCCTCGAGGTGTTCGTCCACGGCGCCCTCTGCGTCAGCTACAGCGGACGCTGCACCCTCTCCCACGCCCTGGGGGGCCGCAGCGCCAACCGCGGCAGCTGCGCCCAGCCCTGCAGGTTGCCCTACACCCTCCGCGACGGTGACGGCCGCGTCCTGGCGACGGACCAGCACCTGCTGTCCCTGCGGGATCTCGATCGCAGCGCCTGGCTCTCGGAGCTGGTGGAGCTGGGCATCGGCTCCCTCAAGATCGAGGGGCGCCTCAAGGACGAGCGCTACGTGCGCAATGTGGTCGGCCACTACCGCCGTGCCCTGGACGCCGTGCTGGAGGCGAGGGGGCTCCCCCGGGCTTCGAGCGGCACGGTCTCCCTGGGCTTCGAGCCCGATCCCAGCCGCAGCTTCCACCGCGGCTCCACGGACCACTTCCTCTCCGGGCGGCAGCGCGGAGTCGCCACCCTCCGCAGCCCCAAGTCCGTCGGCTCGGCCCTGGGGCCCGTGCGCTCGCTGAGGGGCGACTGGCTGCGCCTCGAACGTCCAGTGGAGCTGGCGCCGGGGGACGGCCTGTGCTTCGTGGGGGCCGACGGCGTCTTCCGGGGCACGGCGGTGCAGCGGGTGGTGGGCGACGAGGCCATGGTCGCGGAGACGGCGGGCATCGCGCCCGGCGTGTCCCTGTTCCGGAACCGGGATCGAGGCTTCGAGCGCGCCGTGGACGGGGCGGGCACCCAGCGCCGTATCGGCGTGGCGATCGCCCTGGAGGCGGGGCCGGATGGGCCGGTGCTCCGCGCAGAGGACGAGGACGGTGTCGAGGCCCGGATCGCGCTGCCCGTCGGGGCCGATGCCCCCCGGGATCCGCTGCGGGCGGCCGCGGTGGCTCAGGCCCAGCTGGGCCGGCTCGGAGACACCGAGCTGTCCCTCGAGGCCTGCAGCATCGATCCGGGGCTCGTACCCCACCTGCGCCGTGGCGCCTGGAACGAGCTGAGGCGGGCGCTGGTCACAGCCCTCCGCGAGGCCCGGGACGCAGCCTTCCCCCGCGCCGAGGCTCCGTCGCGGCCCCGCTCGGCGCCGGCGCCCTGGCGCAGCCTCGACTTCCGGGGCAACGTGGTCAACGCCGGGGCCCGGCGCCTGCTCGAGCGCTGCGGCGTCGAGAGCATCGAACCCGGCGCCGAGGCGGGGGCCACCACCCGCGGCCGGCCGGTGATGACCAGCCGCTACTGCATCCGCTTCGAGCTGGAGCGCTGTCCGCTGCACCAGCAGGCCGAGCGGGCCCGGGAACCCTGGACACTGGAAGACCCCCGGGGCCGACGACTCGAGCTACGCTTCGACTGTGCCCGCTGCCAGATGGAGGTCCTGGGGCCGTGACGACCGACCCGCGCGCGCTGATCCCCCCTGGCTGGCGGCGCCTGCCGCTGAAGGTGCGGCGGACCACCCTCGGCCTGCTGAAGGTGCAGCTGGGCGCGGGCCTGGGGCTGCAGGAGGCGCTGCGCGCGGCGGGCCGCGACGGGGGCGGCGTGCTCGCGGGCGCGGGCGCCCGCCAGGCCGCCCCCCG
>CAYZVO010000033.1:0-31882 GCA_964481655.1 uncultured Enterobacterales bacterium | reverse complement strand
GTGGGGGGGGGGGGGGGGGGGGGCGGGGCGGGGGGGGGGGGGGGGGGGGGGGCGGGCCCCCGCTGGGGGGCGGCTACCCAGGCGGGCGCGACCCTCGCAGAGGCGGCCCGGTCGCAGCCCGAGCTGTTCAGCGAACACGACGCCGTGATGCTGGAGCTCGGCGAGCAGGCGGGGATCCTCGTCGAGGTGTTCGGGGCCCTCGAGGACGCGACGGCGTGGCTCGCGGAGCTGCGACGCAAGACCGTCGGTGTGCTGGTGTACCCGGCGTTCCTGCTGAACGTGGCCTACCTCTGCGGGAACGTGATGCTGGTCGTCGAGGGTCGGCTGCTGTCCTACCTGCTCGGCTGGGTGGTGCTCGACCTGGTGCTGGGAGGCGCGCTGCTCGCGGCTGGCTGGGCCCTCGGGCGCGACGAGCTGCGGGGCGCTGTGGACGAGCTGGTCCTCTCCACCCCCGGGCTGTCCTGGCTCGTGGGGCGGCCCCTCACGCTCTACCACCAGGCCCTGTTCTTCATGGGCTGGGGACGAGCCCTCGACGCGGGCATGGATCTGACGCCCGCGCTCGGTGCGGCCACGGCCGGCTGTCGCTCCAGGCCCCTGCGACGGGACTGGGAGCGGATCGCCGGGGAGCTGGGGGCCTCCACCGTGGGCGAGGCCTGTCTCAGCTGCGCGCAGCTCACCCCGGCCCAGCGGACCACCATCACCGCCGCCGAGCAGGCCGGTCGGCTGCCCGACGCGCTGGTGATGCTCGGGCGGCATGCGCGCACGGATCTCGAGCACTGGCTGCGGCAGTACTACCGGCTGATGCCGGTGGTGATGCTGCTGATCGCCGTGATGTGGATCTTCGGCCAGGGGCTGTAGGCGACGGGCGCCCCCCCCTCCCGGGTCTAGGTCACATCGTCGGACGATAGGCCCGCGCCAGCAGCGCGAAGTCGGCCATGACGATGGCGGCGACGGCCTCGAGGATCACGGGCAGGCGCAGGGCGAAGCATGCGTCGTGGCGCCCGGTGGAGCGGACGGTGGCCGGGGCGCCGGTGGCGAGGTCGACGGTGGGCTGCGGCCGCGCGATGCTGGGCGTCGGGCGCGCGACGACGCGGAAGACCACGGGGTTGCCGTTGCTCAGGCCGCCGTTGACACCGCCGGCGTGGTTCGTGGCTGTGGTGCCGGAGGGCTCTGTGATGGGGTCGTTGGCCTGGCTGCCGCGCATGCCGGCCAGCGCCAGCCCGCTGCCGAGCTCGAAGCTCCGCACGCCGGGTACGCACAGGCAGAGCTGGGCGAGGCGGGCGTCGATGGGGTCGAGCAGGGGCTCACCCCAGCCTGCGGGCGCGCCGGTGACGCGGCACTCGAGCAGGCCGCCGATGGAGTCGTCAGCTGCCGCGGCCTCGGCCACCGCGGCGTCGATGTCGTCACGGCCCCCGGCGGACAGCACCCGCGCGGCGAAGCCCAGCTCCGGCACGATGGCCCGGGCCACCGCCCCGGCGGCCACCAGCGCGGCGGTGAGGCGGCCCGAGAACGCGCCCCCTCCACGGGGGTCGGCGAAGCCGCCGTAGCGTTGCACCGCGACCAGATCGGCGTGTCCCGGCCTGGGGTGCCGCTCGGGGGTGGCGCCGTCGTCCCTGGCGTCCACGTTGTCCAGCCAGATCAGGATCGGCTGGCCGGTGGCGCGCCCGTCGTGCACGCCGGACAGGACGCGGGGCTCGTCGGGCTCGCGCCGGGCGGTGGTGCCCGGGCGGCCAGCCCGGCGCCGCTGCAGCTGGGCCCGGATGGCGTCGGGCTCGATGGATACCCCCGGGGGGCAGCCCTCGATCCAGGCTCCCACGCCGGGACCCCGGCTCGTGCCGGTGATGCCGATCCGCAGCAGTCGTCCGATGGTGTTCATGCTGTCCCTCCGCAGAGCGACTGGAGGTCATGGAAGAAGCCCGGGTAGGACTTGGCGACGTGCTGAGCGCCCCGCAGCCGTACGGGGGCGCTGGCCCTGAGAGCGAGCACGGCCAGGGCCATGGCGATGCGGTGGTCCCCGTGGGCGTCGACCTCGCCGCCGCCGACCGGGCCGCCGACCACCACCATGCGGTCCCCCTCGATCTGCACCGCTACGCCCAGGGCTCCCAGCTCCTGCTGCAGCGCCAGGGCCCGATCGCTCTCCTTGTTGCGCAGCCGCCCGACCCCGCTGATCTCGCTGCGGCCCTCGCATGCGGCCGCGAGCACCGCCAGGGGCGGGAACAGGTCGGGGTGGTGGGTGGCGTCGAAGGCGAAGGCGCGCAGGGGTCGTCGCTCGACCTGCAGGCGGTCCCCCGTCCGCGCCACGCAGGCGCCGGCCCGGGAGAGCAGGTCCACGATGATCGCGTCGCCCTGGGCGCTGTCGAAGGGCAGATCGGCCAGCTCGATGCGACCCGTGGTCGCGGCGGCCACCAGCAGCATGGCCAGGGCGGACCAGTCACACTCCACCGCGGCGGTGAAGGGGCGGTAGCCTTGCTCGCCGAGCGCGAAGTGGTCCAGTCCCGCGCTGACCCGAGGGCGCACCCCCGCGCTGGCGAGCGCGTCCACGGTGAGCTTCACGTAGGGGCGGCTCACCAGGCCCTTCGCCTCGATGTGGCAGCGGCGAGCGAGCAGCGGCGCGGCCATCAGCAGGCCGCTGAGCACCTGGGAGCTTCCGCTGGCGTCGAGCAGGACCCGATCCCGGACGGGGGGGCCGTGGACGGTGAGGGGAGGGCGGCCGTCGTCGGCGCTGCAGCGCACCCCCAGGTCGTCCAGGGCGTGGATCAGACCTCGCATGTTCCGGGTCCGCAGGCTCCCCCGCGCCTCCAGCAGGTACGAGCCGCCCAGGAACGCCGCCACGGCGGCGAACAGGCGCATGCACAGCGCGGACTCCCCGCAGTCCAGGACGACGGGCTCGGCCTCAGGCGGGCGGGGGCCTGCCCCGCCGATCCCGCGGACCTCGAGGCGGCCCTTGCGGTGCCGCACCCGGGCACCGAGCTGCTCGCAGATGCCCACCGCTGCGGTGAAGTCAGCGCAGCGCGGGGGATGCTCGAGGACGCTGTCACCCGGCGCGAGGGCTGCGGCGCAGAGCAGCCGGATGCCGTGGCTCTTGGAACGTGGCGGCTGGATGGCCGCCCCACGGACGAAGCCGGGCTCGAGGATGCGCACGCGCTCTCCACCCGTCAGCACAGCGCCGGCCTCCAGCTCGTCGCGGATGCGGCGCGCCACCGCCTCGGCGGGACGATCTCCCGTGGCGACCACGAGCTCCGCGGCCTGGAGGTAGCCGGGGCGACGGGCGCTCCACAGCGCCTGGGCGTCGCCGTCGGGTCCGAGCAGGGGTCGGGTGCGCGGCTCGAGGCGCGCGAGGCAGGTCTCGAGGGGGGCGTGCAGCAGGACACAGAGGCCACGCTCGGCCAGGCGTGCGCGGGTCGCCGGGTCGAGCAGCGCTCCGCCACCCAGGGACACCACGGTGCGGGGGTGGGCCAGGGCCCGCGCCACAGCGCGCCGCTCCCGTTCGCGGAAGGCCGTCTCACCGTCCCGCTCGAAGATGGTGTGGACGGGGGCGCCCGCCTCTCGCTCCACGTCCCGATCGCTGTCCACGAAGCCCCAGCCGAGCAGGCGGGCCAGGATGGGGCCCACGGTGCTCTTGCCTGCTCCGGAGAAGCCGGCCAGCACGACAGGACCGGTGATGGAGGGGCGCGGCTGGGCGGCCTGGCGACACAACCAGCTGCGGGTGGATTCGTCGATGGCCTGCGCCAGGAAGCGCTCGCCGTTGGCGGCGGCCTGCAGCGCCAGCCAGTCCACGCCGGGGATGACGCGGCAGCCCGCCAGGCGCGCGGCGCGCACCAAGCCCTCGGCGCGGTAGTCGGCGTCGAGGACCCAGGACCCGGGGCGCAGCCAGGCCGCGGGGACGATGCCCGGATCGCCGGGGACGCAGCTGATCAGCAGGTCGGTGCGGGTCAGCAGGTCCTCGAGGGCGTCGAGGCCCACCGTCGGCACACCCAGGGCCTCCTGGATGCTCACGGCCCGCGCGCGACCACGGTTGCACACCGTGAGACCGCGGAAACCCGCTCTGGTGAGGGCCACGATGACGGCGCGGGCAGCGCCCCCCGCGCCGAGGACCGACACACGGGTGTCTCGCGCTGACACACCCGCGAGCTCGAGGGCGCTGACGACGCCGGTGACGTCGGTGTTGTCGCCGAGCCATCCCCCGCC
This sequence comes from uncultured Enterobacterales bacterium, assembly GCA_964481655.1. GTDB lineage: Bacteria > Myxococcota_A > UBA796 > UBA796 > JAFGLY01 > CALDOK01. The sequence goes on along the minus strand of CAYZVO010000033.1, from coordinate 27,694 downwards.
TTCTCGCCCCATGGCGACGTTGACGGCGCCAGCGGCGCCGGCGTCGGGGGTCAGCTCATCCAGCAGCGCTGGCAGCTGCTCCTTGATGGGGCTGGTGGCGTTGATGCCGGACAGCGCCAGCTCGCGGGCCAGGGCCAGCGCCTCGGGGGCCGTGTCGCAGGACAGGCGCGTGTAGCTGGCGGTGACCCCGAGCCGGGCGAACAAGGCGCGGTACAGCGGCGCGCTGAGGCTGCCCAGGATGGGGGCGCCTGCGACGGCGAAGACGGGCTGGGTGGCGGGGCGGCTGGGCATGGGCGCCGAGCATATCCCGCTGGCAGGGTCAGCCTCGACCGGGGGAGGGGCCGGCGTAGCCGAGCATCGAGGCCAGCTCGCCCACGATGCCGCGGATCTGCTCGACCTCGCCGGCGTCCAGGGGGATGGGGGGCTTGGCCATGCCGCGGATGACGGTGTCCCGGGGGGCGGGATCGATGGCATCCAGGCGGCAGTGCTCGCGGATCTGTTCGAGGTCGAAGCTGGGCTTCACCAGGTCCTCGTAGCGGACCAGCATGGCGTTGTCGGTGGGCCAGCCGACGAAGCTGTTGACGATGCGCAGCCACATCGCGGCCAGCCCCGCGGCGCTGTCCACCTTCTGGTTGGGCCACTGCAGGTACCAGGTCGCGCCCTTGCAGCTGGACCAGACGTCCCAGGGGTTGCGCACCAGGAACAGGAAGCGGGCGTCCGGGTACAGCCACTCGAGGAAGGCGGCGTCCATGGCCTGCAGCCGGACCTCCTTGAGCCCGAAGCGCTCGAAGCCTCGCGCCCGGGCAGGCTGCGCCAGCCAGGCGTCGATCATGGCGGCGTAGCCTTCGACCACGGCCGCGGGGGGCGGGTAGAGGTTCGCGATCCAGTGCTCACTGGGCTTGTCGAAGACGTGGTCGTCGGGGAAGTGGCCCGGACCCGGCCAGTCCTCGCGCAGCACCATCGCGGCGCGGGTGAGGGTGGGCACGATGTTGGCGCGACCGTAGGGCTCCCCCCACATCAGCAGCTCACCGGATGAGCACAGCAGGCGCTGCAGCAGCGTGGAGCCACAGCGCCAGCCGCTGGCCAGGAGGAAGACGGGTCGGGCGCCGGTGGGACGGGGCTCGAGGCCCCAGCGCTCCGAGAAGCGCTGCCAGGGACGTGCGGCCATGGGACGGTCTCCGGTGGTCGGGGAGGGGACACAAGCTGCCCTCCACGAGCCTAACGCCGTCGCCCGGCCCCGGGCCGCTGCTGGAGGGAACCACGGCGGCGCACCCCTGGTTACGATGGCGGCAAGGAGAAGGCACATGAAGCGAATCCCTGGAAGGACGCTGCTGTTCGTGGGTCTCGGCCTGGCCCTGGGCTGTCCCCCGGATGACCGGATCGAGGTCGACACCGGCGATACCACTCCACCCGACTGCGAAGAGGGCACCGTCGCCGATGGCGACAGCTGCGTGCCGGAGGCCTGCGGCGTCGGGACCTGGGGCGATCTGCCCGTGGACGGCGCCACCGTGTACGTGGATGTCGCCGCTGCTGGTGACGGCGACGGCTCAGCCGACGCGCCCTTCACCTCCATCCAGGCCGGCCTGGACGCAGCGGGGGCCGCCGGTGGTGGTCTGGTGGCCGTGGCCGCCGGGACCTACGGTGAGACCCTGAGCGTCACCAGCGATCACGCCGGCGTCAGCCTGGCCGGCCGCTGTGCGGAGCTGGTGCTGGTGGACGCCAGCACGGGGATCAAGGGTGACGCTGGGCTGCTGATCGACACCAACGCCGGCGCCTTCGAGGCCTCGGGGATCGAGGTCTACGGGGCCAACTTCGTCGGTGTGTTCGTGCTGACCGGCGAGGTGACCCTGCGGGGCGTGAAGATCACCGAGAACCTCTACTCCGGCCTCTACGTCTCCTCGGCCAACATCGGCTCGACCACCACCCTCCTGGCGGAGGACTGCGAGATCGCCGGCAACTTCGCCACCGGAGCCCACTTCGAGAAGACGCGGACCGACGCGACCCTGCGCCGGGTGACCGTGCGCGACTCCCAGTACCTGTCCTGGGGCCTCGAGGGCGCTGGCGTGGCCGCCATCGAGGGCGCCACCCTGCGCATCGAAGACTCCGAGATCGCCGACAACCGCGATCAGGGCGTGCTGATCTTCGATGACTACACCACCGTGGAGATCGTCAACTCGGCCATCCACGGCACCCAGCCCGACAGCACGGGGTTCTACGGGCAGGGCATCCAGGCCAGCGCCGGCGCGACCCTCACGGTGGACGGCTGCGAGCTCTACGAGAACACCCACGCGGGCATCACCATCGGCGAAGACGGCACCACCGCCGTGATCACCGACACGGTCATCCGGGACACCCAGCCCACGGGCGACGGCGAGCACGGCTCCTGCCTCGAGGTCGGGCACGGCGCTTCGGTCACCCTGCAGCGCGGCGAGCTGCACGACTTCCGCATCTTCGGGATCGGCGTGACCGGTGAGGACACCCAGGTTCTCGTCGAGGACAGCACCGTGCGCGACGCCATCGGGACCGCGGCCCTGCCCAGCGGCCTGGGGGCGTTCGTCTCCGATGGGGGGGCGCTGGAGATCCGCGGCAGCACCTTCACCAACGTGGCCGGCATGGGTGTAGCCTCCCTCGAGGAGGGCTCCTCGGTGCTGATCAGCGACAGCACCATCCAGGGCACGCGCACCGTCGGCGCCGACGGGCAGTTCGGCATCGGCCTGGCCGCCGGCATCGGCGGGAGCCTCGAAGCCCGCGGCTGCGAGCTGATCGACAACGGCTCCATGGGGGTCCTGGTCTCGGACGAAGGCAGCCTGCTCAGCCTGGACGACGTGCTCATCCAGGGCACCGGCCGCGGTCTCGCGTACACGGTCGGTGTCGGCGTCGCGGCCGTGAGCGGCGGCGAGGTCTCCGCCAGCGCGCTGACCATCGCCGAGGTCGAGGGCCCCGGGCTCTACGCCATGACCACGGGGACCACCCTCAGCTGCGACACCTGCACCATCCAGGACACCCAGTTCGCCGGGGCGGTAGTGGAGCAGGGCGCCGCGCTGATCCTGTCCGACAGCGAGATCCTCGACACCACCCCCGCCTCCAACGTCGGCGGCGGCGTGGGCGTCTGGGCGGACACCCAGGATGGCGAGACCACCCGCCTCGAGCTGCTGGACAGCGCGGTGACCGGCAACCCCATCGGCGGGGTCTGGCTGTCCGGTCCGGGCAGCTACCAGCTGCAGGGCAACGATCTCCAGGGGGGTGAGGGCGAGGTGCGGGGCTCCCTGATCCGCTGCGGGGACGCCGTCTACGCCCGCGACGGGGTCTCGGCCTGGGACGGCGAGCGGGGCCTGGTGCTCGAGGACAACACCATCCGCGAGGGCCACGGCGCTGGGCTGTTCCTCGACGACGCCTCCGCCACCCTGGCGGGCAACGACTGGGACTCCAACACCATCGACCTCGTCGCTCAGGGCGGCGCCTGCGCCCAGGCCCCCGACGGCCTCGACGACGAGCCGGTGGCGACCACCGAGCTGTGCCCCACCTGGGACTACTCCACCTGTGGCGACGAGTTCGAGCTCTACCTCGAGCTGGCGTCTCCGGAGGGCTAGGGAGCGTCCGGCGAGTCCGCGTCCCCCAGCGAGCTCACCAGGGCCCGGTGGCCCTCGCGGGTCATGGGCGGCAGGCGCCACGCCAGCAGGGCCGCCCCGATGAGCACCACCGCCGGCAGGGGGCCGATGAGGCCGCAGATGGCGAGGCGGGCGCTCTCGGGCTGGGTGGCCGCGCCCTCGGCGTAGCCGGCCAGCTCCAGGCCCCAGCCCAACCCCCACAGGGCCACGGCGGTGCCGGACTTCTCGAGGAAGGTCATGGCGCCGTAGAAGGCACCGGCCCGATCCTGGCCCTGGGTGACCTTGTCCTCCTCGACGACGTCCGGGAGCATGGACCAGGGCAGCACGTGGGCGGCGGCGACCCCCGGTCCCACGATCAAGGCCAGGCCCAGGGCGAGCCCGACCGCGCCCTCGGGCACCGCCGCGAGCAGCAGCAGCACCAGCGCCCAGGCCGCCATGCACAGCGCGTAGGCCACGTGCTTCTGTAGGCGCTTGGACAGGGCCACCACCAGGGGGATGGTCACCAGCGCGCTGATCTGGATGGCCGCGAACATGGCGTCCAGCAGCTTGGGCCGATGCAGGTGATGCTCGACGTAGAAGGGCACCAGGGCCGAGAGCACCGAGATGGTGCTCCACGCCAGCAGGAAGAGCACGGCCGTGCGTCGGAACGCGCGGCAGCGGAACACCGACCAGATGGAGCCCCGCGCGGGCACGTCGATGACCGGGTCACGCCCCCGGGTCGCCCGCAGGGTGATCAGCAGCCCGGGCACCATCAGGGCGGCGATCACGATCCCCGCCAGGGTCCAGGAGGCGCGGTTGAAGATCATGGGGAAGGCCACGCCAGCGACGATGCCGCCGACCATCGACCAGATCATGCGGGCGCCGTTGAGCCGGGTGCGCTCGTCGTAGTCCTGGGTGAGCACCGGGGTGAGGGCGCCGTAGGGCACCACCACACAGGTGTAGGCGGTGTTGTAGACCACCAGCAGCAGGCCGAAGGCCACAGCCAGCGCGAGCCCACCGCCGAAGTCCACGCTCCCGAAGCCCCACCAGATGGAGGCGAACAGCAGCACGAAGGGCAGCGACCCGCCGGCGATCCAGGGGCGGCGCATGCCCCAGCGGCTGCGGGTCAGGTCGGACAGCCGGCCCACCAGCGGATCCGAGACCGCGTCCCAGGCCTTGCCGACCAGCAGCACCGTGCCGGCGACGGCGGGGCTCAGCCCGGCCACGTCCACCAGGAACTTGAGCAGGAAGAACATCACCGCGGTGTTGGCCAGGGCCAAGGACCCGGCCGCGACGCCGTAGCCGTGCAGCAGGGAACGGGGGAGGCGGCTGGTGCTGCTCATGGTTCAGCTGGGCTCCTGGCCGGGGAGCAGGCGCTCCACCAGGCCCGGCGCGAAGCGCTTGGCGTAGACAGCCCAGGTCTCCTTCCCGCCGACCAGCAGCTCGGAGCGCTCGCGTTCGATGGCATCGGCGATGCGGCGGGCGCACTGGTCCGCGGGCATACCCTGCTCCACCACGGCGTCACGCTTGCCGTGCTCGACACCGTGTTCACCCACGGCCCGCTGGCTGATCTCGGTGGAGACGTAGCCCGGGCAGACGACGGTCACGCCCACGCCGCTGCCGTGGAGCTCCGCGCGCAGGCTGTCGAACCAGCCTCGCACCGCGTGCTTGGAGGCGGCGTAGGTGGAGCGCAGGGGGGTGCCGACGTAGCCGGCCACGCTGCTGATGATGACCACCCGGCCGTGTCCGGCCGCGCGCATCCCCGGCAGGACCGCGCGGGTCAGCGCGACCGGCGCGAAGAAGTTGAGCTCCATCATCCGGCGCACGTCCTGCATCCGGGTGGCCTCGGCGGTGGCGCGCTGGCTGATGCCGGCGTTGTTGATCAGGACCTGCACAGGCCCCGCCAGCTCCGCCGCCCGGGCGGCGAGGGGCTCCCAGCCGTCGGCGTCGAGCAGATCGGCGGGCAGCAGGTGCATCCGCTCGGGGTGGGCGCAGCCGCTCCGCAGGGCCTGCAGGGCGTCTTCGCGGCGGGCCGTGGCCACCACGGGGGCGCCCCGGGCGTTCAGCTCCAGCGCGAGGGCGCGGCCGATGCCCGAAGAGGCGCCCGTGATCCAGTGTGCTCCGTCGTAGCGCATGCACCCTGCATAGCGAGCCCTGGCTGCGCGAGCTAACCCAGAGGACGCGGCCGAAGGCCGCCTCGGACATGCCTTCCGTCGAGGAGAGAGTACCCATGACCATGACCACCGGGGAGATCATCGAGCGCCAGGAACGCATCGGCCGCGAGCCCATCCTGGTGCCGAACCCCGACAAGCTGCAGGCGGTGCTCGCCGAGTACGCCTCCAAGACCCAGTCCTCGGCCGCGCGCTTCGAGCACGCCCAGAAGGTCCTGCCGCGGGGCAGCGAGCACACCCTCCCGGTGCCCGTCCCGTACCCCCTGTTCATGAGCGGTGGCTGTGGCAGCCGCGTCCGGGATCTCGACGGCAACGAGTACGTGGACACGATCCTGTCCGGCGGGGCCATCACCCTGGGGCACAACAACGCGGAGCTGAACAGCGAGATCACGGCGCTCATCAGCGGCCGCACCAACTTCCACGGCTTCTACGATGAGCTCGAGCTCATGGCGGCGGACCGCATCATCGGCCACTTCCCCTCGGTGGAGAAGGTGCGCTTCACCGCCTCGGGCTCCGAGGCCAACCTGGCGGCCATGCGCATCGCGCGCTCGTACACCGGCCGGCAGAAGATCCTCAAGTACCGCGGCGGCTACCACGGCTGGGGCGATCCCTTCATGGCCGATCTCGAGGTGCCGGGGAGCGGGCGCATCATCACCCACGGGGTCCCCGATCCGCTGCTGGACCTCACCGAGCTGGTCTACCAGGACGATCTCGCCGGCCTCGAGGCTGCCCTGGCCGGGGGCGACATCGCCGCGGTGATCTGCGAGCCCATGGGCCCCGAGTCCGGCCTCGTCCCCGTGAGCCCCGGGTTCCACGCCCAGGCCATCGAGCTGGCCCACCAGCACGGCACCCTCTACATCTTCGACGAGGTCGTCACAGGCCTGCGCGTCGGCCCCGGCGGCGCCCAGGCGCTGCAGGGCGTCACCCCGGATCTGACCACCCTGGGTAAGGGCTTGATGAACGGCTACCCCGGCTGCGGCGCGGTCTGCGGCCGGGCCGAGGTCATGGAGACCGCCAGCACCGGCCTGCCCGACGAGCGACCCTACGCCTACATCGCGGGCACCCTGTCGGGGAACACCCTGTCGGTGGCCGCCGCCTACCACACCATCCGGCTGCTCGAGCAGCCCGGGGGCCTGGACCACATGGCGGCGATGGCCGCGGACTACGTGGCCAAGCTCAACGCCCTCTTCGAGGCGCGGGGTGTGTCCTTCTTCGCCTACAACTACGGCGGCATCGTCCGCATCGAGCTCACCGCGCCCCACGCGGTCCCGCTGACCTCCCCCGAGGCCATCGGTGAGGTCCTGCGGCGTCGCGGCATCTTGGCCGAGTACGCGCTGGTGGTCCACAACTGCGGTGTGCTCAGCCGCATGGGCCGCGACATGGTCTGCGCCGCCCACAGCACCGAGGACAACGACCGGGCCGTGGCGGCCTACGGGGCCTTGTTGGATCTGCTGGAGTAGAGAACCGGATGCGCCGCACCCTCGCCCGGATCGTCGGCTGGCTCATCGGGCTGCTGGTGATCCTGTGGCGGGTGAGCTGCCGCTACCGGGTCGAGAACGACCCGCGCCCCGGTCTGCGAGCCGCCGGGCGCCCCTACAGCTACGCGCTGCTGCACGCCCACCAGATCGCCGCGGTGTTCTGCAACGACGAGCCGCGCATGGCGGCCATGGTCTCCCGCTCGAACGACGGCGAGCTGCTGGTGCCCTCGCTCCGGCTGCGCCGGGTGCTGCCCGTGCGAGGCTCGAGCCGCCGTGGAGATCAGGACAAGGGCGGGCGCGCAGCCCTGCAGCAGATGCGGGAGCTGACAGGGCAGGGGACGCCGGTGCTCTTCGCCGTGGACGGGCCCCGGGGGCCCCGCAACCGGGTGCAGCGCGGGGTGGCGCAGCACGCCCTCGACACAGGGGCCGTGGTGCTGCCCACGGTGGTGTTGCCGTCGCGCCGCTGGTTCCTGGGCCGGACCTGGGACCGGATGCAGATCCCTGCGCCCTTCTGCACGGTGCGCTTGGTCTTCGGGGAGCCCCTCGAGCCCTCGGCGTTCGATGGCGAGGATGCGACCGAAGGCCTGCGGTCCGCTGTGGAGACGCGGCTCATGGAGCTGGAGCGGGCACAGGACCCCGGCGAGGCGCCGTCAGCGTAGGCGACGCCGCGCCAGGGGGACGAGGATCAGCAGCAGCCCGAGCAGGGGCGCGGGGGAGCTCGTGGTGCAGCCACAGCGCTTCGTCTCTTCACCAGGCGGTGGTGGATCTTCGGGCTCGTCGCTGTCGGTGGGCGTGCCTGTGTCGCCGGTGTCCCCCGGCTCCGTGCCTCCACCGGGGGGCTCCACCAAGCGCAGGTAGCCCCAGCCGAAGGTGTGGTCGTAGCCAGCGTCCCCGAGGTCCACAACCTGGCTGGTCAGCCAGTCCCGGATGTCCTCCGGTCCCAGCGACAGCAGCGACGCCTCCAGCGCGAGCGCGGCCGCGCCGGTGGCGTGGGGGGCGGCGGCCGAGGTGCCGGTGAACCAGCCGTTGGTGGTGGAGACGATGGTGGGCGCGGCGACATCGGGCTTGTCCCGGCCGTCGTCGGTGGGGCCCCGGCTGGAGTAGTCCACGATGGTGTCGAACTCCCAGTCCACGGCGGCCACGGCGATGCCCCCGGCGGCGTCCGCGGGCAGGGTCAGGGTCTGGCGGTAGGAGCGGTTGTGCTCGGGCAGTTCGTTGTAGGAGTAGAGCCAGCCGGTCTTTCCCGCGCCGGTGCCCTCGTAGACGTAGACGCTGGCGTAGGCGGTCTCGGCACCGCCGCCCAGGTCGCACCAGGCGCGCTCATAGGGATCGTCGTCGCCGTCCTGGGCGTCCTCGCTCTCGCCGCAGGGTTCGTCTCCGGGCTCGACGTCGATCCAGTCGATGTAGAGGTCCAGATCGGTGGCCGCGCTGCCGAAGGGCTCGTCCCAGCGCAGGGAGACATCGACCTCGGCCTCGTCGCTCCAGTCGCTCTCGACCTCGAACAGTTCGTCGCCGTTCAGCTCCAGCCAGCCGTCGCCGTCCTCGTCGGTCATGGTCCCGACCCAGTAGCAGTCCGACTCGTTGCCCGCGGCGTTGATCCAGGCGATCCCGGCGCCGTGAACCAGATCCACCGCCTGGCTCCACATGCTGGTGCCGTCGGCGTGCCACTCGTTGTCGAAGCCCACCGAGGCGTTGACCAGGTGCACGTCGCTGGCGGCGATGTGCTCGGCCGCGGCCAGGAACTCGACGTCGGTGTCGAAGCTGTACAGCACCAGCTCCGCGTCGGGTGCGATGTCGTGGATGACCTGCGCGACGTCGGTGCCGTGGTCGCTCTCGCGCCAGTCCCCGACGAGCCAGGTCTCGACGCTCGCCGGCAGCTCGCCCCCCAGCAGATCGGCGTAGCCCTCGAAGCCCACGTCCAGCACCGCGATCCTGACCCCAGCGCCGGTGAGCCCGTGTGCGGACCAGCCCGGGCCGTACAGGTCGTCCAGGCCCTCGCTGGAGACCTCCTTGGGGCGGGGGCGACGCGGCTCGCGGATGCGCCGCACGCCCGGGACGCTGGCCAGCGTGCCGAGGGCATCCCAGCCCGCGCGCAGCTGCACCAGATCGGCCACCTGCAGCTCGAGCGTGACCCCGGGGATCGCCTCCAGTGCGTCCATCGCGGTGGGGTCGCTGATCTCGAGGACCAGCTGTGGGCGCTGATCGTCACGGAGCATCGGTGCCTGCAGCTGCCGGAGCAGGGGGCCACTGAGGCGCTGCAAGTGCGCGGGGATGGCCGCGCGGGCAGGGGGCGGCGCGTCCCGGGCCGAGAGGTCCGGCGGGGCGGCCAGGGTCAGGCTGACGAGGGCGGTCCAGGCGAGGGTCATCGGCGCTTCCTAACGCGGCGGCCACGAGGCTCTTTCATAGGCGTCGGACCGCTGCTACCCTGCTCCCACAACGCCTCGCGAGTTCGTCTCTGGGAGCTGCCATGCGCCACCTCACACTGGTCCCCATCCTCATGGGTCTGTCCGCCTGCACCGACAACGGGGTGACGGCCTTCAACGCCTCCCCCGAGGTGACCATCATCTCCCATGGCGAAGGGGACACCGTCCGTGAGGGCTATGTCGAGACCCTTCGGGGCAACGTCAGCGATCCCGACCACCCCACCGAGAGCCTCGCGGTGTCGTGGCTGATCGACGGCGCCCCGGTCTGCGAGGACGCGGTGGTCGAGGCCGACGGCCTTGTGACCTGCGAGCACGTCTTCGAGCTCGGCGGCGGCGAGGTGTCCCTCGAGGCCCGGGATCCCGAGAGCGCGGCGGGGGTCGCCCGGATCGATCTGTCCGTGCAGGAGACCGACGCGCCCACCGCGGTGATCACGGCGCCCGCGGACGGCGACGCGTTCTACGCGGACCAGCTGATCGCCTTCCAGGGCACCGTCAACGACGGCGAGGACGAGCCCGAGGACCTGATCGTCACCTGGGAGACCGACGAGCTGGGGGACCTGGGGCTGTCCATCGAGGTGACCAGCTCCGGCGAGGTCGAGGCCTACGGGAACCTCGACGAAGGCGAGCACGCCCTCCGCCTGCGCGCCGTGGATAGCACGGGCAAGGAGGCCCTGGACAGCGTGCTGATCACCGTGGGCCCGGCCAACACCGCGCCCAGCTGCGCCATCACCGCCCCCGAGGACGGCAGCGCGGGACCCGAGGGCACCGAGGTGTTCTTCGAGGCGCTGGTCTCGGACCCCGACATCCTGGCCAACGAGCTGGCGGTCGCCTGGAGCTCGGATCAAGATGGAGCGCTTCGCAGCTCGACCCCCGACTCCGACGGCACCGTCCGGGTGGCCATCAACGACCTGTCCGTCGCGACCCACCTGGTGACCCTCACCGCCACCGACGAGATCGGGGTGAGCTGCACCGACAGCATCTACTACACCGTGGGCACGCCGCCGGAGCTGACGCTGACATCCCCCACCGACGGGGACGTCGTCAACGAGGGAGAGGACTTGAGCTTCTCCGCCACCGTCAGCGACTCCGAGGATCAGCCCACCGACATCACCCTGAGCTGGACCAGCAGCCTCGACGGCGAGTTCAGCACCCAGGGCGCGGACAGCACGGGTGAGGTCAGCTTCCGGGTGGACGATCTGTCCGGCGGCGACCACACGATCACGGTGCGCGCCACCGACAGCGACGGGCTGTACGCCGAGCGCGCCATCGGTGTGTCCGTCAACCTGCTCCCCACCCAGCCCACCGTCAGCATCGACCCGGACCCCGCGGGCACCGAGGACGCGCTGACCGCCACGGCGTCGGGCTCCACCGACCCGGACAGCACCGGCACCCTCAGCTACGCCTACACCTGGTACGAGGACGGCGCCTCCAGCACCGCCTCCACCTCGGCGGTGTTCCCCGCCTCCGACACCGCCAAGGGCTCCACCTACCGGGTGGTGGTCACCGCGACCGACGGGCTGGGGGACAGCCCCGCGGGGGAAGCCTCGATCGTCATCTCCAACACCGATCCGGTCCTGATCGGCCCGGCGCTGTCCACCAGCACGGCCCAGGTGGGCGACACCATCATCTGCTACGCCACCGCCACCGACGTGGACACGGCCGACACCGTCACCGTCACCACCACCTGGTCCGACGGCTCCACGGGCAGCGACTACACCGTCTCCAGCAGCGACGCACCGGGTGACACCATCACCTGCACCGCCACCGCCGACGACGGCGACGGCGGGGTGGCCACCGGCTCGGTCTCCATCACGGTCTCCAACAGCGATCCGGTGGTGGACAGCGTGAGCGTCACCCCCGCCGACCCCCAGGTCGGCGACGAGCTGAGCTGCGCGGCCAGCGCCTCGGACGTCGATGGAGGCACGCCCTCCATCAGCTACGCCTGGTCGGGAGGCGGCACCGGCAGCACCTACACCGTGGCTGTGAGCGACGACCCCGGTGATGTCATCACCTGCACCGCCACCGCTGCGGACGCCCATGGCGGCTACGCCACCGACAGCGACAGCGTCACGGTCGCCAACACCGACCCCGTGCTGGGGACGGTGAGCATCAGCCCATCGTCCGCCTACAACGACGACACCATCACCTGCTCGGCCAGCGCGACGGACGCCGACGGGGGCACGCCCTCCATCGGCTACGCCTGGAGCGATGCCGGCTCTGGCAGCAGCCTGGGGGCGGCGGCCAGCCTGGACCTCTCGGGCCTGTCCCTGGCCTCCACCGCCACCGTCACCTGCACGGCCACCGCCAGCGACAGTGACGGCGGCAGCGATACCGGCTCTGCGAGCCTCACCCTCACCAACCGTGCCCCGACCGTCAGCGTGAGCCTGTCCCCCAGCTCCGCCTCGGCCGCCGACACCATCACCTGCACCGCCGGCGTGAGCGACGACGACGGCGACATCCCGAGCACCAGCTTCGCCTGGACCGTCTCCGGCTCGTCGGTGACGGCCACCAGCACCAGCGGGCTCACCAGCACCCTGGCGGGGGCCTTCGCCTACGCCGACACCGTGACCTGCACCGCCAGCGCCGACGACGGCAACGGCGGGGTGGGCTCGGACAGCGCCAGCATCACCATCAGCAATGCGCCCCCGAGCATCACCGCGGTGACCCTGACCCCCTCGACGCTGCAGACCGACGACACCGTCACGGTCAACGCGTCCACCTCGGATCCCGAGGGTGACACGGTCACCGTGACCTACGACTGGATCGTCGATGGCTCCACGGTCGTCAGCGGCAGCAGCTCCAACGCCCTGGACGGCAGCAGCTGGTTCGACAAGGGCCAGACCGTCTACGCCGAGGTGGTGGCCACCGACGGCGTCGGCACCACCCGGGTCGCGTCGAGCACCATCACCGTGGACAACACCCCGCCCGAGGCGCCCACCCTCGCCATCACCCCGGCGGCGCCCACCGCGGGCGACAGCCTGGTCTGCGACGTGGACAGCGCCTCCTACGACGCTGACAGCGACAGCGTGACCTACACCATGGCCTGGACCGTCGATGGCGTGGCCTACGAAGTGGGTGGCACCATCGACACCGGCGACCCCGGCTTCATCGGCCCCTCCACCACCACCTGGACCGACGACACCGTCGATGGCAGCGACGTGGATCTGGGCCAGAGCTGGGAGTGCACGGCCACCCCGAACGACGGCGACGACGACGGCAGCACGGCAACTGTGTCCGTCACGGTGTTCGAGGCGGTCTCCTTCGACACCTGCGGCCAGACGGGCACATCGGGCCCCAGCCAGACCCAGTGCGACGGCATCTACCTGGGCACCACCCTCGAGGGTGAGGTCACGGTGACCAGCGGCATCCAGTACTGGACCGTCCCCGCCACCGGGGACTACGAGATCGCCGCGGCTGGCGCCGCGGGCGGCACCAACACCGGCCACAGCCACATCGGTGGCTACGGCGCGGAGATGATCGGCACCTTCAGCCTCACGGGCGGCGACGTGCTGGCCATCGTCGTCGGCCAGGAAGGCGGCGACGCGGGCGACTACGCCGGCGGCGGCGGCGGCAGCTTCGTCTACAACGACACCACCGGGACCCTGCTGGTCGCCGCGGGCGGCGGCGGTGGTGGCGCGGAGGACGACGACAACTCCGGAAACATGACCCTCTACAAGAACGGCGTCACCGGCAGCTGTGGTCAGGACGCTCCCGCCCACTCCGGTGGCTTGACCTCCGGTGGCTGCAGCGGCGACGGCGGCGACAACGACGCCTACACCTACGGCCAGGGCGGCGGTGGCGGCTACTCCGGCGATGGTGACGGCTCCGGGGGTGGCTACGCGTTCCTCAACGGCGCGGCGGGCAACGGCACCGGCGGCTTCGGCGGCGGCGCAAACGGCGGCGGCGACGGCGGTGGCGGCGGCGGTGGCTACTCGGGCGGCGCGGCCGGCTCCGGCGGCGGCAACCCCGACGGCCCCGGTGGCGGCGGCGGCTCCTACAACGGCGGCAGCAGCCAGAGCAACACCGATGGCGCCAACAACGGCCCCGGCTACGTGGACATCGAGGGGAGCTAAGTGGGGACCATGAATCCATCGAATCGCCTCGCTCTCATCGCGCTGCTCGGCTGCGCCGGCGTCACCTCCTGCATCCAGGAGTACGAGATCCTGCCCGAGCGGCCCGACGTCGACCCCGGCGAGGTGGCGGCTTGCCCGTTCTCGCCGGTCGAGGGCACGCGCTTCTCCTCCTACGACTGCAACCCCGTGTTCTCAGGCACCGACGACGCCTGGGAGAGCAGCTTCGGCGCGGTCGGGTACCTGGTCACCGAGGTGCTGGCCCACCCCTTCATCCAGATCTGGTACATCGGCGCCTCGGGGGACGACTTCGGCATGGGGTACGCGGTCACCGCCAACGGCTCGGACTGGGAGACCCACCCCTCGAACCCGGTCTTCACCCGGGACGAGGGCGCCTGGGACGAGGACTCGGTCTCGGCTCAGGTGGTGGTGTGGGACCCCGTCGATCGCCAGTACGTGATGGCCTACCAGGGCTACAGCCTGAACGACCCCACCGACTCGAGCGACGACATCTGGGGCATCGGGGTCACCACCTCGGTGGACGGCGTCAGCTGGGAGAAGCACCCCAACAACCCCGTGATCGACTTCGGCCAGTACGGGCTGCAGACCTACGACTACTGGAACTACTTCTGCAACGAGCGGGCGTCGGATCCCCTGATCTGCGACCTCATCGGCTGGAGCTACACCGAGGACTACACCCTCAGCTCCCAGATCCACCCCTGCTGGCCCCTGACCATGACCATCACCGACCGGGGTGGCTTCCGGGGCTACCTGGCCGCCCAGGACACCACCGAGATCCTCGAGGGCCTGGACTGGGAGACCTTCGAGGCGGAGCTGTGGGCGGGCAAGTCGACCTCGGTCTACACCGACGAATACGCCGCCTGCAATGTCTACCGCATGGACGGCATCGAGCTGGACGGCTGGCTGCTGTGGGAGGACGAGCCGGTGCTGGCGGGCACCCCCGGCGGCGCGGACGGCAAGGGCGTGACCGGGGCGGCCGTCGTGCAGTACGGCACGGTCCAGTACATGTTCTACCTGGGCTTCGAAGAATGGATCCCGGGCACCGGCGGGCTCATCTCGGCCAACAACAGCACCCTGCACATCGCCCGCTCCTACGACGAGGGCGTGACCTGGGAGCTGGACCCGAACAACCCCGTCCCCCTGCATCGCACCCAGGGCAAGGAGCTGTGGGGCGTGGGGGCGCAGGTCGTGGGCACCCGCATCTACGTCTGGCTCACCGACATCTACGACGAGGGCCGCGCGGTCGGCTATTTCTACTACGATCCCGAGCTCGAGGACGTGCACCCGTCCAGCGAGTAGCCGACGACACATCGCGCGAGACCCGACACATGTGTTTCATCTCTACGTTCGCCTTGGTGTTGACCTTGCCGTTGGCCCACGCGGGCGGCGCCGCGGAGCTCGGCAGCTGGGTCCGCTCGGCGGGGATGCGCCCCGAAGCCCCCGCGCGGGTGTTGACCTGGTCCGAGGACGACCAGGCGCCGTCCGAGGACTTCGCGACCCGCTACCCCGCGTGGGTCCAGGCGCGCATCGCGGCGGCCGTGGATCGGCGGCTCTCGACCGCCGCCACGGCCTGCGGCCCCAGCGTCGAGGTGGGCTTCGTGGAACCCGGCGCCGTGGGTGTGAGTGAGGCGGAGCGGTCGTTCGAGCAGAGCACCTTCATGGTCGAGACCCTGCACTGCCTCGAGCACGGTGACGCGGTCCGCGCCATGGAGGTCTACAACTCCGTGACCTTCCGCGAGGAGGTGATGCCGGGGCTCGAGAGCTTCAGCCGCGAGGGCGACATGGTCCACCTCGTCACAGGCTCGGTCATCGGCATCGTCGATCGCACCGACATCCGGCTGGTCTCGCGGGTGTACGAGGCGGAGGGCGTGCGCGCCTTCCACACCCGCCTGGTCGACAGCGCCGACGCCCCGGAGGCCCAGGGGGTCTTCCTGCGGGAGAGCGTGGTGGCCTTCGTGGACCGCGCCGCGGGTGGCGTCGCGGTCTACCGGATCGTCTACACCCGCAGCAAGGACATGGGGACGGTGCAGCGCACGGTGTTGCCCCGCCTGGCGGGTGGGTCCCAGGACAAGATCGCGGAGGCCCTCGAAGAGCAGCTCCGCTAGAGGTTGTCCGCCAGCCAGGCCTCGGTCTCGTCGAACATGCCGTCCATGCCGAACAGCGACAGCGCCATCACGGCCTCGGGGTCTTCGACCGCGCCGGTGGTCTCGTTCCAGAGTCCCAGGTAGCGGTAGGCCCCCCAGCCGCCGTGGGCGCCGGGCAGGAAGACATCGACGCTGTAGCTCTGCTCGATGGTGTTGTTCCCGCTGACCCCGACCCCGCGCTCGTCCATCCAGGTGCGTCCCAGGATGCCCCAGGACCCGCTGCCGGGCAGGCCGTCCTCGGCCAGCTCCACCCAGCGGTAGTCCTTGTACATCCGGTAGGGGATCTCCATCATGGAGTTCTTCTTCACGATGTCGTTGTCGGTGTACAGCACCAGGCAGTCGCGGGTGGGGAAGCAGGAGGGGTCGGTGGGATCGAGGAAGATGCGATCGTAGGTGTCGGGAGCGAAGGGCTCGACCGGGGTCTGATCGTCCATGATCATGGCCTGGCTGTTCTGCTCGGGGGTGAAGGCCGAGCCCGCCAGCAGCCCGATCCCGTAGCAGTCGCCGGGGTCGGCGCCGTCGGGTGGGGTCAGGCCGTGGATGTCGTCGGTGGAGAGGTTCCCGATCTGGTAGGAGCGGTCGCCGTAGCCCACGTCGAGATCCATGGCGGCGACGAGGGCTTGCAGGTTGAACATCCCGACCTCGAGCACGCCCTCGTCGGGGTCCTCCCAGTTGCGGAACAGGTAGGTGGTCAGCTCGTCCAGCTCGGTGGGGGCCTCGGGGGGGGCCTTGCAGCCGACGGCTATGCAGGCCAGGCCCGCCAGGATCAGGGGTGAGGTCGTGGTGCTCATGGACTGTCCTCGTGCACCAGCACCATCGCGCTGCCCGGCGGCAGCGTGAGCTCGGAGACGAGCTCGCCGTCTCCGTCCGTGTGGGGCTGGTTCAGTGAGAAGCTGTGGGAGACGCTGTCGTGGGGGTTCACCAGCACGGTGCCCCCGGTGTAGGCGCGCCGCCAGCCGGGGCCGTCGGCCTGGCGGTCTTCGACGGGCAGGCCGGGATCGATGGCCCACTCGTCTGTCCAGGGATCCACCTGCTCGTCCAGGTAGCCCCAGGCCGAGTCCGCTTCGCCGTCCCAGGCGAGCAGGAAGCTGGCCCGCCCGTAGCGCTGGCCCTCGACGACGCCCTCGTCTCCGGGGCCGTAGGTGAGCGCGAGGAAGCAGGCCCCCAGCGCCTCGACCTCTTCGTAGAAGGTGAGGGTGCTCTCCCACATGGACCCGGTGAAGTTGGGGGAGTCGTCCCAGCGCATCCAGTATTCGCGGGTGACGTGGGTGCTGGCGGCCGCGATGGTCAAGGCCTGGGCCCGCATCACGTCCTCCCAGGGGTTCATGGCGATGTTGGGCGCCACCAGCAGTCCGGCGTCGATGAGCCCGGGGCCCACCGCTTGCATGAACGCGACCACGGCGTCGCCGTAGGCGGCGTCGCTGGCGTACTCGGCGATGGGGGTCCCCTGGGAGCCCAGGCAGTGGCCCGGGAAGGTGTTGACGTCGTCCATCATCACGCCGTCGAAGCCGTCGCGGGTGAGCCGTTCGCGCACATTGTCGAGCCAGCGCTGCTGGTAGCCGACGTCGCCGATGTCGGCGGCCCAGACCTCTGGGTAGTCGCAGTAGATCAGCCGCTCGCCGTCGGCGTCGTGCAGGAACCACTCCTCGTGTTCGCCGTCGGCCTCGTCGTACTGGACGCCGGTGGACGGGTTGTCGCCGCCGTCGGCCCGCATCCCACCCACCTTCTGGTAGGCCAGGATGCGCGCGTCGGGGTTGGCGGCCCGGACCTCCGGCAGGATGCGCGCCATGGACTCTTGCAGGACGATGACCCGGTACTGGCCGGCGCCGGCGCCGTAGGGCGCGTCCTCCCTGCTCCAGTCCTGAGCCGACAGCAGGCCTCGCAGGCCCAGGCTCGGGGGAGGGGGGGCGGCGGTGTCGGCGGTGTCCACCGTGTCCGCGCTGTCGGCGACGTCGATGCCGGACTCGGTGGGCTCCGGGGTGCCCTGGCAGGCCAGCGCCGACGCAGCGAGCCACACCCCGATGAGGGCTGTCGTGGTCGGTACTGTCGGGCGGAGGTGGGTCATGGGCCAGAGGGCCCGTTAACACACCCGCTCGAGCATGATGGCGATGCCCTGGCCCACGCCCACGCACATGGTGCACAGGGCGTAGCGCTGCTGGGTGTGCAGCAGCTGGTGGTAGGCCGAGGTCACGATGCGCGCGCCGCTGGCGCCCAGGGGGTGGCCCAGGGCGATGGCGCCGCCCAGGGGGTTGATGCGCGGGTCGTCGTCGGCCAGCCCGAGGGCGCGGGAGCAGGCCAGGGCCTGCACGGCGAAGGCCTCGTTCAGCTCGATGATGTCCACGTCATCCAGGCTCATCCCGAGGCGGGACAGCAGCCGGTTGGTGGCGGGCACGGGGCCGTAGCCCATGGTGCGGGGGGGGACGCCGGCCGCGGCGCTGCCCAGCACGCGCACCCTGGGGGTCAGCCCGTGGCGCTCGGCGGCGGCCTGAGAGGCCACGATCAGCGCGGCGGCGCCGTCGTTCACGCCCGAGGCGTTGCCCGCGGTGACGGTCCCGCCGGCCTTGAACGGGGTCCGGAGCTTGCCCAGCAGCTGCAGGGAGGTGCTGCGGGGGTGCTCGTCGGTGTCCACGATGATGGGGTCGCCCTTGCGCTGGGGCACGCTGACGGGGACGATCTCCACGGCCAGCCGTTCGCGGGCCGCGGCGGCCTTTTCCTGGCTCCACAGGGCGAAGCGGTCCTGGTCCTCGCGGCTGATGTCGTACTCCACCTGGAGGTTCTCGGCGGTCATGGGCATGCCGTCGGTGCCGTGGGCGGCTTGCAGCTTCTTGTTGATGAAGCGCCAGCCGATGGTGGTGTCGTACATCTCGGCGTTGCGTGAGAAGGCCGCGGTGGCCTTGGCGACCACCATGGGGGCCCTGGACATGCTCTCGACGCCCCCGGCCAGCAGCAGCTCGCCTTCGCCGGCCTTGATCGCCCGGGACGCGATGCCCACGGCGTCCATGCCGGAGCCGCAGAGGCGGTTGACGGTGGTGCCGGGGCAGGCGACGGGGAAGCCCGCCAGCAGCAGCGCCATGCGCGCGACGTTGCGGTTGTCCTCGCCCGCCTGGTTGGCGCAGCCCATCACCGCGTCGTCCAGTTGCTCCCAGTCGACGTCGGGGTTGCGCTCGGCGAGTGCCTTCAAGGGGATGGCGCACAGGTCGTCGGAGCGCACCTTGGACAGGGCGCCGCCGTAGCGGCCCACGGGGGTGCGGATGGCGTCGCAGAGGAAGGCGTCGGGCATGGGATCTCCGGGATCAGGTGGGGTCGTCGCCGGCGCCCTTGGACGCCAGCATGCGGAAGCCGCCGAGCATGGCCTCGCTGAGCATGTCGATCTCTCGCTTGCTCATGGCGGTGCTCAGGGTGGCCGAGCAGGTGTTGATCATCATGAAGCCGTGCTCGAAGAGGTAGTCGAGCAGGAGCCTCAGCTTTC
The DNA here is from genome assembly GCA_964481655.1 of uncultured Enterobacterales bacterium. Lineage (GTDB taxonomy): Bacteria > Myxococcota_A > UBA796 > UBA796 > JAFGLY01 > CALDOK01. The sequence continues at coordinate 8,331 of CAYZVO010000033.1, read as the reverse complement.
GGTAGTGGGCGGGGCTCACCCAGCAGGAGCGGTAGTCCAGCGGGGGCCTCTTCTGCATGTGGACGCGGAACATCGAGCCGGCGCCGGTGACACAGGCCGACACACCGGCGATCTTGATGGCCTCGGTGATCTGAGCCCGCGCTCGGTCCGCCAGGCGGTTGAGGCGCTCCACGGCGGTCTCATCGAACAGCTTCATGGAGGTGTAGCCCGCGACCATGGTGATGGGGTTGGCCGAGAACGTGCCCGAGTGGGGGAAGGCCAGGGGCTTGGTCAGGGGGTTCATGACGCACATGATGTCTGCCCGCCCGGCCAGGGCGCCCACGGGGAAGCCGCCGCCGATCATCTTGCCCATGGCCGTGAGGTCGGGCTTGACGTCGTACCAGGCCTGGGCGCCCCGGTAGGTGGACCGCAGGGTGATGACCTCGTCGAACACCAGCAGCGTGCCGTGGTCATCGCACCAGCTCCGCAGGGCACCGATGAACTCGAGGGTGGCCGGCGTCAGGCCCACCCGATGGGGCATGGGATCGATCAGGATGGCCGCCAGATCATCCGGGTGCTCGTCGAGGATGTTCAGGGCCCGCTCGGTGTCGTTGAAGGGGAGGATGACCACATCTCCCAGGGCCCCTGTGGGGGTGCCCTTGGCCACGGGCACGCTCTTGGGGTGGTCGATGCTGCCCCAGGTGCTCGGGTTCGCGGTCTGGCTCACCTCGGCGTAGTCGTACAGCCCGTGGTAGGCGCCCTCGGCCTTGGCGATCTTGGGGCGGCCCGTGAACGCCCGGGCCGCCTTGAGGCAGCCCATCACCGCCTCGGTGCCCGAGTTGACGAAGCGGATCTGATCGAAGCTGGGGAAGCGCTCGCACATCAGCTCGGCGTAGGCGATCTCCGCCTCGGTGCCGAGGGTGAAGCAGCTCCCGCGCCCCAGCTGAACGGCCACCGCGGTCACCACCGAGGGGTGGGCGTGCCCGTGCAGCAGCGACGCCATGTTGTTGGCGAAGTCGATCCGCTCCACGCCCTCGATGTCGGTGACCCGACACCCCCTGCCGTGGTGCGCATACAGCGGGTGGGGTTCCCGGAGCACCGTGTTGCGGCTCACGCCGCCGGGCAGGACTTTGCAAGCGCGCTCGTAGAGCGCGGCGCTTGGGGAGGATTCGTTGTTGCTCATCGGACCTCCCCGAGGGAGTCAGAGGGCGTTGAGGACGGGGGCGTCTGTCAGTTCCTCGACCAGCTCGAAGCTCACACCCGGGGCGAGCTCGATGCACTTCAGGCCTTCGGGCGTGACATCCATGACACACAGGTTGGTGTAGATGCGGTCCACGCAGGCCTTGCCCGTGAGGGGGAAGGTGCACTGCTTCACGATCTTGGGGTAGCCCTTCTTGGTGACGTGCTGGGTGACCACGTAGATGGTCTTCACGCCGGCCACCAGGTCCATCGCACCGCCCACGGCCGGGATGGCCTTGGGGCTGTTGGTGGACCAGTTGGCCAGGTCGCCGTTGCTCGCCACCTGCATGGCGCCGAGGACGCACAGGTCGATGTGGCCGCCGCGGATCATGATGAAGCTGTCGGCGTGATGGAAGTAGGCCGCACCATCGATGGCGGTGACCTGCTTCTTGCCGGCGTTGATCAGCTCGGGGTGGCCCTGGCCGGGCTCCGGGTCCGGGCCCATGCCCAGCAGCCCGTTCTCGGTCTGGTAGATGGCCTCTCGGCCTTCGGGGAGGAACTGGGCGCACATCTCGGGGATGCCGATGCCCAGGTTGACGTAGGCGCCGTCCTGGATGTCCTGCGCGACGCGCTTGGCCATCTCGACGCGGCTCCAGCCGGTGGGGGTGGGGGTACTCATGGGTAGCTCTTCCCTTCGCGAACGAGGACGGACTCCTGCATCGGGTTGGACACCACGACCATGCGCTGCACGAAGATGCCAGGCGTCACGACGGCTTCGGGGTCGATGGCGCCGGGCTCCACCAGCTCGTCGACCTGCACGATGGTGGTGCGGCCGGCGGTGGCCATGGGGGGAGCGAAGTTGCGGGCGGTCTTGTTGAAGACCAGGTTGCCGTAGCGGTCGCCACGGCGCGCCTTGATCAGCGCGAAGTCGGCGGTGAGGCCGTACTCCATGACGTAGTCGTGGTCGCCGAAGCGCCGGACCTCTTTGCCCTTCTCGAGCACGGTGCCGACGCAGGTGCGGGTGTAGAAGGCCGGGATGCCGGCGCCGCCGGCGCGGATGCGCTCGGCGAGGGTACCCTGAGGCACCAGCTCCAGCTCGATCTCGCCCCCGTGGTACAGCTCCGGGAAGACCACGGAGTTGGCCGTGCGCGGGTAGGAGCAGATCATCTTCGACACCTGGCGGTTGGCGATCAGGGCCGCCAGGCCCACGTTGCCGCTGCCGGTGTTGTTGTTGACCACGGTGAGGTTCCGTGAGCCCTTGTCGATGAGGGCGTGGATCAGCTCGATGGGGCTGCCCGCCTCACCGAAGCCTCCGATCATCACCGTCGCGCCGTCTTCGATGTCGGCGATCGCGTCGGGGATGGAGTCCCACTGCTTGTCGATCATGCTTCGATCTCTCGGTTGGGTAGGGGGTGGGCCGTCGCGTCGGGCGCGCGGCTACTTCCTGGCCTTGGCCAGGGCGGATGCGAGCTCGGCCTCGATCTCGGCCAGCTCCTCGCGGAAGAAGAACTCGGGGGTATCGAAAGGCTCCAGGAGATCGACGGTGTGCTGCTGCTCGTCGAACTTGGCCAGGAAGACCCGGTCGAGCCACTCCATGTTGCGTCCCTCGGTGAACTTGAGGGCGAAGACCTTCTCGCCGCCCACCCAGCACTCGCCCAGCACGGAGATCTTGCCGGCCGAGGAGGTCATGGAGATGTAGCGGGAGGGGCGGTTGATGGAGGCGATGGAGCGGTGCACCTTGCTGGCGATGCGGTTCATGTCGGCCAGCGGGGCGGTGAAGTAGTGGTGCTCGCCGGTGGGGCGGGCGCAGTACATCGAGTGGAAGCCGATGTGCATGGTGGCCAGCAGGTTGGCCAGGTCGATCCAGTTCTGGGCCGAGCGGTCCACGTCCACGGTGCCGTCTTCGTGGGTGAAGAGGCTGATGTGGTTCATCATCGGCGACTGGCTGCGCAGGAACACGCCGTGCTTGTGCAGGCGCCGGACGGCCGCGATGGTGGAGGGGTTGAGGATCTCCCGCGGGGTGGAGAAGTGCGACATCCAGGCCAGCTGCACCCCGGCTTCGTCGATGCGGTCGAACAGCTCGAGCATGGAGTCGAACTTCGGGGAGAGGATCATCTCCGGCTGGTAGGTGAGGGAGCGGGTGCCCAGGCGGATGGTGCGGACGTGGCGCAGGCTGGGGTCGGTGAGGATCGGCTCGACGTAGGCCGCGAGGCGCTCGCTGGGGATGTAGCCGGCGTCGCCGCCGGTGATCAGCAGATCGGTGACCTCGGGGTGCCTGCGCAGGTAGTCGTGCAGCGGCCCCACTTCTTTCTGCAGGAACATGTCTTCGTCGCCGCGCACCTGGGCGTGGCGGAAGCAGTAGGTGCAGAAGGCCATGCAGTTCTGGGTGGTCTGATCGAAGATCAGCTGGCACTGCGGATACTTGTGCTGGCTGCCGTCGAGGAAGACCAGCTGGCCGTCGTCGTCGATGAACCAGGGGCGGTTGAGCTTCTGGTTGCCGTCGTGGGGGTTGGTCAGCTCCATGTAGTCGTCGATGAGGGCGCGGCGCTCGGCCTCGGAGCCGGCGTTCTTGTACGCCTCGACGATGGGGCCCTCGATCATCTCCGGCTGGGGGAAGGTCAGCTGGAAGAGGGAGTCGGTGGCGTAGTTGTCCCAGTCGATGCTGTTGAGCACATGCCGGGTGACCATGAAGCGGTAGACATCGATGAACAGCTCGCGCTCGGGGATGCCGGGCAGCTCGATGCCGTTGGCGGCCAGGATGCCCAGGATCTCCCGGAAGCCCTTCTTGCCGGAGTAGCGAGCCTTGTCGGTGAACATCCAGGGGCGAGTCTCACCCAGGGCGGAGTGCTGGGGGTACTGGGCGTGGACACGCTGGATCAGGCCCAGGGGCAGCAGGCGCTCGCGCTCGATGGTGGCGCGGACCTCCGGCGAGTACTGATACCGCTCGATGAGGGCGTCGAGGTGGGCTTGATCGATGACGGTGGCGTTCTGGGTCACGACGATGCTCCATGGGCGCAACAAGCGCGCGCGAGTTGCCAACCTGTATACCCCTCGGGACTCGCGGGCGCGCGCGATTGGCGTGCCCGGGAATGCGCACGATCAGTCCCTGGTTTCTCGCGTTGCGCGGGGGGGCGAACGGTGGGCACCGCGGCGACGGACCAGCCTGTCTCGATCGGGCGCGGTGACGCCGTTCAGTCGGTCGTCTCGGCCCGGTCTCCGGGGCCCTCGACGAACGGGTCCCGCCACTGCTCGGGTCCCGCGGACTCGAGCGCCACGGCCGTCGTGACGTCGGACGCGTCGAAGGTCGCGAGCAGCTGCGCCACCAGCTCATTGGAGAGCGCCCGCCCATGGACCTGCACCGTGGCGTCGTCCAGGCGAACCTCGGTCAACATCAGGCGCGCCGGGCACGACGCGCTCGAGGCTCCCAACACCGGCAACACCGGGGCGCTGTCGAGGGAGGCGGGCTGGGCGCGCGCGACGCCCGCCAGCCCCATCCAGCAGGCCGCCGCCAACGCCAGCCGGCGCGTCGGGTTCGAGGGGCCTCGCCGGGCTGTGCCTCGTGCGCTCATGCTCTGTCCCCCAACGCAGGGTGCGCTCGGCAACTGGCTAGGGCGAGGCGAAGGTGAACAGGTAGCAGGTGCCCGCCTCGTCGTTGTTGTCGGCGCCGATCAGGATGTCGGCGAGGCTGTCGCCGTCGACGTCTCCGCCGCCTGCTACCGACTTGCCGAGCTCGTCGCCGCCGGTGTCGCCGACGATCCGTGCGTCCGCCAGGTCGAGCCCGATGGTGCCCCGCACCGGCGCCAGCACGAGGTAGGCGGCGCCGCTCCGGTATCCAGCCGCGGCGCCCTGGTGAGCGCCGACCAGCAGGTCCGATACGCCGTTGCCGTCCACGTCGCCCGCGCCTGCCACGGCGTAGCCGGCCTCCTCGCGCTCTGCCTCGCCCACCAGGGTGGCGTCGGCGCTGTCGAGGACGTGGTCGCCGATGACGGGGCCCAGGACCAGGTGAGCGGCGCCGTGGTGGTCGTCCACGTCGTCACGGTAGGGCGCCCCCACCAACACGTCGGCGTAGCCGTCGCCGTTGGTGTCGCCCACCCCCGCCACCGCGTAGCCAGCTTCGACCTCCCGGGCGTCGCCGAAGAGTCGGCCATCGGCGGCACCGAGGTCGACATCACCGCTCAGGGAGCCCGGCACGACGTACGCGGCGCCGCTGAGGCTGCCGTTCTCGTCGTTGGCGGGCGCACCGATCAGGAGATCGTCCAGCCCGTCACCGTCCACGTCGCCTGCACCGGCCACCGAGTGCCCGGACCAGTCGTGGGCGTTCTCCCCGAGGTAGCGAGTGTCGGCGGAGAGCACGCCCATCTCACCGCTGACCGGACCCAGCACGAGGTAGGTCGCGCCCGCGTCCTGTCCGCGCTGGTCGTTGCGGTAGGCTCCCAGGAGGATGTCGTCGAAGCCGTCGTCGTTCACGTCGCCCGCCCGGGCCAGGACCAACCCCAGCTGCTCCGAGTCCTCCTCGCCGAACAGCGCGGCGTCGGCGCTGGCGGGGCCGAGCTCGCCCGTCACTGGGCCTGAGAGGACGAAGGTCGCGCCGGAGAAATAGGTGCCGGTGTCGTGGTAGCCGTACACCCCAATCAGCACGTCGTCGAAGCCGTCGCCGTTCAGATCCCCAGCCCCGGACACGGCGCTGCCTGCGTAGTTGTACTGGTGCTCGCCGTAGAACCGCGCGGTCGCGGTGGCCAGGTCGAGGTCTCCCGTGACCGGGCCCGACACCAGGTAGGCGGCACCGGCGCGGGTGTCGGTGTGGTCGTTGCCCATCGCGCCCACCAGGATGTCGTCGAAGCCGTCGTCGTCCACATCACCGGCGCTCGCGACCCACGCGGCGTGGTCATCGGACGCCTCGCCGTGAAGCCTCGCCGTGGCGTCGCTCGCCGTGAACTCACCGAGCTGAGGACACGCGAGATCTTCGCCGCTGCAGTCGCTGTCCAGGCCGTCCTCGCAGGTCTCGATGGCGTCGGGGTGGATGAGCGGGTCGCTGTCGTCGCAGTCACCGGCCTCGGCGACGTGGTCCGTTGGCGCGGCGCACGCTGTGGTCACGCTGTCGGGGTCGCCGTGGCCGTCGCCGTCGCTGTCGGCATACCAGCTCGTGCCGTCCAGCGCGCCGTCCTCGTCCACCTCGTCGTCGCAGTCGTCGTCGGTGCCGTTGCACAACTCCTCGGCGTCGGGATGGACCGCCGGATCGCCGTCGTCGCAGTCGCCGCTGTCATCGACGTGGTCGCTTGGTGCAGCGCATGCCCGGGTCTCGCTGGCGGGATCCCCGAAGCCGTCACCGTCGCCGTCCGCGTACCAGGTCAGCGCGTCGATTGCGTCGTCCTCGTCCACGCCGTCGTCGCAGTCGTCGTCGATGCCGTTGCACAGCTCATCGGCGTCGGGGTGGACAGCCGGATCGCCGTCGTCGCAGTCCACGCTCGCGTCGTAGCCGTCCTCGTCGGCGTCGATGAGGCCGGGCCCCGTGTCCGACGGCGGATTGGAGTCCGGCTTCCCGGGGCAGGCGACGCAGATGAGCGAGAGCGGCAGGATGAGCTCGAGGCCACGGTTCGACAGCATGATGTTCGTCCGGAGTGGCGGGGTAGGGGGACGTCTCCCACCTCCGCGATGGGTTGTATTGCGGCAGGCGCCGGCCTACGAATCCCCGATGTACGCCTTCACCACCGCCTGGTTCCGTGGCTCGCCCAACGCTTGGAAGCTCGCGGACCCGAGCGACGCCAGGGCGCGGCTGCTGGTCGTGAGGCTCGAGCTGATCGGTGATGACACGCTCGGCCACCACCTGGTCCAGACACCGGATGGCTTCTTCACGGCGGATTCCTGGTACCCGACCCGGACCGCGGCACTCGATGGCGCCCGCGAGCTCTTCGGCCTGTCCTCCGACGCCTGGCGGGCGGGAGACCGTGATGCGCTCCCCAGGTTGGAGCTCACCCCCTTCGACCCCGCCCGACACATCCGGGTCATCGAACGCTGGGTCCGCGCCCCCCACGTGGCCCGCTGGTGGGGAGTCCCGGCCGCGACCCTCCCGGAGGTGCTCGAACGCCCCGTGGGAGGTGGAGACGCGCTGATCGTCACCGCGAACTCCCCCGTCGGGTACATCCGCTGGCAGGGCCACGACCGAGCCGACCTGGACGAGGCTGGGCTGCACGAGATCCCGATCGAAGGCACCATCGACATCGACATCGCCATCGGCGAGCGGGCACAGCTCGGACGGGGGCTTGGACCCCTCGCCATCATGAGGGTCCTGCAGCGCGTGGCGGCCGATCCGACCCTGCGCACTGCCACGATCTGCAGCTCGGTGGACAACCACGCCGCGCTGAAGGCGTACGCGCGCGCGGGCTTCGAGCGGGTCCGGGAGTTCGACGATCCGGTGGGCGGGCGGTTCTGGTTGATGACGTTTGCGCTACGGCGTCACAGGGGCGTCGAGTCGGCGAGCTGCTGAGTGTCGAAGAAGTCCCGGCAGGCTTCCTCGTCGAGGTCGTAGATGCAGATGCGCGTGTCGCTCTCGCGCAGGAAGAGGGTCCGGTCGTCTGGGGAGATGTTCAGTGGAGTTGATCTGTTTTCGTGGACACCCTTCGCCTTCCGAGAAGGAGTTCCACGAGGTTCCGCGAGCATCTGTGGAGGCGTGGACGTGGCGTGGGAAGTGCTGGTCAGGCGGGTGATAGGGACGAAGATCGGTCTGGCGGGAGCGGGTCGGGGAGATCGGAAGATCGTTGATCGGGTTCGCGCTGATCGATCTGTGGAGACTGGAATGTCGGCGATCTCGCACCATCGGCGGAGCCGATGCGGCGAAAGCCCGAGCACAGCGAGGGACCGTAGGGTGGTTCCGCCGGGCCTGCCCCGTGCGACCTGTCCGGGGCTCGGCGATGTTCAGCGCCACCGAGCCGGCCGCCCCCACGAGAGCCGGAGCGCCGGTGAGTGGCGACGACGTTGCTCGGCAGCCGCCAACGCCACGCCCCGACAGCCGATCACCGCTGCGCCGATCTCCGCGGGGTCGATCCCGATCACCTCGGAACCGATCCCGATCCTCCGATCAGCGATCCCCCGATCGACGTTCACCGATGTCCGAAAGCGCGGGCACGGCCCCTCTCCCCCGACCCCTCTCCCCGGGGGGGAGAGGGGGGCAATGCG
>CAYZVO010000032.1:0-50205 GCA_964481655.1 uncultured Enterobacterales bacterium | reverse complement strand
CTGGCTGCTATCGAATGCAAAGCTTGTGACGTCCTCGGTGGGCTGGACATCCGCCGGCTCGTCCAGTGGCTCATCCCCGGGCTCGTCCACGGGCTTGTCGAGGATGTCGGCCACGGCCTGGTCGTCGCCGGGCTCGTCGCCGGGCTCGTCCACCGGAGGCTCGATGGGCTCGGGCGGCGGCTCCGGCGTGGGCGCGGGGGGCGGCTCGGGCTGAGCGATGGGGGGCGGCTCGGGCGGCAGGTCGGGCTCGGTGGGCCCCTTGTCCATGAAGAACAGGATCCAGACGATGCCGAGCACCGCGATGAAGGCCACGACGCCGAAGATCGCGAAGAGGGTCTTGTTGGAGCCCTGCTTCTCGGCGGGGGGCGGCGGCACGTAGGCGCTGTCCGCGCCGAAGGCCGCGCCTGCGGCGAGGTCGTCGTCGTCTTCGTCGGCTCCGTCGGCTCCGTCGTCCAGCGGCGCGAAGGACTCGTCGAACTCGTCGGCCATGCCGAAGCTCTCGTCGGAGACGTCGGGTTCGGCCAGCTCGGGGTCCGTCACGGGCGGGGTGGGCGCGGCCGCGGGATCCGGTTCGGCGACCGGGTCGGCGGTCTCGTCGGGGACCATGGTCTCCGAGTGCGACAAGCCGTGGTCGGGGGCGTCCATCTGCACGGGCTGAGGCGGCTCGAGCTGCTCGTCCGCCGGGAGGGCGGCCGGCTCGGGGGCGTCGAGCTGTGTAGGGGGCTCGGGGGCGTCGAGGAAGGACGGGGCTGGGACGTCGGTGGCGTCCACACCACCCAGGCCGGCCGGCTCGGGCGCGTCGAGGCCAGCGGGTTCCGGGGCATCGGCGACCGCGTCGTCGAAGCCGAAGCGCGGTTCGGGGACGTCGAGCCCATCACCGGCCGCGAAGCGGTCGGGTGCCTCGGGGACATCGAGGGCATCCACCGCCTGGGGGGTGCCATCGGGCTGGACGACAAATGGCCGGGTGGCTGACGAGAACAGGTCGCCGGATTCCGGCTCTGCCGCGGGGGCTTCGTCTTCGGCTGGCACCAAGGGGGTGCCGTCGCGGAAGCAGAAATCAACGCGATCGTCGTACTTCGACTTGCACAGGCTGCAGATCTTCATGGGCGCGCCGCTGAGACCTCACGTAAGCATGCAAGTATACGGAGACGGACCGGACAGGGCAATCCCGCATACCCAGGCCTTCCCCTTATCCGCTTGGGGACGCTGAGCGAGCGATCAGGACAGCAATCCTGCGCCATCGCAGGGGCGAGGCTCAGGCGATCAGCGAGAGCGCGGCCAGGATGCCCGGATCATCCAGGCTCGAGCAGGGTTTCTCAGCCACCCCGAGGCGCCGCCCCAGCCGCTCGGGTTCTTCGCTGCTCCCGCACAAGGTCGCCACACGGAGGGTGCGGCTCGCCAGCGGGTCGGCCCCGAGGGCCCCCACGAGCTCCGATGGACGGATGCGTGAGCCTTCGGGCGGCTGGACGATCACGGCGCCGAGCACCGAGCCACCATCGCCTCCGCCCGGCAGCGGCGAGAGGCTTCGGATCGAGCGCCGCACGTCCAGGGTCCGGGGGCCCTTCTTGCTCCGGCGGGTGACCTCGACGGACTCGGAGGCCAACAGCTGCTGCACCCGCTCCCCCAGGGCGTCGGGATCGACGGGGAGCTGGATGCGGTACAGCGTGCCCGTGGCCAGGGACATCAGCGAGGGCGTGCGCCGCTCGAGCTCGGTGGCCTCGAGCAGCTCGACGCCCTCGGGCAGCTGAGCCGCGATGGCCTCCGCCAGCGCGGGGACATCCACGCGCTCCTTCAGCAGCAGGTCCACGAAGCTGTCCAGGGTCGCCTCGCCCACGGGCAGCGCCGCGTCGAACGCGATGCGCGGGTGGGCGTGGAACCCCTGGGAGTAGGCCAGGGGGACCCCAGCGCGCCGCAGCGCACGGATCCATAGGCTCATGGTCTCGTGGTGGGAGAGCAGGGCGCACTCCCCTCCCCTCGCCGTGCGCAGCACGACCCGCATCGCCGGAGCGACGCCTCCCTTGGGGGGGGGCGGCGGCGGCTCGACCTCGGGCAGCTCGAAGGGCTCGGGACCGCGCCGGGCCGCGCCGAGCATGGCGCCGCAGGCTCCAGGATGATGGTCGCGGGCGCCGCAGGCGTGGCAGCCTCCGCTGCGGCAGTCGTCGAGCACGCCGCCTTCGGTGGCGCGCTCCCACTCGCCCCGCAGCCAGGCCTGGTCCAGCCCGGGCTGCACGTGGTCCCAGGGCAGGCGCTCGTCGAGCCCGCGGGCCCGCAGCGCCTGCGCTGGGTCGTACCCGAGCTCGTCCAGGGCGCGCTCCCACAGATCGGTGCGCCGGTGCTCGCTCCAGGCGTCGAAGCGAGCCCCCAGGCTCCAGGCGCGCTCGATCAGATCCGCGGTCGAGCGGTCACCACGGGCCAGCAGGCCCTCGATCCAGCTCTCGTCCGCGTCGTGGCGCCCGAAGCGGATCGCGCGGTTTCGGCCCAGCGCATCCCGCAGCAGCGCCTGGCGGCGGCGGGTCTCGTCACGGTCGATCTGCTCCGCCCACTGGAAGGGGGTCCAGGCCTTGGGCACGAAGGTGCTCACGCCCAGGTTGACCCTGGCGCGCCGGTTCGCCGACCGGGCGCTGTGAAGCACCCGTACGGCCAGGTCGGCGATCGCCTCGACGTCGACGTCCCGCTCGGTGGGCAGCCCGATCATGAAGTAGAGCTTGAGGTGGTTCCAGCCCTCGGCGCAGGCCTGCTCCGCCAGATCGAGCAGCTGCGCGTCGTCCAGCGGCTTGTTGATCACGCTCCTGAGCCGGGCGGTGGCCGCCTCGGGTGCGAAGGTGAGCCCGGAGCGACGCACGTCGCTGACGAGCTGGGCCAGCTGGATGGAGAAACCGTCCAAGCGGATGGAGGGCAGCGCGACCGAGGCGCGCCAGGGCTTGGCGGCGGCGCTGACCCGGGAGACCATCTCGAGGGCCCTGGAGTGATCGCAGGTGGACAGGGACAGCAGCGACACTTCCTCGTGCCCGGTGGAGCGCAGGCCCGCCTCCATCAGCTCCACCACGCGCTCGGGGCTGCGCTCGCGCACCGGCCGCGTGGTGGCGCCAGCCTGGCAGAAGCGACAGCCGCGGGTGCAGCCGCGCAGGACCTCGATGGCCACGCGGTCGTGGACCAGTCCGGTGAACGGCAGCACCGGGGCCAGCGGGTAGGGAGCCGCCTCGAGGTCGCTCACCACCCGTCGGTGGATGAACGGCGCGTCGGGCGCCGGGACGTGCACGCCGTGGGGCCCCGGCGCGACCGGGACCAGGCTCGGCACGTAGACGCCCCGGATCGCGGCGAGGGCTGCCAGGCGCTCCTGCCGGCCCAGCCCGAGGGTCGCTCGGAGCACGTCGGCGATCTCGAGGACGACCTCCTCGCCATCGCCGACGACGATGAAGTCGAAGAACGGCGCCATGGGCTCGGGGTTGACCGCGTTGGGGCCACCGGCGAAGACCAGGGGATCCCCCTCCCCTCGCGCCGCGGCCCGCAGCGGGATGCCCCCGAGCTCGAGCAAGCCCAGCACGTTGGTATAGGTCAGCTCGGACTGCAGGGTGAAGCCCACCCCGTCGAACGCGCCCAGGGGGCGACCGCTGTCCAGGCTCGCGAGGGGGCGCCCCGATCTCTTCAGCGCGGCCTGGAGATCCAGGGCCGGCGCGTAGACCCGCTCAGCCCACACCCAGGGGCGCTCGTTGAGCACCTGGTAGAGGATCTGCAGGCCGAGGTTGCCCAGCGCCAGCTCGTAGAGGTCCGGGAACACCAGCGCGAGGCGCAGCTCGACGGCGTCGGGGTCCTTGCGCACCGTGTTCCACTCTCCGCCGAGGTAGCGAGAGGGCTTCTCGACGCGAAGCAGCTCATGGGGGGGAAGCCAGGGCATGGTGTAGGGACCTCCACTGGCCGCCCCATACCCCATCCATCGGGGTGGTGTTAGGAGCGCCCCATGGACGAGCAGCTCATCGCACGCTTCGACGACGCCCAGCGCCGCACCATCGCCCTGACCTCCCGCCTCCTGGAGCGCCTCGAGGTGGGCCTGTCGGAGCGCGACATCGCCCTGCGGGCCCAGGAGCTGCTCCCTCAACACGGCTTCGACGGGTGGTTCTACCCCCCGGAGATCCAGATCGGCAGCAACACGACCCGAGCCGGGATCTGGCGTCCACCCAGCACGCGCAAGCGCCTGCACCGCGGGGACACCATCATGATCGCCCTGGGCCCCTCGGACGGGCTGGCCGCCGGAGACATCTGCACCACCCGCATCTTCGACGGCCCCGACGACGAGCTGGTCGAGGCCGCCAGGGACTGCAGCCGGGCCACCAGCGGCTACGCCTCGAGCCTCAAGTGTGTCGGCGAGCTGTTCATCTACGCCCGCACCTGGGCCTCGACCCACCGCCTGGGGCTCGCCAACCCCCGCAGCATCGGCCACGCGCTGCTAGCTCCCCAGGGGCGGATCGCGTCGGGCTACCCCCGCAGCGCCCACGTCGCGACCTGGCTGCGACGCTACCAGATCCACTTCCTCAACCCGCGCAGGCTCTCCGGCATGTGGGCCATCGGGCCCCAGCTGATGTCGGATCGCGCGGGCGCTCGCTTCCGCGAAGTGGTCCTGATCGAGCCGGGCGTGCGGAGGCTGCTGGGCCGCGACAGCTTCGACGAGCTGGGCCGCTTCTGAGCCCTGCTGGCGCTGCCTCGATCAGCCCGCGGGGCTGTGCTCCGTGGCCCGCTGCAGCGCGTCGACCACGCGACGATAGGCCTCCGGGTCGTCCGTGCTGGTGATCTCCACGTGGTACAGCATGTGGGTCTCGCCGGCGAGCACCGAGCTGACCCGGGCCTCCACCTCCTGGGTGGGCTCACCGGGCATGGCGTAGCTGAGCTGGGTTCCCGCGCCCTCGACGAACACAAGGATGTGGTCCGACGGCAGCGTGAAGGACAGCCCGTCCACACTCAGCTCGACCACCCGTCCGGGGCCGTGGATCAGAGAGATACCGGGGCCGTTGGGTGGGACGATGCTCAGATCGAAGGAGTGGTCGCTGGCGGAGGGCTGCTCACCAGCTGTCCATCCGTCGATGAAGCCGAGCAGGACGCCGAACTGGGATCTGTCGGGGACGGGCACGCCGACGCGGATGACGCTGGCCTCGAAGCTCCGGGGGGTGCCGTCGAGGCTGAACCAGCAGCGCACGTCCGCGCCGCTGGCCAGGCGCAGCTCCGCCGCGTGGACCACCACGCCGCCGGGTTCGACCCGGACCACCTGCCCCCGGCTCCACCCGCCGCTGCGGGGCAGGATCTCACAAGCAACGCGGCGCTCGGCGGCCTGCTCGAGGATACGGCGCGGGTCCTCCATGACAGCTCCCATGCGGTGGGTGGTGCAGCGCGGGCCCACGGCCCGCTGCGCCAGGAACGTAGCACCCTCACGGAAACCCCGACAGGGGGAGCGCGCGACTGGGCGGCGCTGGCCCTGCGGGAGGAACGGCTGTATCTTGCGCCCCTGACGAGGTGAACCACCGTGCGCGTCCTCCACTTCACCGACCTCCATCTGTACCGACGGCCGTCCCCCAGTGCGCTGTTCAGCAAGCGCCTGCTGGGCACCGCAAACCTCTACCTGGGCAAGCGGGTCCACCACTTCTCCCAGCGGAGCATCGAGCTGCTGGTCGAGGCCGTGGTCGAGCAGCGGCCCGATCTGTGCGTCTGCAGCGGCGATCTCACCGGCATGTCCAGCCCTGACGAGTACCGCGACGTGCGCGCGCTCCTGGCGCCCGTCATCGACCACATCCCCACGGTCATGGTGCCCGGCAACCACGACGTCTACACCCGCGGCGCCCAGCGGGAGCGACGCTTCGAGGGCAGCTTCGCCGCCTGGACGGGGGGCGGGAGCTACCCGGCGGTGCATCGGCACGGGCCGGTCACCGTCGTGGGCCTCGACTGCGCCAGGCCGCACCCGATCCTGGCCAACGGCGAGCTGCCGGAGGAGCAGCTCGAGGGGCTCGCGCGGCTGATCGACGCCGGCGAGCTCGATCAGGGCTTCACCATCCTCCTGCTGCACTATCCGCTGCGGGACCGGCAGGGGGAGCCCTACGCGACCGCCTCACGCAACCTGCTCAACGCCGCATCCCTCGAGGCCATCCTGAGCCGGCGGCCGGCCATCGATCTGATCCTCCACGGCCACGAGCACCACGGCTTCGAGAGCCACCTGGTCACCCCCCACGGCGACATCCCCATCCACGATCCCGGCGCGGGTGGGCGCACGCCCTCGGCCGAGCGCAACGAGACGGCCCACTTCAACGTCTACACCATCGGCGAGGACGGGCTCGAGGGCGTCGAACGCTTCGCCCTCGAGGGCGAACGCTTCGAGCTCGAGGACGGTGGGCCGTACACCAGCGGTCGCTGACGCGCCGCGGCCCCGACGGGCACCGCGGGGGCGGGATCAGCCTTCGTCGTGAAGCACTTCGGCGAGGCGCCAGGCCTTCGCACCCCTCAGGGGCTCATCGCCCAGGTGGCTCGCCGCGAGCTCGAGGGCTCCCTGCATGTCGTCCGCCAGCACCAGCATGGGCTCATCTCGCCCGGGGACCTGGACCTGCCACGCGAAGGCGCCGTCCTGGGCCGCCCGGGTCGTCGGGGGCTCGACCACCGGAGAGGTGTCCACCACCGGGGCTGCGTTCACCACCGGGGCGACGTCCACCACCGGGGCGACGTCCACCACCGGGGCGGCTGCGGGCGCCGGCGCCGAAGGCTTGGTCTCCCGCCGCATGGGGCGAGCGCGTCGTGGTGGCGGCGGGGGCTCTTCCTGGGGCAGATCATCGGGCTCGATGACGCGCACCGGGGCGGGGGCGCCGAGCTTGGGGAGGCGGCCGAAGCTGCGGCGGACCGCGGGGGTCTCGGGCTCTTCCTTCTCGGCGCCTGTGGGACGCACGATGCGCCGGCGGCGACGATCCCGCGACACCGGAGACGGATCGTCCGCGGGTTCGTCGGAGCCCAGCCCGACCGCCCCGAAGGCCTTGGGCTGGGGCCGCGCGCGGCGCTCGACCACCGGAGCGTCGTCGGGGGCCGGAGCGGCGACCTCGACGGGCGGTGCCTCGTCGTCGCGCGCCTGTCCTGCCCGTCGGATGATGACCGGCTCCGGGGCGTCCTGCCAGCGCTTGCGCTGCTTGGGCCGCTCGCGCTTGCTCACCGGCTTCCCGCCCCACTCCTCGACATCGGGCTTCATGCGGTAGGGCTCGATCCCGAGCCGTCGCCGCTCGCCCTTGATGGCCTCGAGGGTGACGCCCGCCTCGGCCGCCAGGGCGCGATCGGGTTCTTTGCCGAGGCGCTCACGGAACGGCGCGAGATCGGCCACGCCGTCCTCGGGCACCGCTTCGCCGGCCACGCGCACCGCGCAGCGAGCCAGTCCCCGGCGCAGGCGTCGTGGGTTGCTACCGAAGCGTCGCGCCAGCTGCCGGAGCGAACCTTCCTGGTGCTCCCGCAGGACCTCGGGCCACCAGGCCTCCTGCTGCACGGGACGATCGCCGGAGGTGCTCGCCAGCGCGGCGTCCAGATCTGCGGGATCGAGCCCGTAGTGGGCGGCCAGATCAGCCACAGATTCATTGCCGAGCCGCTCCAGCAGCTCTGGCCAGTATTCCTGTTCAACCGGGCTTGTCATGTCGGGAGCTCCTGACCTTCCTTCCTCGCCCCCATTCGAGCAGCGCGTTGCGACTCGTCCCGGGGCGCTCATATCACATCGCTCGAGGCGCGCCACCTCCGACAGCATCGTGCCCGACGGGGCTTCTGACCATCCCGGAGCCTTGCCCGGGCACCCCTGTCGCGGTATTCTGTCGCCAACTTCACAGGTTGCTCGTTCGCGGCACCTAATCCCCTCCTGCTCCCACCAGATCAACCCATGTCGATCGCCTCCTTCGCCGGCCCGGTCGTCCAGACCGAGATGTACGATGGGCCGCTGGACCTGCTCCTGCACCTGGTCCAGCGCGATGGCATCGATCTGTGCAAGCTCCCCCTGGTCCACATCACCCGGGAGTACCTCGCCGCCCTGACCCGGCTGCAGGTGGTGGACCTGGACATCGCGGGAGAGTTCCTGGTGATGGCGGCGACGCTCTGCGAGCTGAAGAGCCGCGAGCTGCTCCCGGGGGCGACCCCCCTCGAGCAGGCCGACGAAGCCGACGATCCCCGCGAGGCCCTCATCCGCCGCATCATCCGGTACCAGCGCTACCGGCAGGCGGCCGACGAACTCCGCCGCGGCCTGCAGCTGTACCGCGACGTGTTCGACCGCCCCGAGCAGCGCCTCGAGGCCGGCGAGCGCCCCATCGAGCCCGGCATCGACGCCATCGAGCTGTGCGAGCTGTATCAGCGGGCCCGCCGTCGCGCGGATCGGCCACCGCCGGTCCACGAGGTCGAGCGCGAGCCGCTGCGCTGGCGCGACACCCTCGAGCACGTCCTGACCACCCTCGACGACGGCCAGGAGCGCCCCCTGGACGCCATGCTGGCCGAGCTCCCCTCCCGGCCGGCGCGCATCCTGGCCTTCCTGGCGGTGCTCGAGCTGTGCCGGGTCCGGGCCCTCGAGGTCCACCAGCGTGAACACCTGGCCCCGGTGCTGCTCCGCGGCCTCGTGCGCGCCGACGACGCGGACCTCACGCACATCCCGGAGGCCGTGTGAGCCAGCGGGATGACGACCACCCCAGCCTGGGTGACAACGTCATTCCCCTCCCGGGCTTCCGTCGCCCGCCGGCCCCCGCCCCCGAGCCTGGCCCACCGAGCCGGGCGGACATCTTCGCGGCGCTGGACGACGACGAGCCCCGGCCTCCCGAACCCGAGGTCCTCGCGGCCGCCGCCGAGGCCGTGCTGTTCACCGCGGGCGACCCCATCCCCCTCCCCCGCCTGCGCGCGTTCCTGGATGGCCCCGAGGAAGACGACCTGCGCGCCGCGCTGACCTTGATCCAGACCCGCTACGCGCGGGCGGGGCACGGCCTGCGCCTGGTGGAGATCGCCGGTGGATGGCAGCTGCGCACCCACCCCCGCTACGCCCGCTGGTGCGCCCGCGCCCGCGCGGTCAAGCCCCTGCGCCTGTCCAGGGCGGCCCTCGAGACCCTGGCCATCGTGGCCTACGAGCAGCCGGTCACACGCTCCGAGGTGGAGCAGCTGCGCGGTGTGGACCCGGGCACGATCCTGAGGATGCTCGTGGAGCGAGGCCTGGTGCGCACCCTGGGGCATCAGAACACCCCGGGCCGCCCCATCCTCTACGGGACCAGCCCCCGCTTCCTCGAGGTCTTCGGACTGAGAGACCTCTCGGATCTGCCCACCCTGCGGGATCTGCGCGAGCTCAAGGAAGACGACGACGAGGCGAGCATCGACTCCATCGACGACGACGACGAGCCCTTCCTGAGCGAACCGCCGCCCTTGCACGGCGAGGAGTGAGCGCGCCGCCGCCGTGCATCCGCTGTGCAACGGGGATAGTCCGGCGCCGCCCTCCCTCACCGAGGACCGGACCATGTCCACGCAGCAGCTCGACCGCCTCGCCCGCTACATCGCCCGATCCGGCATGGCCAGCCGCCGCAGCGCCGACCGCCTGGTGCGCGAGGGCGCCGCCACCGTCAACGGACACATCGAGCGGGATCCCGGCTGCGAGGTCGATCCGGAGCGGGACGACATCCGCTTCCAGGGCCGCCCGGTCGAGGGCGTCCGTGAACACGTCTACCACCTGCTCTACAAGCCGCGCGGCACCATCACCAGCCGCGAGGACCCCGAGGGACGCAAGGGCGTGCACGAACTGCTGCCCCGCCTCCCCGATCGCGTGGAGCCTGTGGGCCGGCTCGACTTCAACACCGAAGGCGCGCTGCTGTTCACCAACGACGGCGATCTCGCCCATCGCCTGACACACCCCTCCTACCACATCCCCCGCCGCTACCTGGCCAAGGTCTACCGCACCCCCAGCGAGGTCACCCTCAACAAGATCCGCAAGGGCATCCGCCTGGACGACGGCCGCACCGTGCCCGCGCTGTGCCGGGTGACCGACGCCACCGACACCGGCAACGCCTGGGTGGAGATCACGGTCTACGAGGGCCGCCATCACCTCATCCGGCGGCTCTTCGCCGCCCTGGGGCACCCCGTCAGCAAGCTGCGCCGCGAGAGCTTCGCGACCATCTCCGTTCGGGGCATGGAGCGCGGCCAGTCCCGCGCCCTGACCCAGGGCGAGGTGGAGCGTCTCCGCGAGCTGACCGCGGCCAAGGGCGACACCGGTCGGGTTCGCAACAAGGGCCGAAAGAAGGGCTGGGCCAAGCCCGCGGGCGATAAGTCCAAGGGAAAGCCGCTGTCCAAGGCGCGGCGCAAGAGCCGCACCCGCCGGGGCGGCAAAAAGCGCTGATCGCGCGTTGACACCCCCAGGGGCCCTCGTTACATGCGCTGGCGCTTCGGGGACACCCCACCGGAGCCAAACAGTGTCGCGGGGTGGAGCAGTCTGGTAGCTCGTCGGGCTCATAACCCGAAGGTCGTCGGTTCAAATCCGGCCCCCGCAACCATCGAACACCCGCCGCAAGGCGGGTGTTCTTCGTTTGTGTCTCAGCCGTCGTCCACGGACGGGTCGAGCCCGGGCCAGCGCAGCGCGATCCGACGCACAAAGGGAGCCTCGGGGTGGGTGCCTGCGAGCCGGTCCAGGACGCCGAACAGCGCCGCGCTGGGGGTCGCCGCTGTCGGGGCGACGATGAGCGCACCCGGGCAGGGGCCTGTGAGCTCCGGCAGGCCGTCGAGCCCGCCGGGGACCGCGACGGTGCGCTCCGGTCGAGTTGACAGCCAGGCTGTGTCCCCATCGAGCTGCAGCACGCCGCAGGCGTCCCCATCGGGAGGATAGGTCAGCGTCAACACCACCGGGTGCCGGTGGGCGGCGGCGAGAGGGCCCTGGGGCGCCAGCGGCGAGATCCCGGGCCAGAGCCACACGCTCACGCCGTAGCGTCGCAGGGTGGCCATGGTGCCAGCCAGCTCTCCGCAGGTGGCCTCCGGCGGCGGGAGCAGCTGCACGGCCCGCTGGAGCTGGAGGTTCCACGGATCAGCGGGCTGCTTCGACAGCAGGAACTCCGCCCCCTGGTCCCAGAACCCGTTCGCGCCCAGCGCCGCCGCCAGGTCGTCCCTCCAGGGCCGGCCGTCGTAGCGAGGGTGGGGCCCCGTCAGGTCCAGCAGCGGGTAGCTGCTCCCCTGCCCTGCCCCGAGGGTCGTGGCCAGGCTCCCGTGGGCCTCGGGCAGGGCGTAGAGCCGCTCCGCGCAGGGCGCCACCGGGTCCGCGAGGACCACCAGGGACGCGAGGCAAGCCAGCGCCGCGGCGCGGCGGCGGGACCAGGCGAGGGACGCCGCAGCGACCAGCCCCAGGGCGAGACAGGGGACGAGCCAGGGCCACGCGCTGCCCAGCGCCTCCACCGCCTCCCCCGCGCTCGCGGTGGGGGGCAGCGCCAGGAAGCGCTCCCAGGCCTGGGCCCGCAACAGGAGCCCGGCGCCGAGGGCGAGGACCAGCGCCGAGGAGGTCAGCGCCGCGGCCCGCGGGCGCCACCCACGGGAGCAGAGGGCGTCCACGACCGCGGGCATGGGCAGCGCACAGAGCACGACGAGCAGCGGGCCGTACAACGCTCCGAGCTCTCCCAGGAGCAGGTGCAGCTCGGCCAGCGGCGGTGAACGCTCGAGCTCGTGCAGGCGGAACAGGATCCCGGGCAGGACGCTGCCGAGCCCCACCCCCAGGATGGCGCCGAAGCCCAGCAGCGGCACCAGCCCACCGGCCCGCTGGCGACGGAGATCGGGGGAGGCGGCCAGGCTCGACAGCAGCAGCCCGATGGCGAAGGCCGAGACGGTCCAGGTGCCCATCCCTGTTCGACCACCGAGGGCCGTGGGCCAGGCTCGCTGCACCAGGACCCACAGGCAGCCGGTGCTCACCAGGCTCGCCACCATCGCGACGGCGACCTGCCTGGTGAGTGGGAAGCGTGCGGGTTGCTGCATGGGCACGGGGAAGGCGGGAGGTCGAGCATAGCCCGTCGAGCTCGGCCGCCGACGGGATCGACATCCGGAAAAAAACGTCATCGGGTCCCTTGACAGTCGCCGCGACCCCAATAAATACGGGTCCCCAAGCGGGAGTAGCTCAGTTGGTAGAGCACCAGCTTGCCATGCTGGCTGTCGCCGGTTCGAGCCCGGTCTCCCGCTCCATAGGC
The DNA here is from genome assembly GCA_964481655.1 of uncultured Enterobacterales bacterium. Lineage (GTDB taxonomy): Bacteria > Myxococcota_A > UBA796 > UBA796 > JAFGLY01 > CALDOK01. Next base: position 38,029 of record CAYZVO010000032.1, on the reverse strand, counting down.
CCCCGATGCTTCGGCATCGGGGGTTCTTGGCTTCAGGGGCGAGCGGCCCCCGGGAGGCGCTAGTCCTCTCCGGACGCCTTGCCGTCGCGGTAGGCCCGCCCCTTCCAGGTCACCTCGATGGCGATCATGGACCGCAGCACGATCCAGAGCAGCACGAGGTTGCCCAGGGGCTGCGTCAGCGCGTAGACCCCCGAGCGGCCGTCGGCGCGCTCCTGGCGCCAGCGGAAGCCGATGATCAGCAAGCAGACCCCCACGCACCAGGCCACGAGGTAGCCATCGAGCAGCTGCCAGCCCACCGCGTACTGCGCGACGAGCACACCCGCGGCGATGGCGAAGGGCAGCAGGCTGCCGATGACGGTGAACAGGGCCAGCCCCAGGGCCACCAGCGGCTGGCGACCCATGCCCTCGTAGAAGTTCTTGGTGTAGCCCTGCACGATCTCGCCCAGGGAGCGGTACAGGCGGGCGCGGAAGGCCCAGGGGGCGTGCAGCAGCATCACCCGCATGGCCTGCTTCGAGAACACCTGGGCCAGGCGCACGTCCTCGAGGACCTCGCCCTGGACCGCCCTGTGACCGCCGATGCGCTCGTAGGACTCCCGCCGCACCAGGATGAACTGGCCGTTGGCGAAGGCGTCGGGGTGCGAGGGGTCGTTCACGGTGTCGAGGTTGGTGGCGCCTCGCACGAACCACCCCACCACCGGCACCACGACCAGCTCCCAGAATGACTCCAGGCGCCAGGTCCCGAACAGGCTCAGCAGATCGAGCCGCTCGACCTCGGCCTGGGCCAGCGCCGAATGGACCGCCCGGGGGTGCAGCTCCAGATCCGCGTCCACGTACAGGGTGTAGGGACGAACCGCGTCTGCGCTCGCCTGGACCAGGGCCCAGCTCTTGCCGGCCCAGCCCTTGGGCGGCGGGCTGCCGCTGAGGAGGGAGAAGCGGGGGTCGCCGCTGGCCGCTTCGACGGCGAGCTCACCGGTGCCGTCCTCCGAGCCGTCGTCGATGACCACCAGCTCGAGCTCCACGTCTTCGTTGGCCAGGATCGAGCTCACGCAGGTGGCGATGTTCGCCGCCTCGTTGCGCGCGGGCACGCAGACCAGCACCGGCGGGACGGCCTGGCCGCCATCGCGCTGGGCCAGGCGCCAGCGCTTGCCCCAGCCGCTGGCGCCCACCAGCAGCAGGAACCAGAGCACGGTCAGCAGGCCGAAGTAGCCCGCAGCCAACAGATTGCTCAGCGCTGGGTCGCTCCAGGAGATCACGCCGGGTCGAGCCCCCCGTCACGGACGGTGAAGGTGCCCTTCTTGCACTTCGAGGGCACGCGGGACAGCACCTGCGCGGGGCTCGGCAGCACCACGAGATCCGGCGGCACGGCGCGGCCGGAGGCCACCTTGATCCCGCTCCCGACGATGGTGCGCGGACCGACACAGACCCCCGCGAGCCCCAGGGGCGCCCGGTGCAGGCCGTCCCCCGCGCGGACGCGCACGCCCTGTGCGTAGTTGATGTCCATGAGGGTGGCGCCGTGCTTCAAGGCGGCGTCGCGCCCGAGCACGCCCAGCTGCATCTGTCCGGCGCAGGCGCAGCCCTGGTCGAGCAGGCAGAAGCGCACCATGGCTTGGCGCTGGACCATCGCCTGCTTGCCCAGGACGCTGAAGTCCACCACCGACAGCTCCTCGACCTTGGCACCGTCGGCCAGGATGCAGCCACGCACCACGGCGTTGGCCCCGATCTCGACACCGTCGCCCAGCCAGCACCCCTCGACCACGGCGCTGGGGTGCACCCGGCAGCCCTTGCCCGTGCGCCCGAGCTGGGCGCCGATGCGGTAGGGGTTGACGCTGAAGGAGCGGAGCCAGGCGCGGCTCACGTTGTAGATGACGTGGGGCAACGCGGCGCCCACCAGGCCCCGCCAGAGGAAGGGGCCGAGCCCCAGCAGGTTGCCCCAGAGCAGCTGGAGCCAGTGTCCCGTGGGGAACAGCAGGGCATCGGAGATGGGCACCTGGAGCAGATCCGCGCCGAACTGGGTGTGGTGCACCGGCATGTCCAGCAGGCGCTCCTGGGCGGGCAGCTCCCGCACCGGCAGCTCCCGCAGGGCGGCGCGATCGGCGCTGACCCCCGGGGGCAGGTACGCCGCCAAGATGTCGGCGCGCCCCAGCTCGGCCTCCGCGAGGAAGCGGGCCAGCTCGCCGCTGGGCCGGATCTGGATCGGCTCCATCTTCTGGCGGCCGAGCTCGAGCACAGCCTGGATGGTGGCCTGCATGACCACCGCGTCGGCCGCGACCACCACCCGCTCGCGCCCGACATCGTCATCCCCGGGCCGGGCCCCGGCGGCGATGAAGGCGCGCTCCTGACGCTCAGCCACGGTGCGCCCCAGGAACAGGGCCTCACCCGGTGTGCAGGCCAGCCCTTCGACCTTGCGGACGGTGGGCAGGATGACCCCGATAGGCTCGCGCGACGTGCTGGACCTCGCCATGGCTCCTTCCTGGTGATGCGCCGACCGGTGGGCGCAGGGCACCGCCCTCCTAACCGCTCGGAGCGCTCGAGCCGCTGTCCAGCGGCGGGTTCTCCGCGCCCGAGGGGCAGAGCTCGTGGACCCTGACGCCGGGGGAGCTGGCGATCACCGGCAGGCGGTGATGGGCGGCGCGCACGCCGAGGTCGTGCCGGTCCGGCCTGGCCAAGGCGTCGATGTGCACCACCAGGTAGCCGACACCCTCGGCGCAGGCGGCCCGCTGGACCTCGGCGCGGTAGGCCGCGTCGTCCCCCGTGGGTGTGTCGATGATGGCGCTCCAGACGCGCATGGAGGCGCCGTTGTTGGGGAAGTTGAGCCCGCCGGTGATGGGCTTGCCGTGGAGGGTCTGCTCATAGAGATAGCGGCGCCCTCCCACGACCGGGAAGTTCATCACCCCGGCCTCGGGCGCCTCCGCGAGGGTCTCGAGGGCGGGGGCGACCGCGGCGTCGCTCAGGGCCGGCAGGTCGTGGGTCGGCGCGACGGCGCGCAGCTCCGCGAACACCGCCACGGCCGCGACGACGGACACCACCCGCGCCCGGGTCCCCCCGAGCCCGGAGATCCCCCGCGCGGCACAGACCACGAGGGCCAGGGACGGGAGCATCGCGAGCCGGAACAGCAGGCTCAAGCCGGAGAAGCCGGGCAGCCCCTCCAGCAGCAGGTAGGGCAGCGGCACCGCTCGATCGCCGGGGAGCAGCAGGGCCTGACCGTCCCGCACCAGCACCGGCCCCATGGCCAGCACCAGGCCGAGGGCCGCCGCCACGAGCAGCCAGGCTGTGCCCGCCCTGCGCCGCAGCGCCGCCAGGGCCGTCCCGATGATGGCCAGCCAGCCCAGGTAGGCGCAGTGGACGAAGTCTTCGCCGTAGCGGGACATGCGCGCGAAGTCGGGGGAGCGGAACTCTCCGGGCATGAAGAACCCGAGGGGGTCCGCAGCCCCGGTCATGCGGCGCACCAGGGCCAACTCCGCGGCGCCCTTGATGCCCACCAGGTTGTCGGCGGCGGTGCTCCCGTGGTGCTGGGCCCAGGCCAGCGGGAGCGCCAGCAGCGCCCCGACGAGCAGCACCGGGAGCAGCACGGTGAGCCGGCGGCGCAGCCGGGCGGTCCCCTCACCCACCGCGGCCAGCGCGGCGAGGCCCAGGATCGCGCAGAGGCCCAGGTACCACGAGGCCCACAGCGCCGCGGCCAGGGCCACGGCCGCCAGCGCCCCAGCCCCCGCGGATGGCCGCCGCAGAGCCCTGACGCCGGCGAGCAGCGCGAGGGGCAACCAGCCAGCGGCGATGGCTTCGCTGGTGCCGTTGTGCACCGCCGAGACCAGCACCGGCGCCGCCAGGAAGCCGAGCCCCGCGACCCAGGCGCTCCAGCCCGGCTCGTCTCCCTCCGTGATCTCCTCGGCGAGCCTGTGGGCGGCCCAGCCGGCGAACACCAGGTGGCCCAGCACGATGAGGTTGTAGGCCGCGACCAGGCCGACCGCGGGGACGAGCGCGAGCCCCAGCACAGCGTTGAGGGGGTCCGCGACCGCCAGGCTGCCACCAGCCGGGAAGCCCAGCAGCTCGGTCGCGAAGGGGGTGCTGCCCTCGAGGACGCTGTGCTGGAGATACCAGAAGGACCAGAGGCTGTTCCAGAGGTCCGACCGCTCAGCCCCGGGGAGCGAGCCGAAGGGATCGAGCACCAGGGGCCAGGTGACCAGCACCGCGGCCAGACCATAGGCCAGCAGGAGCGCGGTGCGAGGGGTCTTCCGGGGCATGGGCGGGGCCGCTGAGTGCGCAGTTCGGGGACGGGGACCGCGCGCAGCCCAGGCTATCGCAACCTCGACGGGTCAGCCCTTCACCCCGGTGGCTTTTCCTCTGCTGTGGAAAACCGTGCCCGGACCGGACCCGCGGCGAGAAAACACGCCGAAAAACCGTGTGTGCATTCTATACGCAGCGTTGTACCAGGCGTTATCGCGTGGTCAAAACTTGATCACAGCGCTGAACTGTCACTGATGCTGGGCGTCTCGGACAGTTTCCTCCCTTCCTTCCCCCGACTTTTCCACAAGCCTGAGGGGAAACTCGGTCCGGGCGCGGACGCGGGGGCGGGCACAGTCGATGCGCGGCCGGCCGCAGGAGGGTAGATTCCCCAAAACCTCATCTGGAGTACGCCATGCGCCGCGCCTTCATCGCCCCCCTCGCCCTCGCCCTGGTCATCGGCTGCGGTGACAAGAACGCTCCCGTCGAGTCCGCTGCTGGGCCGGCCGCCTCCGGACCCGAGATCCCCGGCGACGCCAACAGCAAGAAGTTCGCGGAGAAGCTCCTCGGCCTCACCATCTCCGACTGGGCCCCCGAAGACTCGGGCGAGGTCAAGTTCGAGTACACCAAGCTGACCTTCGCGGCGGACAACACCTGGCAGGCGGTCGCCTACGTGGCCATCATGGACGAGACCGTGGACTGCAAGGAGACCGGCACCTGGTCCATGGACGCCGCCGAGTCCCCCACCACCGCGGGCATGACCTGGCACCTCGCCAAGACCACCTGCCCCGGACGCGAGGCCGGTCGCGATCTGCGGCTGCAGATGAGCATCCTCAACGACGGCTCCTTCAAGGTGAAGATGCGCTAGTCGCGTCGATCTGCTCGGCGCTGCGAACACCATCCACCGCCGCGCTGACGATCCCGCCGCCCCAGCCCATGCCCTCCCCCACGGGGTAGACCCCAGCCAGGCCCACCGCCTGGCGGTCCTCGCCGCGCGCGAAGCGCACGGGCGACGCGGTGCGGGTCTCGGGGGCCACCAGGACAGCCTCGGCGCCCGCGAAGCCCGGGAAGCTGTGCTCCCACGACCGCAAGGCCGCGACCATGGCCTCGATCACGGGCTTGGGCAGCAGGGAGCCGAGGTGGGTCGGGACCACCCCCAGGGGGTAGCTGGTCCGCGGCAGGCTCACTGACGGCCGGTCGGCGAGCAGGTCCATCACCCGCTGCGCGGGGGCCACGAAGTCCCCACCACCCAGCTCCCACGCCCTGCGCTCGATGCGATCCCGGTAGCGGAAGCCCGCCATCGGGTCGTCGGCGCCGAAGTCCGCCACGCCCACAGGCACGACCACGGCGGCGTTGGACCAGCGGGAGCCCCGCTGGCTCGAGCTCATACCGTTCACTACGGTGTGGCCGCGTTGCTCGCTGGCGGGGATGATGAGGCCCCCGGGGCACATGCAGAAGGTGTACCCCTGCCGTCTCCCGGGCCGAGCCGGCCCCACCAGGCGGTAGCTCGCCGCTGGCAGGCGTCCCGCCCACGGACCGTGCCGGGCGCGGTCCACCAGGGCCTTGGGGTGCTCGATGCGAGCCCCGATGGCGAAGGGCCGCACGCTGCCTACCAGGCCGGCCTCGAGGAAGGCCTGGGCGCTGTCCCGGGCGGCCTGTCCGGTGGCGAGGACCACCGGGCCACCTTCGATGAGCTCGCCGCCGGCGAGCCGCACCCCGACGCAGCGCCCGCGGTGGACCTCGAGGGCCGTGACCCGGGCCCCGAATCGCAGCTCTGCGCCCAGCTCCAGGAGCTGCTCCCGGAAGCGAACGAGGACCGCGCGCAGGCGGTCGGTCCCCACGTGGGGGTGGGCGTCCACCACGATCTCCGGATCCGCGCCCGCGCGCACGAGGCGCGAGAGGACGTAGCCGACGCGGCCGTCCTTGAGGCGCGTGTGCAGCTTGCCGTCGCTGAAGGTGCCCGCACCGCCCTCGCCGTACACCACGTTGCTCTCGGGCTCGAGCTCGGCGCGGGACCAGAAGCGGGCCACCTGGCTCCGGCGGCGCTCCACGGCCTCACCGCGCTCCACCAGGATCGGGTGGGCCCCCGCCTCGGCCAGGCGCATCGCGGCGAACAGCCCCGCTGGACCAGCCCCGACCACGACGGGGCGACGCCCCCGGGGCCAGGCACGCCGGCGGATGGCCCAGGTGCCCGGCAGGGCGGCACGCTGCGCATCGCGCTCGCTGAAGGCGCGCACACCGTGCAGGCTCCGGCCCAGCACGGCCTGTTCCCGCTCCGGGGGCAGGACCGCGCGGACATTGGCGAGCAGGGTCGGGGGGCGGCTGCGGGCGTCCAGGGATAGACGTACCAGCGTAGTCTCGAGCACCGAATCCCCAGCGAGCTCGAGACGCTCTGCGACGAGCGGGCCCAGTGGATGCTCGCGGCTGGGGAGCCGCACTCCGGTGACCAGCAGGGTCAACGCCGTCTCCTTGCGTGAAAGGCTGGCTTTCCTAGCCCCAGATCTCCGGGGCCGCCATGCGTGACTTCATTTTGAGTTACTAGCGTGACAAGCCTCGCCTCCCATTATAAGGGGCGGTCCTTTTCCGCCCCCACGGGCACCCCTCCCCATCAGGAGTCAGCAATGGCCATTCGTGTTGCCATCAATGGTTTCGGCCGCATCGGTCGCGCCTTCTTCCGGATCGCTTGGGACGACGCCGCGATCGAGATCGTCCACATCAACGACCTCGCCCCCGACAAGATGCTCGCCCACCTGCTCGTCAACGACTCCGTGCAGGGCCACTGGGCCCACGACGTGAAGGTCACCGACGAAGGCATCGTGGTCGACGGCACCCTCATCGGCACCAGCGTCGAGCGCGATCCCACCAAGCTGCCCTGGGCCGCCAAGCAGGTCGATGTGGTCCTCGAGGCCACCGGCGTGTTCCGCTCCCGCGAAGGCGCCGCCAAGCACGTCGAAGCCGGCGCCAAGAAGGTGCTCATCTCGGCCCCCGCCAAGGGCACCCCGGACGCCACCATCGTGGTGGGCGTGAACGACGAGCTCCTCGACGCCGACAAGGACGTCATCGTCTCGAACGCCTCCTGCACCACCAACTGTCTGGCCCCCGTCGCCAAGGTGCTCAACGACACCTTCGGCATCGAGGCCGGCCTGATGACCACCATCCACAGCTACACCATGGACCAGTGCCTGCTGGACGCCCCCCACGCCGGCGGTGACTTCCGTCGCGCCCGCGCGGCCGCCCTGAACATGGTCCCCACCACCACCGGCGCCGCCAAGGCCGTCGCCCTGGTGCTCCCCGAGCTCGACGGCAAGCTCGACGGCATGGCCATGCGCGTCCCGACCCCGAACGTCTCCCTGGTGGACCTCTTCGTCCAGACCAAGGAGCCCGTCACGATCGAGGCCATCAACGCCGCCATCGTCGAGGCCGCCAACGGTCCCCTGAAGGGCATCCTGGCCGCCACCGACATGCCCGTCGTCTCCGGCGACCTCGTGGGCAACCCTGCCTCCTCCATCTTCGACCTGTCCTGGACCAAGGTGATGGGCACCCACGCCGCCAAGATCATGTCCTGGTACGACAACGAGTGGGGCTACGCCAGCCGCCTCGTCGATCTCGCCCGCCTCGTCTCCGGGATGGAGCGCCGCTGATGAGCCGTCCCCTGCCTACCCTGGCCGAGCTGCGGATCGAGTCGGGCACCCCTGTCCTCGTGCGGGTTGACTTCAACACGCCCCTCGAGGACGGCGAAGTGGCCGACGACACGCGCATCCGGGCCGCGCTGCCCACCATCGAGCACCTGCGCGAGCGCGGTGCCAAGCTGGTGCTGTGCAGCCACCTGGGCCGCCCCAAGGGCAAGCGCGTCTCCGCGTACTCCCTGGAGCCCGTGGCCGCCAAGCTCGCAGAGCTCATCGACGCCGAGATCATCTTCGCCCACGACACCGTGGGTGACGAGGTCGCCAGCCTGCTGGACGAGGTCCAGCCGGGTGGCATCATGGTCGTCGAGAACCTGCGCTTCGACCCTGGTGAGAAGTCCAACGACGCCGACTTCTCCCAGCAGCTCGCCAGGCTCGGCAGGGCCTACGTGAATGACGCCTTCGGCACCATGCACCGGGCCCACGCCTCGGTGGTCGGTGCCGCCGAGCAGTCCGAGCAGATCGCTGCCGGGCTGCTCGTGGAGCGCGAGGTCAAGGCCCTGGACAAGCTGCTCCAGGGCCCCCAGCGCCCCTTCATCGCCATCCTCGGCGGTGCCAAGGTCAGCGACAAGATCGGGGTCATCGAGAGCCTCGCCCGTCGCTGCGACGGCATCCTCGTCGGTGGCGCCATGGCCTACACCTTCCTGGCCGCCCAGGGCAAGCCCGTCGGCTCGTCCCTGGTCGAGACCGAGAAGATCAAGCTGGCCAAGCGCCTGCTCGAGCGCTGCACCGAGCGCGGCGTGACCATCTACCTGCCCGTCGATCACGTGGTCGCCGCCGGCCCCGACGCCACCGACACCCAGGTGGTCAAGGACATCCCCGATGGCATGGCCGGCTTCGACGTGGGCCCCGAGACCGTCGCGCGTTGGAACGAGGTCATCGGTCGGGCTGGCACCGTGTTCTGGAACGGCCCCCTGGGCATGTTCGAGGTCGAGGCCTTCTCCAGTGGCACCATGGCCGTCGCGGCCGCGGTCGCCGACTGCGAGGGCTACACCGTCGTGGGTGGTGGCGACTCCGCCGCCGCCGTCCAGCGCTCCGGCATGGCCGAGCGCTTCGATCACATCTCCACCGGTGGCGGCGCCTCCCTCGAGTTCGTCGAGGGCAAGGAGCTGCCCGGTCTGCGCACCCTGCGCCTGAGGAGCACCTGATGTCCCGCCGTAAGCTCATCGCTGGCAACTGGAAGATGCACATGGGACCCGGCGAGGCCGGTCCCCTGGCCCTGGCCATCAAGAAGGCCGTGATGGACGTGATGGTCGCCGACGTCACCGTGGCGCCTCCGTACCTGAGCATCCCCGAGGTGGTCGCCGCCCTGCGCCACACCGGCATCGACGTGGCCGCCCAGAACCTCCACTGGGAGACCAAGGGCGCCTTCACCGGCGAGCTGTCCGCGGAGTTCATCGCGGCCGCTGGCTGCACCCAGGTGATCATCGGCCACTCGGAGCGCCGCCAGTACTTCGGCGAGACCGAGCAGACCGTCAACAAGAAGGTCCACGCCGCCCTGCGCGCCGGCCTGGCTCCCATCGTCTGCGTGGGTGAGACCCTCGCGCAGCGCGAAGCGGGCGCCGAGGTCGTCGTGGTCGAGGGGCAGCTCGAGGGTGGCCTCGCGGGTGTCCACGAGGACGACCTGCAGCGCATCGTGCTGGCCTACGAGCCCGTCTGGGCCATCGGCACCGGCAAGACCGCCTCCGCCGACCAGGCGCAGGCGATGCACGCCGCCATCCGCGGCTGGCTGAGTGGCCGCTACTCCGAGGGTGTGGTGTCCAACCTGCGCATCCTCTACGGAGGCTCCGTCAAGCCCACCAACGCCGCGCTGCTGCTGTCGCAGCCCGACATCGACGGCGCCCTGGTGGGCGGCGCGGCCCTGAAGGCGGACAGCTTCGCTCGCATCATCGAGGCAGCGGGTTAGCAGGCACCGTCCCCTGCCCTTCTACGCCCAGGAGCTGCCATGCTGCTCTTCGTCACGCTGCTGCACATCATCCTGTGCTTTGTCCTCATGCTGGTCATCCTCCTGCAGCCCGGCAAGGGCGCCGACATCGGCGCGGCCTTCGGCGGCGGCGGAGGCTCGTCCACCATCTTCGGTCCCCGTGGCGCTGGCAGCTTCCTGTCCCAGGCCACCACCATCGTGGCCGTGCTGTTCATGTCCACCAGCGTGACCCTGGCGGTGTACTCGAACGCTTCGCTGCGCTCCGGCTCCGACGTCGAGAACGAGATCCGGCGCCTGCAGAACGAAGAAGGCGACATGTACACGGTGCCCGAGGACAAGCAGTCCGCGGCCCCCGTCGAGCTGCCGGCCGAAGAGCTCTTCCCCACCGAGGCGCCGGTCGAGGACGCTCCCGTCGAGGACGTCCCCGCCGAGGACCCCGTCGAGGAGATCAGCGACGACGAGCCCGCTGTCGAAGGCGCCAACGACGTCGCAGAGCCGGTCGAGGCCGAGCCCAGCGTCGAGCCTGCCGCAGACGTGGAAGAGGCGCCGGCCGAGCCCGCCCAGGACTGATCGCCCCGTCTCGCGCAGAGGCCCCCCCCCCCCCCCCGCGCCGGGGCGCCCCCCGCCCCCGCCCCCCGGAGAATGACCACCCCGCCCCCCCCCCCCCCCCCCCCCCGGCGCGGCCCCGGCCTCTCGGCGTCGACGCTCCGATGAGTGGATCAGCGCAGCAGCTTGATGCCCCTGATCATCGCCTCGATCTCGGTCGGCCTGAACTCGGGGAAGTCCGACTGCAGCTCTCGACCGACCCGCAGGGCGGCCCGATAGCGGCCCTGGCGCGACTGCAGCAGCGCCAGCAGGTGGAGGGCGTGGGGGTAGACGGGATCGTCTTCGTCGGCCTCCTCGAGGGCATCTCGCAGGACCGGGAGCGCCTGCTTGTGCTGTCCGAGCCCATCCAGGCTGCGGGCCTCGAGCCAGCGACCCACCAGCCCCGTGAAGCCGCGGGCCTGGTCGAGGGCCTGCTCGTAGCGGCCCACGGCGGCCAGCGCCCACGCCGTCTCGGGATCGACGGAGTTCACCTCGACGTGATCGGACTTGGCGGGCGCCTCCGGCGCAGGCTCGGGCTCATTCTTGCTCTTGCCACCGCCCAGGAGCTCCTTCCATCGGCTCGCGCCGCCGCTGGTGCCGCCAGGGGTGGTGGGCTTGCCGCCGATGCCGGCGATGGGCGCGACGCCCGAGCTGGACAGCTTGGGAGTCGGGCTGGTGAAGCCCAGATCCCCGAGGTCGTCGTCGCCGTCGTCGGAGGGCGGGTCCTCCTGGGGGGCCACATCCGGAGTGCTCGCGGGCGCCGGCTCGGCGGGCGCCTCGTCCGCCTCACGCTGCTGACGCTGTTGGCGACGGACCTCGGCGATCCGCATCAGGATCTCGTCGTTCAGCGGGTCCTCACGGAACGCATCCTGGAATGCCGCGATGGCGCCGTCCAGATCGCCGGCGCTGACCAGCGCCTCCGCCTTGCCGAGGGGGCTGTCGTCGTCGTGCTCGAGCAGCGAGGACGAGTCGTCCTCCAGGAAGGCACCGGATCCGGTCTCTTCCTCGAGGTCTTCGTCCGTGAGGAGTTCCTCGTCGTCGTCGTCGATGAGCTCCTCGTCGTCGTCGTCGATGAGCTCTTCGTCCTCGTCGTCGATGAGCGGCTCGCTGTCCTCGACCAGGTCCTCGTCGTCCTCCGGTGCGGGCGACCCTCCGCCCAACAGGTCGGGCCCACCCAGGATCAGGAGCCGAGAGGCCATCGCCTCCCTGGCGCTCCCCGAGGCCGACCGGACCATCTTCTCGAGCAGGTTGAGGGCTTCGTCCTTGGTGCCCATCTCGAAGAGGATCTCGACCCTGCGGGCGCCGATGCTGTAGGACCGCGGGAACTGCTTCGCGCCATCCTTGAGGGTCGCCACCGCGCGTTCCGGGAACCCGTAGCGGGCCTGGACCTCGGCCTTCGTGCACACGGCCAGCTCGTCGTCCGACGCCGGGGCGAGGACGGCTTCGTCGCTGAGCTTTCGTTTGAGCTTCTCCGCGCGCGCCCGCGCCTTGGTCAGGGCTTCCCGCAGTCGGGGATCGTCGGATCCCGACTCGAGGGCCAAGCCCAGCGCCCGGGCCTGCCCTTCACTGTCACCCACGTCCCGGTAGCGGACCGCGACATCGAGGAAGAGGCGACGGGCCTTGCTCTCTTCACCACGCTTGGTCAGCGCCAGGCCCAGCGCCTCGATGACCTCCGGCGCCTGCTCGTCCAGGGTCTCGAGCACGGGCTTGGCGTTCTCGAGGGCCTGATCGTAGTCGCCCGTGGCGACCCGGGCCTTGATGGACATGGCGAGGAAGTACGGATCGACCAGCTCGTCGTCGGAGCCCCGGCGCTCGACCAGACGGATGGCGGACTCGGCGACCCGGGCCACCTCGGCCATCTCGCCCCGGCGGTTGAAGGACGCAGCCATGGCGCGGTAGTCCGCCAGCGCGGCGTCGATGTCCCCGGCGGACTCCTTGAGCTCGGCGAGGGTGAAGCGCAGGGCCATGTCGCTGGGCCGCATGCGGCTCAGGGCCGTGGCGTAGTCCACGGCGCGCTCCCAGGAGCGGGTGCCCTTGGCCAGGTTGAGCGCCTTCTCGTAGATCTTGTTGGCTTCGTGCAGCTGGTTGTTCTGCAGATAGCAGTCGGCCAGCGCGCCGATGATCTCGACGTCGTCCTCGAGCAGCTGCGCGAGCTGGCGATAGATGGAGATGGCGACGCGGTGTTGCCCCTCTCGCTGTGCGAGCCCGGCGACCTCCTTGAGGTACTTCGCGCCTTCCTTCTTCTGACCCATCTTGAGATAGATCTCACCGAGCTTCTGCCGCACCCGGCGGTCCCTCGGCTGTTGACGCAGGATCGCGTGGTAGATCCGGGCAGCCTTGGAGTAGTTGCCCCGTTTGGACAGCTTGAGGGCTTCCTGCTCGAGCTCATTGCGGGTTGCCACGTCATTCCTCCATGTCGAGCCGGATGAGGCACACGACCTCGCCGGCCTTGACCGATCCACCGTTGGGGATGGGGAGCTCCACCACTTCGCCGGAGGCGTCGGCCTCGATCTCGTTCATGAGCTTCATGGACTCGACCACGCAGACCACGTCGCCCGCACCGATCGTCTGGCCGATGGTGACGAACGGGGGCTTCCCCGGCTCGGGGGACGCGAAGTAGGTCCCGACGGCGGGTGACGTGATGGCGTGCAGGGTCTGGGTGGGAGCGGGTTCCGGCGCCGGCGTGGATGGGGTGACGGCCGGGACCGCGCTGGGTTGGCTGGCCAGCTCGGGCCAGTGGATCTCGATCTCTTCTTCGCCGCGGCGAATCCGGAAGGACGACACCCCCCGGGCCTGCATCAGATCCATCAACCAGGTGATGGTCTCGGGCTCCAGCAGCCCTGCTCCCTTCTTCAACGACTGAGCCATGCGACCATTCCTCTCAAGCCGAGCAGGTAGCTGTCCACCCCGAAGCCTTGGACGATACCGAGCGCCAGCGCCGCGACCATGCTGTGGTGACGGAAGGCCTCCCTGGCGTGGACGTTGGTCAGGTGGACCTCCACGAACGGCAGCTCCACCGCGGCCAGGGCGTCTCGGATGGCCACCGAGGTGTGGGTGTACGCAGCGAGGTTCACCACCAGCCCGTCGTGGCGACCCCGCGCCCCGTGGATGTGCTCCACCAGCCCGCCCTCGTGGTTGGACTGAAGGCAGCGCACGTCCACGCCGAGCTCATCACCGAGGGCGGTGATGGCGGCGTCGATGTCCGACAGCGTGGTCGTGCCGTACTTCTCTGGTTCGCGTGTGCCGAGGAGATCGAGGTTGGGCCCGTGAAGGACCAGGATGCTCCGTGTCGTGGGTGTCATCCCGCCCTCCGCGGCGCCGTGCATGTGCGATGTGGGCCCTGCCTAGACCTCGGCGTTGATGGAGACGCCCAGGGTGTCCACGCCGATGCTGATCCAGATGGTGGAGTTCGTGAAGGACTCGTCTTCGCCGGAGTATGGCATCGAATCGATGTACAGATAGAAGCGCAGGATGCCGCGGTTGTCGGTGGAGCCGATCATGTAGGTGGGCTGGTAGTTCTCGCTGGTCATCGCGTAGTCGCCGCCGAACTCGAAGAACGACATGCTGTCCGTGTCCCACCACCACGAGCACCACTCGGGAGCCGTGGCGTCGATGTAGCCGTCGGCCGGATCGATGTCGCAGTAGTCGGCCACCGAGGCGTTACCGCTCTGAACGTCATCGGGGGCCGCGGGGTAGTCCACCAGCTGGATGGCCCCCTCGGGGAGGACGTAGATCCCGGACCAGCCGGTGAGGATCTCCACCTCGATGTTGTTCAGCGGCATCTCGCTCTCTTCGTCCACGACCATGATGTCGCCGAAGACCAGGGTCCCGATGCCATCCTGCGTCTGGTGCGCCGAGGTGGGTGTGAGCTGGAAGTCCTCGAGATCGGAAAGCATGGCACCGTTGGGCGCCTGGTAGGGGCCCCCAGCGCAGGCGATGAGTCCCAGGGGCAGGACAGCGAGGGTGACGAGCTTCATCATGACTTCTCCCAGGACTTGGTCAGATCCATGAGGGCGACGAGGTCTTCGGCGGCCGCGGAGTACAGCTCGACCGCGCCCATCTCGATGGGCACGACCAGGTTGAGTCTACCACGGACCGTCTTCTTGTCCATCCTCACCGCCAGATCGAGCTTGTCGCGGAAGCTGGTGGTCTCGCTGGTGAGGGGGGTGGCGGGCAGGCGGGTGGGGAGCTCGAGCCGCTGGGACAGCGCCGCGAGCCGCTCGAGCATCGCGGGCTCCCTGCACAGGCCGCGATCGATAGAAAATCGGGTTTCAATTAGCATACCGAGCGCAACGGCTTCGCCGTGGCGGAGGCTGCCGTGTCCCAGGGCGGTCTCGAGGGCGTGGCCGACGGTGTGCCCGAAGTTCAGGATGGCCCGCAGGCCGGCCTCGCGCTCATCCGCGGCCACGACCTCAGCCTTGATCTCGCAGCAGCGCTTGACGAGCCACGAGGTGGCGCCGGGCTCGCGCTGGCGGAGCGCGTCGGCGTGCTCGTCCATCCAGTCCACCAGGCCCGCGTCGCGGATGACGCCGTGCTTGAGGGACTCTCCGAGCCCACAGCGCCACTCGGCCTGGTCGAGGGTGCCCAGCACATCGGTGGCGGCGTAGACCATCCGCGGTTGGTAGAAGGCGCCCACCAGGTTCTTGCCCTGGCGGGTGTTGAAGCCGGTCTTGCCACCGACGGAGGCGTCGACCATGGCCAGCAGGGTGGTGGGCACCTGGATGAATGGGACACCGCGCAGCACCGAAGCGGCCGCGAAGCCGACGATGTCCCCGGTGACCCCTCCCCCGAGCGCCAGCACAGGGGTGCGGCGATCGATGCGGGCGTCGAGCAGCTGCAGGACCAGCGCGCTCCAGGTCTCAGCGTGCTTGTGGCTCTCGCCGTCGGGGATCTCCAGCAGCAGCGGCTCGAAGCCAGCACCTTGCAGGGAGGTGACGGCGGCGTCTCGGTGCAGCGCGCCGACCACCGGGTTGGTCACGAGGGCGACGCGCCCGGGTCGCGCGACCTCGGTCAGCGCCGCGCCGAGGCCTTCGAGGCCACCGGCCACGACGTGGATGGAGTAACCCCGATCACCCAGGGCTACCTCGATGGTCTCCTGCCTCGGCATGGGCCTTCCAGCGCGCAGCGGAGCCGCGCCCCTACTTCTTGGACTTGGCCGAGAGCACGTGGGGCGTGACGAACACCAGCATCTCGTTGCGAGAGATGTTGGTCCCCTTGGCCTTGAACAGGTAGCCGATGAGGGGGATCTTCGACAGCAGCGGCACGCGTTGGTTGCTCTCTGCGGTCTCGAAGGCGTAGACGCCGCCGATGACCGTGGTGTCGCCGTTCTCGACCAGGGCGCCGGTGGAGGCTTCCTTGATCTGGATGGCGGGCTGACCCTGGACCGTCTGGGAGAAGTCCGGACGGTTGTTGGTCATGGCGATGTCGAGGAAGATCCGGCCGTCCGAGGTGATGTGCGGCGAGACGGTCAGCTCGAGGGCGGCCTGCACGAAGCGGACGTTGGCACCACCGGCGGAGGTCGCCAGGTAGGGAATCTGGGCGCCCTGCTTGATGGTGGCCGACTGGTTGTCCATCGTGATGATGCGCGGGGAGGACACCACCTTGCCCCAGCCTTCTGACTCCATGGCGCCCAGGCGGGCGTCGAGGTCGATGAGGCCGGGGATGCTGCCCAGGGACATGGCCAGGGCACCGTACTCGCCGTTGGGCGAGGCCAGGTCAACCAGCATGGTCGAGTCGGTCCGCTCCGCCGAGTAGAAGATGCCCTCGGAGCCCATCGCGCCGGACAGCAGACCACCGGACATGCCGATGCTGTTGGGGAAGAACGCGCCGGTGGAGTACCCGGTGGCCGCGCTGGCATCCAAGGTACCGCCCCACTGCACGCCCAGGCCGCGCACGAAGGTCGAGGTGGCCTCGACGATGCGGGCCTCGATCATGACCTGCGGGTTCTGGGTGTCCAGGGCCCGCACCAGCTCGCGCACGGCCGCGATGTACTTCTCGCGATCCTGCACGATGATCTGGTTGGTCCGGGGATCGACCTGCACGGAGCCGCGATCGGACAGCACGGCTTCGATCTGCTCGGTGAGATCCTCAGCGGTGGCGTAGTTCAGCGGGACCACGTAGGTCTGCAGCGGCTCGAGCTCGCGGATGGCGCGCTCGGTCTCCAGCTTGGACTGCTGCTCGGACTTGATGGTGTCGATGGGCGCGATGCGCACAATGTTGCCGAAGCGCTCGGAGCCCAGGCCCTTGGCCTGCAGGATGGCCGCGAAGGCCTGGTCCCAGGGCACGTTCTCGAGGCGCACTGTGACGCGCCCGCCGACGTCGTCGCCGGAGACGATGTTGAGCTTCGAGACGTGGGAGATGAGCCGGAACACCGAGTGGATGTCGGCGTTGACCAGGTCGAGGTTGATCCGCTGCCCCGAGAACGGCACCGAGGTGGCGGAGCCGCTGTCGAACATGAAGCCAGCAGCCGCGCCGACCATGGACGAGGGATCGAAGGCACCACCGCCGTCGCCAAAGGCGGCCTGCGGGTCGTGGGTGCGGCCACCGGAGCCGATGAGGATCTCTTCCTTGTAGGCGCTCTTGAGGCCGTCGCCCCCGGCGGAGCTGGGGGTCGAGGGTGCGGACGCGGTGAAGCCCTGGCGGGCCAGCTCGCGGTCCTGCCTCATGTCCGGCGGAACCTCGACGTCGATGTACAGCAGGTTCCCGGCGCCGCGCTGGGTCTGGTAGTCCACGCTGCGACGCAGGTTGATGGCCACGCGGGTGCCCGTGCGGGTCCGGTAGGCGCGCACCATGCTGACGGGGCTCAGGAACGAGGACGCGTCGAGGGGCCGCTCGAGGCTGGAGGCCAGCTTGGTGTTGGGGATGTCCACGACGATGAGCCGGCTCTCCGGCTTGCTCACCGTGTAGTCCATGTCCTCGCTCAAGCCGATGACGACGCGGGAGGTCTCATCGAGGCTCTGGAAGTCGAGGGTCGCCACCGTCGGAGGCGCGTTGACCGGCAGCTCGGGGCCAGACAGGTCCCGGTGCATGCTGGCGCTCGGCGCCTCGCGCTCGAACAGGGCGACGGAGATGGTGTCGCCGCTGGTGGACAGCATGTGATCGATGGCGCGGTCGAGGTGCAGCGTGACCCGCAGCAGCCCCGTGTTGGGGACCTGCTCGGTCTCGACGCTCTGGACCAGACCACCGAGTCCCTTGGCCGCCGGCTGGGCGGACATCGAGAGCCCATCGGGGATCTCGACCACAAGCCGCTCCGGATCCGAGAGCAGGAAGCTCGTGATGGCCGCCCCCTCGACCGAAGTCGACATGTGGATGTTGACGGTGGTCTCCTCGCCGGCGACCACATCGACGGTCTGCAGCGTCGCGCGAGCACTGTCCTCGGCGTACGCGTCGACGGGGCCGAAGGCCGCGCCCAGCAGGACCAGGCCTGTGAGAATCGTGGTGGACAGGCGCATCATCGCAGCTCCTCCTCGGGGTACTGCAGCTTGATCTCGATCGGATTGACGACGAGGGCGCCGTCAGGAGTCAGGTATTCCTCGGTCACGACCAGCTGGTTGCTGGTGATCTGCGTGACCTTTCCCCACTTCTTGCCGACATAGGTGCCAAGCTCGATGACGTGGCCCATGCCTTCGGGATCCTCCACCAGCGCGCGGGGGCGATCGACGCCCCAGACGATGCCGGTGAGCTCGTACTGCTCCAGCTCGTAGCGCTGCAGCGGCGTGGGGGAGCGGATCTCTTCTTCGTCGGCGGTGGCGATGAACGTGCGGAACGGATCGCGCTTGCCGATGGGGTTGTAGACGTACTCGGCCTCGTGGTCTTCTTCACCGTCGGCCTGGGCCGCCGAGACGTCGTCGGCGGCGGGAGTCGGAGCCTGCGCGCCTGGGTCGGTTCCACTCGGCGTGTCGTTTCCACAGCCGGTGGCCAGACCACCCACGAGCACCGCGATCCAGCACAGCTTTGCCATTGGTAGGTTCCTCGCCATCACCGCTTGCGCCTCTTGCCGGCTTCCTTGGGGGCTGCGCCGCCGCGCTCACCCTCACCGAGGAAGCGGAAGGTCGTGAGGCGACCGGACACGGTGACGATGACCTTGCCGCTGGCCTCCTCGGGCTCCTCCATGGTGATGTCCTGGACGTAGACGATGCGGCTCAGCTTGGAGAGCCGGTCGAAGAACATCGCGATCTCGTGGTAGCTGCCCCGCAGCTCCAGCTCGACCGGGACCTCCGCATGGTACTCGTGGATGACCTCGTCCTGGGGCAGGAAGCGATGGATCTCGAGGCCGATGCGGCGGGCGATGGTGCTGATGCGTGAGAGCAGGTCCGGGATCTCGCGATCGTCGGGGAGCTGGCGCAGGGCCTGGCGCAGCTGCAGGGTGAGGTCCTCGAGCTCTCGCTCGAAGGCCTCCTTGTCGGCGGCGCGCTTCTCGACGACCGCCTTCTTGGACTCGAGCTCCTGCTTCTGGCTCTCGAGGACCTGGATGGTCTTCTGCTTGGGCGCATAGAGCAAGAACCAGAACAGCGCCCCCAGAGCGAGGTAGCTGAGCACGATGATGCCCAAGCGCTGTGTGCGCGGGAGCTTGCCCATTCGCTCCAGAAGTTCGTGAATATCCACGATGCCTCCGCTTCCTTGCTACTTGGGCGGCTCTTCCCCGCCGTCGTCCTTCGCGATGGAAGGAACGACGACGCGGGCAGAGACCTCGAAGTTCTTGAGATCGTACTCGTTGACCTGGAGCTGATCGATGGAGATCAGGTAGACGTCCTCGAACCAGTTCGTCTTCTCGAGGTTGATGAGGAACTGAGAGATGACTTCGTTGGACGCGGCGTTTCCAGACAGACGCAGGCGTCCGGCCTGCTCGTCGAGGTCGGTCACGTAGAGCTTCTCGGGGGTCGCCGCGGACAGCTCGTCGAGCATGTGCACCGGGCCGGTCTTGCTGGCCTGGAGGTTGCCGATGACCGACAGCTTGCGACGCAGCTCGTCGTTGATCTTCTCGACCTCGTCGACCCGCGCCACGATGAGGCGCAGGTTGTCGAGGTCTTCCTGGAGCCGGGCGTTGGCGCGCCGCAGCTCGTTCGCCTGAGCCGACTGGAACATGAAGACCACACCGCAGAGGATGGCCAACAGGCCGACACCGATGCCGCCCAGGATGAGCTCCTGCTTGACGGCCTCGAGCCTCCGGCTCGTGCGTACGGGGAGTAGGTTGATGCGAATCATCTGTCGCCCGGCCTCCGCAGCGCCAACCCGACCACCACCGCAGCCTGGGAGGCTGCGTCCTGGAGGAAGCGGGGGTTGAAGCTGCGCTCATCGATCTCGATGTTGCGGAAGGGGTCGATGGTCTCGATGGGGGTGCCCGTGACCCGGGAGAGGGCAGAGCCCAGCCCCGGCGTGAGCGCGCCGCCACCCGAGAGGTAGATGCGCGAGAGGCCGTCGCCCGTGGCCGTGGACAGGTAGAAGTCCAGGGAGCGATGGATCTCGGTGGCGATGGAGTCGCCGACGCCGCGGATGACGCGCTCGACTTCCTCGGGCACCACCGCGGAGGCGTCGCGGTCGTCGCGGCCGACCTTCATGGCCTCCGCTTCCTCGTAGGAGATGTTGAGCGTCCGCTGGATCTCTTCGGTGACCTGTCGCCCGCCCATGCTGATGTCGCGGGTGAAGGCCGTGGTGCCCTCGCGCAGCACGATGATGTTGGTGGTGCTCGCCCCCACGTTGATCAGGGCGATGGTGCCAAGGGGCTGCTTGTAGTTCAGCTCGAAGGCGTTCGCGACGGCGAACGCGTCCACGTCCACCACGGCGGAGACCAGCCCCGCTTCGTGGATGATGGAGACGTACTCGTTGACCAGCTCCTTGCGGGCCGCCACGAGCAGGACCTCCATCTGTCCGGCCTCGTCACCCGTGGCGTCGAGGATCTGCACGTCGATGTTCACGTCGTTGACATCGAACGGGATGTACTGCTCGGCTTCCCACTGGATCGATTCGTCGAGTTCCTCGGGCGTCATCACCGGCAGGTTGATGCGCTTGATGATGACCGAGTGCCCAGCGACGGAGGCGACCACGTCGCGGCTCTTGATCTTCTCTTTGTTCAGAAGCTCGCGGATGGCATCGACCACCGCCGCGGTATTCATCACGGCACCATCGACGATCGCCTCGGGAGGGAGGCGCGTCATGCCAAAATGCAGGAGGCGGTAGGTGCCCGACTTGGTCTGTTCGAGCTCGAGCACCTTCACGGAACTGGAGCCGATGTCCAGGCCGATGGCGTTCTTTTGTCGAGAGAGAAAGGCCATTTCGGGGAAATTCCAGGGGAGCGTGTGCGGTTCTTCACGCGTGGCTGCGAGAGGATTGCTGGCTCGCAGCCCTGCGCAATGTGCAGAGTATACCGAAAATAACTATCGAAAGGGTTGACCGGTAAAGTCATCGTGGGCTGGGAGCAGGCTCACAGAGCCTGTCGAGACCCGTCTACGAGGATAGAGAGCTGCCCTGCCCTCCGCGCTGCGGAGACACGGGCGTCAGCGCGATCTATCAGGTAGGACACCGGCTGGTCAACGCCCCCAGAGGAAAACTCCATGAGCGATCCCAAGACTGACAGCGCGGCGTCGAGCACCGCCGTGCCTCGTCCTGGCTCCGCTCAGCTGGCCCTGGTGGGCGCCGCAGCGCTGGGGCTGGTGTCCGGGGTCGCCTCCAAGGGGATCGTCCAGGTCGTCGGTGCCGACCCCGGTGCCGTCGCGTTCGGCCTCGCCCTGCCCCTGTCGGCGGTGGCCCTGGCCCGGCACGGCGCGCCCAGGATCGGGCGAGTAGCGCAGCTGATCCTCGGCGTCACAGGCGGCGTGGCGCTGGCCAGCCCCGCCACCAGCGCCGAGCTGGTGGCCACCATCGCGCGGGCGGCGCGGCTCTCTCCCACCCAGGGCTTGCTGGCCCTGCTGGTGGTGGTGCTGGTGGCCTGCACCCTCGCGCTGGCTCCCCATGGCCCGCGCCTCGAGGCCCGCCCCTCCGCCGTGCTGCTCGCCGTGCTCGGGCTGGCCCTCGGGATCGCGGTCCCGGCCTGGGCCGGCGGCGCGGCCATCGCCGCCGCGGCGCTGATCGGCCTCCGCGGGCTCGCCGACGATGAGCGAGCCCCTCCCCCTCCACCCGCCGCGACCCTGGGCCTGGTGGCGCTGGTGCTGCTCGCCGCATGGAGCGTCGGCTTCCTGTGGAGCGCGCTGCGCGCCTGGCTCGACCCCACGCCCTTCGGGGCGTGGTGCGCCGCCGCCGCGGCCGCGACCCTGTTCGGGCTGGGCTGGGCCGTAGGCGGCCTGCGGTCCCGGCGTGTCGGGCTCGAGCCGCTGATCGCGGCGTCGGGGCTGGTGGTCACCATGGCGGTCCTGCCCCTGGTGGTGCCGCGCTGGGCCGCCCACCTCCCAGGCTCGATGCTCGACAACCCACCCGAGCTCCTGCTCCCGGCCCTGCTCTCCGTTCCCGGGGCGGTGGTCTGCCTCTTGCTGGGGCTCGCCGCTCCCCCGGTCCGTGGGGGCGACTCCGCAGGCTGGGCCGTCGCGCTGCCTGCAGGCGCCGGGCTCGTGCTGGGGACCCAGGGGGGGGTGATGGGCGCGGCGCTCCTGCCGCTGTCCGCGGTGCTGGGTGGGGCCCTGGTCCTGCTGGTCGCCCAGCGACCGCTGCGACGCCTGGCGGGGCTGGCTGCAGCGCTGGCAGTCAGCGCCGTGTGGTGGACGCTCCCCACTCCCCAGGTCATCCCGCTCTGCACCGGCTGGACGGCCTCGGTGACGGACGAGCAGGCCGTATCGCGGCACATCGCCGGCCTCGAGCGGGCGGACTGGGAGCTGGCAGGCTGGGGCCCCGAGGGCACCATCGGCCTGCGGCGCATCGATGACAGCCTCATCGCGGACATCGACGGCTTCCCCCTGTGGTTCGAGGGCCGCAACCCGGCCGCGGTGCGCTTCGCCGCCCACCTCCCCGCGCTGCTCGCCAGGGATCCGTCCCGCGTCCTGGTGCTCGGGGACGAGCTGGGCTGGGCCACCATCACCCTGCTCGCCCACGGCCCGGACACCATCGAGACCGCGGTCTCGCAGCCCGAGCTGATGCGGGCCGTCGCGGCCACCAGCGACGACGTCAAGCGCGCGCTGCTCGCCCCCGAGATCCGCCTCCAGCCCGTCCCCGCCAGCTGGATGTTGCGCAGCTCGCCCGCGGTGGACTCGGTGCTCTGGATCCAGCTCCGCCCGCGGGCGGACGCCGGGGGGACCCTCATGGACCCCTCGACCCTCGAGCTGGCCTCGCGGCGCCTGCTCCCCGGCGGCCTCTTCGTGGGCCTGCTGGCCACCGACCGCCTGCCCCGCGACGAGCTGCAGGCGGTGCTGGAGGCGTTCGCGACCACCTTCCCCGCAGGCGCCGCCTGCATCCCGCCCCAGGGCGCGGACCACCTCGTGCTGCTGGGCCCGTCCGGGGGGGAGTCCCCTCCCCTGGCGCGGATGCAGGCGCGCTTCGACGACGCCTCGGCGGCCCTGGGGCTCCTGGGCATCACCAGCCCCCTGGACATCGCGGATCGCTGCGTCATCCCCGCCCAGGCCCTGGCCTCGTGGCAGCCCCCGGAGTCCCGCGCTCGCCCCCGCCTTCCCTACGGGCTGCCCGGCACCATCGGCGATGGCTTCGAGGTCCCCCTGTCCTTCATGGGCGATCTCGTCGCTGCACCGGATGAGATCTGGGACCTCGCCGGCGCCGAAGACGCACTCCCGGAGCTCGAGCGTCGCTACGAGGCCGTCCGCCAGTTCCTGGCGCTGCTGGGCGAGACCGGCTCCGGTGACCTCGAGGGGCTCTTCGAGCGCGCCAAGGCACTGCAAGCGAGCGCCGACGGCAGCCGCGAGCTCGAGACCCTCGTCTCCCCTCATCTCGCGCGCGCACGCGAGGCGATGGAGCGCGCCCGCCAGGGCGGCCCCCAACATCGGGACTGGCAGCAAGCCCTCAACGAGCTCACCCTGGCGCGGATGCTGCACCCGGCCAGCCTCGACGCCAAGCTGCTCGAGGCCATGGTGCACGAGGCCCGTTCGGAGCACCGCCGTGCCGAGGCGCTGTATCGCTCGGTGCTCGAGTCCCAGCCCGAGCACCTGCAGGCCCACTTCGGCCTGGCCCGGATCCAGATCGTCGAGGGCCGGGAGACCGAGGCCATCGCCACCCTCGAGGCGGCGGTGGAGTTCCACCCCCGCGAGGTCGCCGCTCACCAGGTCCTGGGCGTCGCGCTGATGCGCTTCGAGCGCTACGACGACGCCGAGCCCGCGCTGCGCAAGGCCGCGGCCCTGGCGGGCCCGGACGAGGCCAAGCCCCAGGCTGCGTTGGCCGAGCTGTTCCTGGCCCAGGGTCGCCCCGTCGTGGCTCAGGCCCACGCCGAGCTCGCGGTCCGCATCGCCCCCAGCGCCTACCACTACACCCTGCTCGGGCGCTGCCACCAGGATCTCGGGCGCAAGGTGCCCGCCGAGCGCGCGTTCCACCAGGCCGTGCTGCTGGACTCGGAGTTCTTCCCGCCCCGCTTCGCCATGGCGCGCATCTACGCCGAGCGCGGCGACTATGCCCAGGCCGAGGGCTCGCTGCTGGCGGTGCTGGCCATCGACAACGGCAACGACGCCGCGCTGGCAAACCTCGCCGAGATCCAGCGGCTGATGGAGCTCGAGCGCGCCGATCCCCGGATCGAGCTGGCTCCCTGACCTGGATCAGGGCCTCCCACCCCTCTCGCACCCTCGCCAGCCGTGGTGCCGTCGGGTAAGGTCCACCCCGGACAACCCAGGAGCCCCCATGCGCATCGCCTCCCTCGCCTTCCTCCTGCTCACCGCCTGCCCCCCGTCGAACGACGACACCGACAAGGGCCCCGACACCGGCGAGACCGGCGGCGGCGACACGCTGCCTCAGCCAGCCGACCTGGCGGAGCTGTCGAGCGGTGCCTGTCCGGACATGAGCGTCACCAACACCAGCAGCTTCCAGTCCTCGGGCATGGATCGCACGGTGACCGTGGTGGTGCCGTCCACCCCCAGCGAGGACATGCCGGTCGTGTTCTTCTTCCACGGCTTGCTGGACACCAGCGTGGAGCCCACCTCCTACCACGCCGACGCCCTGGCCCTGCAGAACGAGGCCGACAGCAAGGGCGCGATCTTCATCCTGCCCCAGTCCCGCACCATGACCGAGTTCGGCTTCACCTTCTACATGTGGCAGGTGATGGACGAGGACGAGCTGGACCTGGTGCTCTACGACGACCTGCGCAGCTGTGTCGCCCAGGAGCAGACCGTCGATCTGCGCCGCATCAGCGCCATGGGCTTCTCCGGCGGCGCCCTGTTCACCACCGTGCTGGCCCGCGAGCGCGGGGACACCCTGGCGACCATGGTCGAGATGTCCGGCGGCTCGGACATCGAGTTCTCGCTGGCGTCCGAGGACCCCATCGCGGTCTACGAGACGCCGGCCAACATCATGCCCTCGCTGATCTTCTCCGGCGGTGACAACGACGGCTGGCCCGACGGCTTCATCATGGTCAACTTCCAGGACGCCACGGACAACCTCGAGGCCCACCTGGTCGAGAACGGCCACTACACCTGGCACTGCCGCCACGACATGGGCCACACCATCACCATGCCCGAGTGGTCCCTGGCCAAGTCCTGGGCCCTGTCCCACGCCTACGGCGAGGACTCGCCCTACCTCGGCGGCTCCATCGACGACTACGCCGACTGGTGCGAGGAGTTCACGCCCTAGCAGCGTGCGTCGGGCGCTAGAAGATCTCCATCCAGCTGATCGACTGGGTGCCCTGCAGGGGGTCGGTGCCCAGGCTCAGGGTCACGATGCCGGCGGTCTCGTCGTCGTAGGCGGAGGTGCCGATGAAGACGGTGCCCTGGTCGCTGATGGCGACCTGTGAGGGGTAGCCGTCGACCTCGGTGGAGTAGTCGTCGATGCCGTCGCCGTCGAGGTCACCCAGGGCGGGGCTGCAGTCCTCGTAGGAGATGCCGTAGACCCGGCCGGTGCCCATCTCGCACATGTCCGAGGTGTTGGGCTGGTAGGTGCTGAAGAACACGATGCCGGCGTACACGATGGGATCGGCGGTCAGGCCTTCACCCGCGCCGAGCTCGAACAGGCCGACCTCGCCGTCGCAGTCGATGCCCACCGCCGAGCTGCAGATCGGGGGCGTGGGGTCCTTGACGGCGAAGAAGTAGCCGGGGTCGGTGGTGTAGCGCTCGTAGGGAGAGCCGGTGCCCCAGTACAGGCCCAGGCTGCCGTCGGTCATCCAGGAGGTGGTGATGGCGTAGTAGACCGGGGGGCGCTCGGACAGGCCGGTGACCGTGGAGTCCTTGGGATCGAAGAACTCGTAGGGGCACCACTGGATGTCGAGGTCTTCCTCGGCGGTGCCGCCGTCGAGGTCGATCATGGCCTTCCAGATCCAGGTGTCTCCGGGGTCCTTGTAGTCGCGGCCTGAGACCTGGCTGTCCACCGAGCGCCACGGACGCGGACGCGGGGTGTCGTCGTCGCGGCTGCCGTAGGTGGTGGTGACCGGGAAGTAGACCACGTCGGCGTCGCCGTCGTTGTCCACGTCGACCACCGCGGGGGTGGCGGCGATGTAGGCGTGCTCGAAGTGACTGTCGGTGTCCTCGAAGCCACCACCCGCGTTGAGGTCCTCCATGCGGGAGTACCAGTTCTCGGGGTGCCCGTTGTTGCCACCCAGATCCAGGCGATAGCCGGTGGAGTTGGACCAGGTCTCGCCATCCCAGGACAGGCCGGCGGGGTCGAAGCTGTGGAGGTAGTCGTCGCCGACGGCCCACATGTAGAGGTTGGCCTCGACGGACTGGAAGTAGCCCAGGCTCGAGCCGGAGGTGACGGCGCGGCCGGAGCCCCAGATGGCGACCCAGCGGAAGGTGATGTTGGAGGGATCGCGATCGTCGTACACCTTGGCGACGACGGGCCGGCCCACGGTGTAGCCCTGCGCGGTGGGGTCCCACAGGTCCACCTGCTCCCACAGATAGAGGGGGTCCAGGGGGTCGGTGATGTCCAGGGCCAGGGTCACGGGACCGCCCTTGCCCTGCTGCACGACCAGCACGCGGTGCCACTCGCAGTGATCCGACAGGTCCGCCGCGCTCGAGATGGAGTCGTCGTCGCAGCTGCGGGCGCCGTCACCGTCGTGGTCCAGCCAGACGTCTTCCACGACGGGGGTGCCGTCCATGAGGAAGGTCCGGCCGTAGAGCATCTGGTCCATCAGCCGGCCAGGCCAGGTGATGCCGTGCATGCTCTCGTGGTCCCAGTACAGCAGGTAGGAGGGGATCCAGGCCCAGGCCTCCTCGCCCTGCTCGGTGTGGGAGGTGCGCGCGTTGTCCTCGAGGTAGAACGCGTGGAGCATGCCGTCGTTGGCGGCGATGTAGACCATCGAGGGCACCGACGAGTCGGTCTCGAGGGCCTGCAGGAAGGTGCGGTAGGTGGGGTCCACCGAGAAGGTGTCGTTGCGCGGCTCGACCACCGCCGGGGTGGAGTGGGGCGAGTCGCCCAGCTTCCAGTACCCGCGGGTGTCGTCGAGGTAGCGGAAGGTGGAGAGGTGGTAACCACGGGAGAAGTCCACCAGGGTCTGCATGTCCTGGTAGTCCACCGCGCCGTCGGTGTTCAGGTCGTAGGTGGTGTCGTCGGGGATGCCGTCGCTGTCGTCGTCCGAGTTGTCCAGGAAGAACGGCAGGAAGATCGACTCCATGCGGGCGACCTCGTCCACCAGGGTGGTGTCGAAGTCCATGCGGCGGGCCGTGCGGGCGATGCTGCCGTAGGAGGTCGCGCCGCTGGCGAGCTCGTCCACGAAGGTGAACAGGTCGCGCAGGCCGTCACCGTCCATGTCGGCGTCCTGATCGTCGCTCTGGAAGACCGGGCGGCTCTGCAGGAGGTAGCCGGCGTCCCACCAGGCACCGCCGGTGGTCTCGCAGTCGTAGTCGGAACAGACCGTCTCGTCGCCGGTGAGGTACTCGATCTGCCCGTAGTCCGCGTCGGCGGGGTCGGTCTGGATGGTGTAGGCGCGGACGTGGCCTTCCGCCAGGGGGTTGGAGCCGTCCAGCTCGTAGAACGAGTAGATGAGGTACTCGCCGTCGGAGGTCAGCACAGGGGTGGAGCGGCTGTGGAAGCCCGACCGGATGTCGGCCATGATGGTCAGGATGGAGCCCAGCAGCTGATCGGAGTCCTGGGCGATGGTGAAGATGCCCTCGCCGTCGGTCTGATCGATGGCGTTGCCGAACAGGTAGTTCGCGATGGAGTCTTCGTTGAGGCCCACCGCCACCACGTGGGTGATGAGGTTCTGGGTCTCGTCGAGATCGGCGCGCAGATCCGCGTCGTAGACGGCGCTGGCGACGTTGTCGAGCCAGCACTCGGAGTCGGTGCTGGTGATGCCGGACTCCCAGTCGCAGATGATGTCGGGGGTGATGCTGCTGTCGACGTAGCTGGAGTCGGGGCTGTCATCGTCGTAGGCCCGGTTGATGGTCACGTAGATGACGTGGTTCTCCTGGCAGTAGTACTGGATGGGGGCCTCGGCCCAGTCTGCGTCGAAGCCGTCGCCGTCGTCGTCCACGCCGTCGTCTTCGGTGGTGTTGGAGAAGTAGTCGTCTGCCAGCGAGCCGAGGACCTCGGCGAGGTTGCGGGTGTCCACCCCGTGGGTGGTGAGGGTGGAGAGGGCGTTGCTGATGTCGGCGTGGGAGGAACCCAGGGGGGCGATCTCATAGAAGCTGTCGTCGCTGGCGGAGTCGGTGGTGCCGACCACGCCGTAGCGGGCCCAGTCGTAGTGCTGGGTGACCTGGCCGATGGCGGCGGCGATCTCGTCGATGCAGATGTCCTCGGAGCCCGGGCACGGGATGGTCTCGGCCTCGTCCACGAAGCACTCGTCGGACACGGGGCAGGGATCATCGCCGAGCTCGGAGAGATCGATGACGAACAGCACGTTGGGCTCGACCGCCTCGGCGACCGAGAGGTACTCTTCGCCGCTGGACGACGAGCCGGCCGTGGCGATCCCAGGGGCGAGCAGCAGGGCCAGCAGCAGCGCGGTGCGCGTGCCGGCGGCTCGTCCGTGTTGGGTGGATGTGTTCATGGATCCTCCTGGCTCCCGCATCAGTTCTTGCAAGAGCCGCGGGCCACCTTGCGGATGGTGGCGACCACGGTCGCGGTGGTCTCGTTCACGTTCTGGTAGGCCGCGTCTCGCATGGTCGCGGTGGACTCCATGCGCCAGTAGTCGGCCCTGAACTTCTGGCTCCCCTCTTCGGCGGAGTAGCCCGGGGGCGGGTTCGAGCAGCGCTCGTAGATGGCCTCGACGCGGTAGACACCCAGGTTGTGGGTGTAGGCGATGCCGCCGAACATGGACTCACCGTCGATCATCTCGATCCAGGCGGCGGTGTCGGCGCTGTCGTTCCACTCGGCCACCGGGTCCGCCAGGCCCAGCTCGTACCGGGCGTGCACGGTGCCGGCGTCGGCGGAGTTCACGATCATCATGTGCTTGCGATTGTGGGCCGAGATGCGCTGGTCCACCCCGGCCACCGACAGCGAGGTGGCGCCGATGACCGTGAGGATGGCCATCAGGATCAGGGCCACCAGGAGCACGTAGCCACGTTGGCCGCGTCGTCCCCAGGTGAGGCTGGTGCCGCTGCTCATCATGGTTGGGGCTCCGGGCTAGTTGTCGAAGAGGTTGGAGTACAGACGCATGTTGCGCAGGGCGACCTCGGTGGTGAGGATCTGCCGGTAGTAGGAGTCGGCGGCGGTGGCGCCGGTGTTGTCCTCGATCCCGGGGCGCATGTTCTCGTAGCGGCGGGTGGCTTCCTCGCGCCGGCTGCGGGCCAGGATGTTGACCCGCACCATCCAGGGCCACTCGGTGGTCGCCAGGGTGTCGTTCCACTCGGCCGCGCTGGTGCAGGGGGCGAGGCCGCTGGTGTCGCCGAGGCAGTAGGCGAACTGCAGGTCCTCGATGTCGTCCACCAGCGGGACGTCGTCCCCCTCGGGCCAGTCGAAGTCCAGGTCCATCATCAGCACCGGATGCTCCGCCGAGCCAGGGCCGATGCCGTCGCCGTCCTCGTCGTCGATGTAGAAGGTCACCACCTCGCCCTTCGAGCAGGTCATCACCGGGGGCAGGTTCTGGCTCGCCGACATGACGTCGGTGTAGTCGGTGTAGCTGGAGTTCGAGTAGAGGCTGATGATGCCCTCGTCTCCCGCCGAAGAGGCGCCCGAGATCTGCCACATGTACGACGCCATCCCCATGGGGTTGGCGAAGTCGGAGCACAGCAGGAACTCGCCCGCCGCGTAGCTGCCGATCTTGGCCCGGTAGTCGTGCATGGTGAGGTCGAAGGACAGCTGCGAGGTGTCGCCGGCGTAGCTGTACAGCGACGAGGTGTTCATGGTCAGGGAGGGATCCTGGTGGACCACGGTGATGGCGTCGGACCCGGTGCCGAGCGCGTTGTTGTGTCCCAGCAGGGGGTTGAGGGGCTCGGAGTCGGTGGTGTTCCCCAGCACGCCGGTGACACCGTCGCCGCCGCCGAGGCCCGCCTGCCGGACCGTGCGCGTGACCACGTCGGCGGCGAAGCGCAGGTTCTGGTTCATCTCGGTCTGCATGTCGAGGAACTGCAGCTGACGGGACTGGACGATGAAGAGCTGGTAGAGCCCGGCCACGATGAGGGTGGCCAGGGTGATGGCGACGGCGAGCTCCACCATGGTGAAGCCAGCGCGAAGGTCACGGAGCGGGCGACGGGTGAAGGCAGGCATCAGTCGTCCCTGTACCGGTAGGAGGAGATGGTGGTGCCGCGGAAGGTGGCGAAGCGCTGATCGTAGTAGGTGCAGCGGACCCGGAGGCGGAGCCAGCTCACGGGGGAGCTGTCCATCTCTTCGATCGCCCAGGAGACCCGGTAGATGGGGTTGCCCAGGCTCGTGTCGCTGGTGTTCGCGGCGTTGACCTGGGTGATCGCGGTCGGGTGGGGCAGGTCCGTGTAGGGCCCCGCCGAGGTGGTGGTGTCACCCAGGGGCGCGCTCAGGTCCACGGGCCGGGAGGTCTCGGTCCAGCTGATGGCCAGGAGCCGCTCGAGCTGGGTCTGAGCCAGGTAGGTGCAGGCGGTGATCTTGCGCGCCTGCTGGTTCGACCTCGCAGCCTGCGCGTGGAAGCCGAACATCACGATCAACGAGAAGCCCAGCAGGGCTGTCGCGATCAAGACCTCGACCAGGGTGAAGCCGCCGCGACGGCGACCGGTCGCCACGCGGTGTTCAAGTTCCATAGGTGCTGCTCCCCGCGGTCCCGACAGAGCCGCCCTGGGGGTCGGTCCCCGACGTGGTCTCGAGCCGCACGTAGCCCGAGCGGGCGACGCGGACGTGGACGACCTCGTCGAGGCCCTTGATCAGGGCCTGCTTGTTGACCAGCCGGAAGGTGATGTAGCCGTTGCTGTCGAAGTCTTCGGCCGGGTTCGCGACCCAGCCACGCGGGGTGAAGACCACCGCGTTGCCGTTGCCGTAGGACGGCCCGCCGAGGGTCGTGTCCAGGCTCAGGCCGACCCCCTTGGACTCCCGGTTGCCGCCGGGGCCGATGTCGACCGGGCCTTCGCCCGTCTGATCGTCGGTGCCATCGAACTGGGCGTCGATGGGGAGGTCTTCCCAGGCGTCGGAGTTGCTCGACGCGTTGCCAGCCTGCAGCCGCCAGGCCCCACCCCAGCTGCCGGGGTCGGACGCGTCGAGGTCGAGCTGCTCCACGAGGAAGCGGGTCTCGACGTTGGCGTTGATGGCCTGCATGCGCAGGTGGGCGATGTCCTCGGCCAGCTCGTTGGCGGCCTTGACCAGGCGGTAGCGAGGCATCTGGTCCCTGAGGCTGCCCCAGGCCACCGCGGAGACGATGCCGATGATGGCGATCACCAGGACCAGCTCCACCAGCGTGAAGGCCGAAGAGGCCTGCGTGCGGTGTCTCACGATGCGTTGGTGGGTGCCTGTTGGGAACATGCTCTTGCGCGCGTGTACGAATCCGCTTTCAGAATTGCAAGATTCGTACCATACCCAGGAGAACGCGCACAAGCCGATTCTCGGCGATCAGGCTGGAAGTCTTTCCTAGTCAACAGGTAAAAAGTTCCTAGTCAGCCTGATCCCTGGGGGCATAGGCGGGGCACCCGCGGATCACCAACTTTCGGCGCTGGTGGATCTCGCGACGCACGCCGGGGAGGTTCTCGAGCTCGAGCTCATGGGCCTCGGCCAGCTCCAACTCCCGGTCGGCTTCGTCCAGCCACGCCAGCAGCGGAGGGGCGCTCTGGTCGCAGCGTTCGGGATCGATGCGCCCCGTGGTGTGGGCGTGCAGCACCCGAGCCCGGAGCACGTGCAGCAGCGTGGCCTGGCGCGGGTTGGGCTCACCGCTCGCCAGCGCGCCGTCCACCGCCTCGAGGGCCTCCTGCAGCCGGCCGAGGCGCAGCAGCGCTTCGGCCCGGCCCAGGGCGTGCTCGAGCCGCTCGGGGTGCTCGGCCGCCAGGGCGTCGTAGAGCTCCAGGGCCTCGTCGAAGCGCTCGGCGCGGATGTGCAGCAGCGCGACGCTGTTGCGCACGGACGGATCCTCCGGGGCCCGCTGCAGCGCCTGCTCGTAGCGGCTCTGGGCCACCTCGAGGTTGCCCTGGGCCAGGGCGATGGACCCCAGCCCCTTGAAGCCCAGCGCGTTCTCGGGCTCCACCTGGGTGCAGCGCTCGAAGGTCTCCCGGGCTTCGTCCTGGTGCCCCGCCAGGTGGTAGGTCCAGCCCAGCCCGTACAGCGCCTCGACGTGTTCGGCGTCCCGGGCCAGGGCCGAGCGGAACGAACGCTCCGCGTCCACCAGATCCATGGCCTCCAGGGCGCGCTCGCCACGCTGGACGTAGTGGTCCGGCCCGCAGCCCGTGGCGGTGGCGACAGCGAGGGCGAGCAGCGCGCACAGCCGCAGCATCAGCTGTCGAGCCCGTAGTCCCGGATCTTGTAGACCAGGGCCTTGTAGGAGATGTCGAGGATCTTGGACGCCCGGGTGCGGTTGCCGCCGGTGCGCTCCAGGGCGCGGCGGATGAGCTCACGCTCGAGGGCCGCCAGCCGCCGCTTGATGGACAGATCCTCGTCCGCGTCCCCGGCGGGATCCGGCAGCGTCGACCCCGCGCCGCCCTGGAGCAGCTCCGGGGGCAGATCGCCGACCAGGATGGTGGCGCCGTCGGACAGCAGGACCGCCCGCTCGCACGCGTTCTCGAGCTGGCGCACGTTTCCGGGCCAGGCGTAGCCCTCCATGGTGGCCAGGGCCTGTGCCGAGATGGCGGGGCGCGGCCGGCCCATGCGGGTGGCGTGCTTGGCCAGGAAGTGCCCCACCAGCAGCGGCACGTCCTGGGTGCGCTCCCGCAGCGGCGGCAGGTGCAGGCGCACCACGTTGAGCCGGTAGTAGAGGTCCTCGCGGAAGCGGCCCTGGGCGACCAGCTCGGGCAGATCCCTGGATGTCGCGGCGATGATCCTGACGTCGATGGGGATGTCGCGGGTGCCACCCACGCGTCGGACGCGTCGGTCCTCGAGGGCGCGGAGCAGCTTGACCTGCAGGCTCACGGGGATCTCTCCCACCTCGTCCAGCAGCAGCGTGCCGCCGTCGGCCTGCTCGAACAAGCCCTGGTGGCGCTTGACCGCGCCGGTGAAGGCGCCCCGCTCGTGGCCGAACAGCTCGCTCTCGAGCAGGGCCTCGGGGATGGCGCCGCAGTTGACCGCCACGAAGGACCGCTCCGCGCGGGGCGACCAGCCGTGCACGGCGTTGGCGAGCACCTCCTTGCCAGTGCCGCTCTCCCCCGTCACGAGCAGGGTGACCGGGGACGCCGCGACCTTGGCGGCCACCGCCACCACGTCCCGCAGGCCCTGGTCGGCCCCGACGAGCCGGTGGTCGTGCCGGGCCACCTGCTGACGCAGGGCGGCGTTCTCCCGGGAGAGGCGCTCGCGCTCCTCGAGCTTGCGCAGGGTGATGACGATCTCGTCGGGCCGGAACGGCTTCGAGACGAAGTCGTACGCGCCGCGCTTCACCGCCTCGATGGCGGTATCGGTGGTCCCGTACGCGCTCATCATGATGACCAGCAGCTCGGGGTAGCGCTCGCGGGCCTGATCGAGGAAGCCGAGCCCATCGAGCTTGGGCATCCGCAGGTCGCAGAGCACCACCCAGATGTCGGGGCGAGCCACCAGCTGCTCGAGCCCGCGCTCCCCGTCGGCGGCGGTCACCACCTCGAAGCCCGCCCGCTCGAGGATCAGGCGCATCATGTGTCGCAGCCCTTCTTCGTCGTCGACCACGAGCACACAGGGCCGCTCGTCGGCGCCTGGGGCCTGCTCTGGGGTGCGGGGATCGGGGGTCGTGGTCATGGGCCTGCCGGGGAGGTGCTGTCGTCAATGTATACTGCCAGGCTCACCGAAGCGGCGAGGAAGCGTCTGTACACCGTCCTGCAGATCGTCCACGGCTTTCCACCACGGGAGGTCGCGGGCACCGAGCTGGCCACCGCGAGGCTCGCGACGGGCCTCCGTGCGCGGGGGTGGCGCTGCCATGTCCTGGCGTCCACCCGCGCCCCCGGCTGCGAGCAATACAGCCTGCTTCGGGACGAGCCGGACGTGACCCGGCTGGTGAACAACATCCCCTTCCGCACGCTGGGTCAGGAGCGCGACCTGGCCATCGAGGATGCCGTGCAGGGCGTGATCGCCCGCATCGTGCCCGATGTGATCCACGTGCAACACCTGGCCTTCCTCTCGCCGGGCCTGCGCTTCGCGGCCCCCGCCGTGGGCACGCTGCACGATCACTGGCCCTGGTGCGCCGCCGGGGGGACCATGCTGCTCCCCGACGGGCTCCCCTGCCCTGCCCCGGAGCCCGCTCGCTGCGCCGCCTGCTACGCCTCCTGGGCTCGCCTGCCGAGCCGCGTCGAGCAGGCCGCCGCGGGGGCGGCCGGACGCGTCGCGGGGCTGGTGCCCCCCGAGCAACTGCACGCCGCGTGGCGCCGCCTGCCCCTGGGGCTCCGCAGCCGCCTCCGGGGTCGCCGGGCGCCCGCGGGGGACGCCGATGGCGCCGTCCAGCGTCGCCGCGCCCTCACCGAGGCCTGGAACGCGCTGGACGCGCGCATGGCCCCCTCCGCCTTCCTGGCGCAGCAGGCCGAGCTGCATGGCCTCGCCGCCGTGCAGGTGCTGCCCTCCGGCGTCGAGCCCGGTCCTCCGCGCCGGGGTGGAGGTCCGCTGGTCTACCTGGGCTCCATCCTGCCCCACAAGGGGGTTCACCTCGTGGTCGAGGCCCACCGCCGCGTCTCTGACGAGCGCGGAAGCCCGCCGCCGCTGCAGCTCCACGGCCACGCTGATGGCGACCCGGCCTACGCCCGTGGGCTCGTACACCCACTGCAGGGGCCCCTCGCCCCCGAGGCGGTGCCCCCGCTCCTTGCTGGCGCGACCGCGCTGGTGATGGGCTCGACCTGGCCGGAGAACGCCCCGCTGGTCTGTCTGGAGGCCCGCGCGTCGGGCTGCCCCGTCGTCGCGCCGAGGATCGGTGGCATCCCCGAGCTCGTCGAGCACGGCGTCGACGGCTACCTCTACCCTCCGGGAGACGTCGCCGCGCTCACCCGCGCCCTGCTCCGGATCACCGGCGCCGAGGGCCGCGGACTTCAGCCACGCCGGCCGCCGAGCGTCGGGGAGCATGCGGCCGCGGTGGAGGCGGTATACCTCTCGGTGATGGCGCGACACGCCCGCGAGGATGCGGATGGGAGCCGGACATGAGCGAACGCGAGCTCGAGCAGGTCGAGGACCGGATCACGGGCTTCCTGGTGGACCTGGGGCTCCCCCCGGAGCCCTACGGCGGTCGCCTGTACGCCTTCCGCTACGGTGACACGGTGCTGCTGGTGAGCCTCTTCGAGGCCAACGGGGCCTGCTGGGTCCGGCTGGCCACCGCGCTGCTTCGGGAGTTCCGCCCCACCCTCGAGCTCGTCACCAGGCTGCTGCGGCTCAACACCGAGGTGCTGCTGGGCTCCTTCCTCATCTTCGAGGACGACATCCTGAGCTTCTCGGTGACCCTGCCCGGCGAGGGCCTCGCGGTGGAGACCTTCACCGCCGCGATGGAGCACGTCGCGGTGGTCTCCAACAGCTACGGCGACGAGCTGCGCTCCCTGGCTGGCGGCCGCCTGGCCGCGGACCTGTTCCCCGCGTGAGCGACGCCGTGCCTGCGCTCCGCGTGCTGCAGGTCGCCCACGGCTGGCCGCCGGAGCGCATCGGTGGCGTGGAGCTGTACGTGCGCGCGCTTCACACCGCGCTGCGAGGGCGGGGCGTGGAGAGCACGGTGTTCCACGCCGCCTCCCAGCCCGAGGATCGACCCCACCGGCGGGCGGTGGTCGGCCCGCATCCCGCCCCGAAGCGCTACCGGGAGACCCTCGTCCGGCGGTCGATCGAGGCCCGGTTCCGGGACTGGCTGGCGCGCCACCAACCCGACGTGGTGCACCTGCACCACCTCACCCACCTGTCCCTGGGTCTCCCTCGGGTCGCCGCGGAGTGTGGCGCGGTCGTCTCGATGACCCTGCACGACTACTGGCTGCCCTGCGCCCGCGGGCAGCTGGTGGACCGCCGCCTCGAGCGCTGCCCAGGCCCCGCCACGGCGCGCTGCGCAGCATGCATCAGCGGGCAGCTCGCGCTGGGGCCGGGGACGGCCGCCCTGGGACGCCTGAGCGCCCGCTTGCCTGCTGGCTGGCGGGCCAGGGCCAGGGAGGCGCTCCCGACCCGCGCCGACGCCATGCAGGCCGCCGCGCGCGAGCGCCAGCAGCTGATCGCCGCCGCGGTGGCGCGCATCGCCCGGTTCTCATCCCCCTCCAGGTCCCTGGCGGCGCGGATGGCGGCCCTCGGCATCGGCGCAGGGCGCACCGACGTGATGGACCTGCCCCTGGTGCACCCTGTCGAACCGTCACCCCCTCCCGGCGAGGGCCCGGTGCGCTTTCTCTTCCTGGGCTCCCTGATCCCCACCAAGGGGCCGCAGCTGCTGCTCGAGGCCTTCGCCCGCCTGCCCGCCGGGGCCGCCACCCTCCACATCGCCGGCCCCGCCCCGGCCCTCGACCTGGATCCCGACTTCGCGCGCCGCATCACCGCCCGCGCCCGCCAGCTCCCCGGCGTCAGCATCGAGCCGGCCTTCCCACCAGGGCAGGTCCAGCGCCGACTGGACGACGCCGACGTGCTCGTGGTCCCGTCCCTCTGGGAGGAGAACAGCCCCCTGGTCGTCCGGGAGGCGACGGCGGCGGGCCTGCGGATCTGCGCCAGCGAGCGCGGCGGCATCGGCGAGCTCGATCCCGACGCGCGCCTGTTCGAGCCCAGCGCGCCGGGGGCGCTGCTGATGGCGCTGGCGGCCGAGCTGCGCGCCGGTCGCGGGCGGCGGCCTCCGATCCGCTGGGAGCAGCCCGCCGAGCACGCCGGGCGCCTGCTCTCCTGGTACCATCGTCTGGTCCGCGAGCACCGCCGCCATCGATAGCGTTGGAGCATCCGTGTCCACCACCGCCCTCGCCCTGATCGCCGCCCTCTCCGTCGCCCACGGCGGCGAGGACGAGTGCATCGCCTGCTGCCGCGCAGCGGGCCTGTCCGGCTGCCGCACCAGCCTGCGCATGTACGGCGAAGGCTCCGTGGCGACGGCGGAGGGGGGCGCCTGGCGCGTCCTCGGCCTCTGGTTCCTGGACTGCAACGGCCAGGGGCGCTTCGAGCCCGGCTCCACGGCGGTGGTCTCCAGCATGCCGGTCTCCGGAGAGCTGCTGCTGGCCACGACCCCGCCGGAGGCCTTCCACTGCTTCACACAGGGCTGCTCCTACCCGGAGCACGCCTGCTTCGACAGCCTCGCCGAGGGCCGCCTGCGCATGGTCGACTGCCGCGACGGGGCGGCCATGCCCGCCTCCGTCCTGGCCCAACCCGGTCCGCCGCCACCGGGTTCGCAGACCATCATCGCCGTCATCGGCGATCGGCCCCTGGTGGTCGAGCCCGTGGACGCCGAGCCCGCCGTGGCGCAGCCCCCGAGTGGATCCGCCTGCTGCGGCAGCCCCGCCGGCCTGTTCGGCCACGCCGAGGGCGCGGTGATCACCCGCACCGTCCCCACCGCGGAGCGGGTCGTCGCCCCCAGCGCCGCGCCCCCCGCCCTGGGCGAGGGCGCGTACCTGCGCAGCAGCGGGGAGCCGAGCAGCTACGTCATCGACGTGCCGGAGCCTCCCCTGTCCACCGACTGCGGCACCTCGGAGGTCCTGCGCACCGAGTCCCGGCGCCGGGTCGAAGCCGGGAACGAGGCCACCATCCGCGGGGAGCTGCAGCAAGCCCTGGACGAGCACCGCGCCGCGCTCACCCTCGACCCGTGCAACCCCTATGGGTGGGCCGACCTCGGGGCCCTGGCGCTGCAGCTGGGCCATCCCGGTGACGCGGCCCTGGCCCTGTCCCAGGCCGTGGAGCTGCAGCCCCGTCACTACACGGCGTATACGAACCTGGGCCTGGCCTACGAGGCCCTCCAGCAGCCCACCCTGGCCTATGACGCCTTCAGCGTGGCGCTGGCTCTGCGGCCCCATCACCAGCCCGCGCTGCGCGGACGACAGCGGGTCGCTCCCCAGCCCTGACGGAGCCCGCCCCGACCGGCGTGGACCCGCGGCTTGCCCCGAGCCTCCCAGCCCAGTAGCATTGCTCAGCTCCGGGTGGCGTC
>CAYZVO010000031.1:22494-53239 GCA_964481655.1 uncultured Enterobacterales bacterium | reverse complement strand
CGGTTCGGGCTCGGGCTCGGGCTCGGGCTCCGGCTCGGGCTCGGGTTCCGGCTCGGGTTCCGGCTCCGGCTCGGGCTCCGGCTCGGGCTCCGGCTCGGGCTCCGGCTCGGGCTCAGGCTCGGGCTCAGGCTCGGGTTCCGGCTCCGGCTCGGGCTCCGGCTCGGGCTCCTTCTGTGCCAGCGGCTCGGTGGGAGCCTGGATGGCCTCGGTGTCGGGCTCTTCCGCCGTGACGGCGGGCTCGAGGGAGTCGAAGTCGGCGGACACGCTGTCGTCCGCACCCGGGACGCCATCGTCCCATTCTTCGCCCCAGCCGAGGTCGTCTTCTCCCGCCTCGTCGCCCATGGCGAAGAAGTCGGCTTCGATGTCATCGAACGCGGCGCCCTGGGGCTCATCGGTGCTCGGACGACCCTTCTTCTTGTCTTTCCTTGCCATGTTCCGGCCAACTCCTTGAGCGAAGAGTGCGCATCGCGAGTCCGGACCTCCGTCACCAGCGAGCACGCAGGCAAATCTCATAGCACCCGCCCCCCCTGCCGATCAAGGAATCGGGCCACCCCTGGCGTCCGCACTTCGTCAACTTGTGAACACACCGCTGTCGAGGGCAGATCGAGCGGTGGAGGTGG
Source organism: uncultured Enterobacterales bacterium (assembly GCA_964481655.1). Classification (GTDB taxonomy): domain Bacteria; phylum Myxococcota_A; class UBA796; order UBA796; family JAFGLY01; genus CALDOK01. Next base: position 52,619 of record CAYZVO010000031.1, on the reverse strand, counting down.
CCCCCCGACGCGCCCCCCGCTACCATGGCCGAGACGCCTGCACGGAGGGCCTTTGCGAGCGTTCGCGCCCGGTCCAGTGTCGCTGCTTCTGGCCCTGCTGGGCTGCAGCGCGGGCTGCACCCCGGAGCTGGGCCCCCTCCCCTCCCTCGACGGCGATGGATTCTTCGATCGCCCCTGGCCCAGCGACCTCCGGCTCGACGCGTCCGGCCATCCCGACATGACCGGGTTCCCCCAGCGGGAGTCCTTCGAGCTGGTGGAGCGCTACCTCGCCTTCGCCGAGACCATGGACGGCTTCGGCGCGAACTCCCCGATCTACATGCGCTTCGGCGGCGCACTGGACCTCGACGGGCTCCCCACCCCCCAGGAGTCCCTGGACCCGGACGCCGCCCTGCTGCTGGTGGACGTGGACCGGGAGAGCGCCCATCGCGGTGAGCTGGTCCCGGTCGAGTGGGCCTGGCAGGCCGAAGAGACCGAGTTCCAGGATGAGCGTCTGCTCGCCGTACGCCCGGTCTACGGCTTCCCCCTGCGCCCGTCCACGACCTACGCCCTGGTCGTGCGGGAACCCCTCGCCCGCGCGGGCGACGCCATGGCCGCCGTCTGGGACTCGGACCACCCGGACCACGGGCACTACGAGCCGCTGCAGGAGACCCTCTTCGGCCTCGGCATCGACGTCGAAGAGGTCGCCGCCACCGCCATCTTCACCACCGCCGACCCGGTCGCGGAGATGGCCGAGTACGCCCGCTACATCCAGCGCGATCTCGAGCTCCCGGCCTTCACCGACGAGCTGGAGCTGCTGCAGACCTTCGGCAGCTATCAGCTGTACGAGGGCTGGACCTACGCCCCCCTGTTCCAGGAGGGCGACCGCCCCTACGCCACCGAAGGCGGCGGCCTGCACCGCAACGCCTCGGGGGAGCCCCGACCCTGGGTCTGGGAGTGGATCCGCTTCTCCCTCACCGTGCCCACCACCGTGGCCGCGCCCGAGGGCGGCTTCCCCCTGTTCGTCTACAGCCACGGCACCGGCGGCGACTACATCACCTACGCCGACGACGGCATGGGCCTCGAGCCCGCCAACGTGCTGGCTCTGCAGGGCTTCGCCGGCCTGGGCATCGATCAGCCGCTGCACGGGCTGCGAGCCACGGACAGCACCGACGCCGAGTTCCACTCGTTCAACATCCTCAACCCCGACTCGGCCCGGGGCAACTTCCGCCAGGGTGGGCTCGATCAGGTCTTCCTGGCCGCGGCGATCAGCGCCAGCCCCGTGTTCGTCATCCCCGGCAGCGTCGTGCGCGTCGATCCGGAGCGGCTGGTCTTCCTCGGGCACTCCCAGGGCGGCATCTCCGGCGCGCTGGCTGGCCCCTTCCTCGGGGACCAGATGGAGGCCATGTTCCTCTCCGGTGCAGGCGGTGGCCTCGGGCAGACCCTGCTGTACCGGGAGGCGGGGGTGGATCTCGTGGCCCTGCTCGAGACCCTGCTCGAGCTCGACGAGGACGAGACCGTGGACACCTTCCACCCGGTCGTCGCCCTGGTCCAGTGGCTCTCGGACGTGACGGACCCCATCAACTACGCGCCCTATTGGTTCCACGAGGCCCCGGCCTGGCAGGCCTCGCCCGTGCACGTCGGCATGAGCGAGGGACTGTTGGACGCCTACACCCCGTACCAGACCACCGAAGCCCTGGCGGCGGCCGCCCGGGTGCCGGTGCTCGAGGACGTCGTCAGCGCCCCCCTCGCCCACGAGCTGCGGGGCCTGGACGCCGAGCCGCGCCCCGCCTCCGGCAACGCCCAGGGCTACGACGACGGCGCGGTCACCGCGGGGCTCGCCCAGTACGCCGATCACGGGCACTTCGCGATCTTCGACGACTACGACGCGGCCGCGAGCTACGTCTCCTTCCTCCGCTCAGCGGTGGACGACGAGCTCCCCACCATCCCCGATCTCGACAGCCACGGCATCCCCGGAGCCAAGCCATGAACATCCTGCTCTGCGTCACCGGCGGCATCGCCGCGTACAAGGCCTGCGAGCTGGTCAGCCAGGCGCGCAAGGCCGCCTGCGAGGTGCGGGTCGTGATGACCGCGAACGCGACCCGGTTCGTGGACCCCGTCACCTTCCAGGCCTTGAGCGGTCACCACGTCTACACCGACGTGTTCGCCGAGTCCCCCAGCGGGGAGATCGACCACATCGCCTGGGCCCAGTGGGCCGACGTGGCGATCGTGGCCCCGGCCACCGCCAACATCCTCGGCAAGCTGGCGGTGGGCCTGGCCGACGACGCGGTCTCCACCATCCTCATGGCGGTCCCCGACGGCATCCCCGTGGTGATCGCCCCCGCCATGAACACCCACATGTGGCTCCACCCGGTGGTGCAGCGCAACATCGGCTGGCTCGCCCAGCTGGGGCGCTACCACCTGGTCGACCCCGTCTCGAAGCGGCTGGCCTGCGGCGACGAAGGGCCGGGCGCCATGGCGGACCCCCGGGACGTGCTCGCCCGGGCGACGGAGCTGGCCGGCGCCTGAGGCGCTACTCCTCGGCGCCTGAGGCGCTACTCCTCGGCGCCCGCCTCGACGTCCTCGACCTCCTCGACGGTCTCGGCGTCAGGCTCCACGTCGGCCTCGGCGTCGGACTTGGCCTTCTTGGAGAAGACCTTGCGCACGCTGTCCCACCAGCCGGTGGGGTTCTCGTGGTCTTCCTCGGAGGGCAGCGGCACCGCGAACGATGCGTCCTCGATGACCACCGCGGCGGAGCCCGTGGCGACGTGGCGGCCGAGCTCGACCACCCGCTCGCCGGAGAGGATGAGGGCCACCAGCGCATCGGAGCGGGCGTCGAAGACGAGGTCGTCCACCTCGCCCAGGGCGGTGCCGTCGCGGGAGATGACCTTGGTGCCGAGGTAGCGCGAGGCCCACGCACGGCCGTCGGCGGGGTTGCGGCTGCCGCCGGTCCACTCGACGCGGTCTTCCGAGGTGATGAACACGACGTCCCGGCCGACCTGGTCCAGGTCCTGGGCCAGGATGCCTCCGGCGCGCCCGAACATGCTCGAGGATCGGAGGCGGTAGCCGTAGATACCCCAGGTGCGGATGTCGAACTGGAAGTCGTCGAACTTGCCGACGATGGCGCCTTCTTCGCGGGACACCACGGGGCGTGCGCGGGTTGACTCGTAGCGGATCATCACACTCTCCGACAGCGGGGCGATCGACTGGTCTCGGGGGAAGCTATCACATCGGCTCGTCGGCGGGAGGACGGCCGAGCCTCGGCCCGATAGCCACCAGGCATGCCCCGCCGCCCCCGCCACAGCAAGCCCCGCGCCGCCCCCGAAGGGAGCGACGACGGGATCCTCGATCTCCTCCACCTCGACCCCGCGGATGAGCTCGAGCACAAGCGGGAACGCGTCGAGCGGGCGCTGCGCGCCCGGGGCCTCGAGCACGCCGTGCCGACGCCCCTGGCCTCCCCCCGACGCCACGGCGCCCGGGCCAGGGTGAGCCTGCGCACTGGGCGCGGGGGCGCGCTGGTGGTGCGCCGTCCGGGCAGCCACGACGACGTCGCGCCGCCCTTGGACGCCATGGCGCGCCCGGTGATCGTCGCGGTGGCGTCGGCGCTGCAGGAGCGCCTCGGTGCCGAGCCGTCCCTCGCCAGGGGGGTGGAGCGGCTGGAGCTGCGCAGCGACGGTGCGCGGGTCGTCACCGTGCTGTACGGCGAGGTCCCCCGCCGGGCCCGGGAGCCCCTCGCCGCGCTGCTCGCGCCCGCGCTGGGACCCGGCGGCGCCCTGTGCCTGCAGGCGCGCACCCTGCGGGGCGACGGCCGCCTCCGCATCGCCATCGCCGATGGGTTGGTGCTCGAGGTCGGCCCGCTGGGCTTCTACCAGGTCAACCTCGAGGGCAACCACGCGCTGGTGGCCTCGGTGCGGGCGATGGTCGCGGGCCTGGCCCCGACCCGGGTGCTCGATCTGTTCGGTGGCGCGGGCAATCTCTCCCTGCCCATCGCCGCCGACGGCGCGCCGGTGGAGCTGGTGGAGTCCCACCCCTCCGCGGTCAAGGACGCCAAGGCCAACGTGGCCCGCACCGGGCTGCCCATCACCGTGGCCCAGGAAGACGCCTACAGGCTCGAGGCCGGCAGCCGCTTCTTCGACGTGGCCGTGCTCGATCCGCCCCGTCGTGGTGCGGGGCCCGCCATGGAGGCGGTGTGCGCCACCCGACCCCGCGGGATCGTGCTCGTCTCCTGTCACCCCACCTCGCTGGCCCGGGATCTCCAGCTGGCCGAGGCCCAGGGCTACCAGCTCGCCCAGCTCGAGCTGCACGACCTCTTCCCCCTGACCTCCCACGTGGAGAGCGTGGCGCTGCTCACCCGTCGCTAGGGGGTGGGGTCGGCGCGACCGGGCCCGCCACGCTCGGCGCCTTGCGGAGCACGAAGGCCCACACCAGCAGCCCCGCCACCAGCATGACGATGCTGCCGTATTGGCCGGCGGTCAGACCCCAGTAGCGGGGATCCGATCCCGGAAGATCCGTAGCCCGCAGGAAGTCCAGCAGGAACCGGACGGGGGCGTACATCAGGCACCAGATCACGACGAAGAAGCCCGGCGCCCGGTGCTTGCGCGCGAGCCAGATGAACGCCGCCGCGATCACCAGGGTCCAGGCTGCCTCGTACAGGCCCAGCTCGTGGCGGGCGCCGATGTCGGGGAAGTCCACCGCCAGGAAGAACTCGGTGGGCTTGCCGATGTGATCGTGCACCACCGCGCAGCCCATGCGGCCGAAGACCCAGCCGAAGGGGAAGCCGAACATCACGGCGTCGGCGTGGGGCCAGAAGGGGCGCTTGCGGAAGACCCTGAAGAACAGGACGGTGCCGATGACCGCGCCGATGAAGCCGCCGTAGGAGGAGAAGCCCGCCCAGACCTCGAGCAGTGCGCGGATGCCCTGCTCCTCGAGCCGCTCGGGGTGGTAGGCCAGCACGAACACCAGGTGGCCCACCAGAAAGCCCATGCCCACGATGACCACGATGCCATCGACGATGTCGCGGACGGCCAGGCCGGTCTTGATGCCCCGGGAGCGGGCGACCTCGAGGCCGACCACGAAGCCGATGCAGACCAGGGTGGCCCATGGGTCGATGGGGATCGGGCCCAGCTCCCAGACGGGCAGGTGGTAGTAGGGGATGAGGGCCAGCGCTTCCATGGGGGCTCCGGCCGACTTGCTTAGCCCCTCCGGCTGCGGGAGGCTCGCCAGGGGCCCGGCGATGGGGTACCCGACGAGCCGGAGGTCGCCATGCCGGTCATCACCCGCGACATCACCGTGGACAGCGTCGGGCGCGACGAGCTCTTCGCCTGGCTCCGGGAGCCCGAGCACCACCGCCGGATCCTCGACGGAGCCTTCGCCAGCGTGCAGAGCGTGGGCCAGGGGGTCTTCGAGCTGCAGCTGCCCCTGAGCGGCAGCCTGAGCCATCGCCTGTGCTACGAGCTCGAGCGCTTCGACCAGGAACACGGCGGCCGGCGGGTGTGGGTCCGGACCCTGGGGCGCCGGGTGAAGGGTACCCTGCGCTACAGCCTCACCAGCCTGGGAGGCGGGGCGGGCACCCGGGTCACCCTGCACCTCGACTACAGCCCCGGGCGGGCCCTGGGCATCCTCGTGGACCGGCTCATGCTGCGGCAGGCCCTCGAGCGCGCCTCGGACGCCATGTTGCAGAACATGGCTGACGCCCTCGCCTCCGAATAGGTCCACGCCGTTCGCCAGCGCTGCGGAGCCCTGTGACCACCGACCCGACCACCCCCGCGACCGCCGAGAAGGCCGGCCCCTCCAGCGCCGCGCCCCTGGTCGAGCTGAAGGGTGTGCGGCGCAGCTTCCGAAGGCCCGGTGGGGGCCAGCTGATCGCCCTGGCCATCGACGCGCTCACCGTCCCAGCCCGCACGACCTGCGCGGTGGTCGGGCCCAACGGCTCGGGAAAGAGCACCCTGCTGCACATCGTGGCCGGCCTGCTGCGGCCCACCGTGGGCAGCGTGGCGGTGGGCGGGGTGACGCTGCAGTCCATGAAGGAGCCCAAGCTCGACCGCTTCCGCGCCCGCAACATCGGCTACCTGCTGCAGGGTTCCCAGCTGATGGACTGCCTGACCGCCCGGGAGAACGTGATGGCGGCCCTGCACTTCGCGGGGGTCGCACGGCGCGAGCAGCGCGTCCGCGCGGATCGTGCCCTCGAGCGCCTCGGCGTGCTCCAGCGCGGCGACCACCTCCCCGCCGCGCTGTCCGGCGGCGAGCGCCAGCGGGTCGCGCTGGCCAGGGCCCTGGTCAACCGCCCTCCCCTGCTGCTGGCGGACGAGCCCTTCGCGAGCCTGGATCGCGCCGGCGGTGAGGGCCTTGGGCGGCTCTTCGCCGAGCTGGTCTCCGAGCAGGGGCTGACCCTGCTGATCGCCACCCACCAGCCCGAGCGCATCGCGGCCGATCTCACCGTCGAGCTGTCCAGCGGAGACGCCGGGGGCGCGCCGTGAGCCCCCTGCGCATCGCCTGGCGGCTGGTGACCTCCCGTGGGCTGCACCACGGGGTCAGCGCCGTCGTGCTCGCCCTGGGGCTGGGGCTGATGCTCTCCACCGTCGCCGTGGGCGACGCGGCCAGGGACGCGGTCTCATCCATGGCCGCCCGCTACCCGCTGGTGGCCGGGCCCGAGGTCGGCCCCTTCTCGCTGGTCCTGGGCGCACTGACCGGGCTTCAGGACCTCGAGGCGGGCCTGGAGCACGCGCTGGTCCAAGACCTCGACGACGATCCGAGGGTCGAGCTCGCGGTGCCCTTGCTCGCGGGCCACGCGGTCCAGGGTCACGCCCTGCTGGCCACCAGCCCCGGGTACTTCGAGCCCCGGGACCGCTTCCCCCTGTTCGACGGTCGCCTCTTCGAGCCGGGCTCCACCAGCGAGGTCGTGCTCGGCGCCCTGGCCTCAGACGCCCTGGCCCTGGGCGTCGGCGACACCCTCACCATCGAGCACCAGCACGCCGGCGCCCCCGCCGAGGCGGGCTCGCTGAAGATCGTCGGCGTCCTCGCCCCCACCCACAGCAGCACCGACGACGCCCTGTTCTGCGCCCTCGAGGCCATCTGGGACAGCCACGGCGGCCACGATCCGGCGCACCACGATCACGACCACGCAGCCCCCGATCACGACCACGCAGCCCACGATCACGCCTCGCCGCCCCACGCCCCCACCCCCCTCGTCTCCGCCGTCCTCATCCGCCCCATCGACGACGCCGCCCTGCTCTCCCTCCAGGAAGATCTCGCCGAACGCGGCCTCGAGGTGGCGCTGACCGGTCAGACCCTGCGCCGCCTCGGCGACCAGCTCGCCGGCGGTGGCCGCCTGCTCCGCCTCCTCATCGGCGGCGTCGTGCTCATCACCTTCCTCTCCCTGCTCCTGTCCACCTACGGCTCCTCGCTGGCCCAGGCCCGGGAGGTCGCGGTGTTGCGGGTCCTGGGCGCCCGGCGCCTCGAGGTCGTGGGCATCGTGGCCATGGCCACCCTGATGGTGGTGCTGGCGGGCACCGTCGGCGCGCTGCTGGTGGGCGGCACCGTCGCCGGCATCGCCGAGGAGGTGCTGCGGACCGAGCTGGGCCTGGACGCGACCGTCTCCATCCTGAGCGGGCGGGCCCCCGCCTACCTGGCCGGGGGGCTCGCAGTGCTCGTGATCGCCGGCGTCCAGCCCGCCCTGGCCGCCTACCACCTGCAGGCCGCCGAGGCCCTGGGCGCCCCGGCGGGGTCGGGCCTGGCCTCCCGCAGCTACCTGCGCTGGGCCCTGCGCTTCCTGATCCCCCTGGCGGTCTTCATCTGGGCCGAGCAGATGGTGGCCCAGCACGGCTCCGAGGGCTTCTCCCGCCCCCTGGACGCCGAGTCCAGCGCCCTGTTCGACGCCCACCGGGGCTGGACCACCGGGGAGGCGCCCGAGAGCCTGGCGAGCCTCGATGGCCAGGCCATCGCCCTCGAGGGCTACATGTACGCCCTCGGAGACCCCTGGGAGGCCCGGGAGTTCTACCTGGTGGCCCTCAACCCCCGCCTGCCCCGCTGCCCCTTCTGCTATCGGGCCCCCACGCGCCACGAGCGGGTGCTGGTGGTCTCGCCGGACACGCCCGTCGAGGTGGCGCCTGGGATGGTCCGGATCGGCGGGACGCTGACGCTGCAGCCGGAGGAGCGTGATCAGCTCCTGCTGTCCCTCGACACCTTCGAAGTGGTGGTCGGCGACTGAGCGCCGGTAAGATGGCCGTCCACAGTGGAGGCCCCGCCATGCGTCCCATCCTCACGCTCGCGATCTCGGCGCTGCTCGGGTGCCACGGCAAGGCCCCGACGCCGGAACTCGTCTGTGGGGAGTCCGACCCCGCCCAGGTCGGCCAGGGCATCCTCATCGAGTGTGAGCTCGAGGGGGCCGAAGGCGCGGTGACCTGGACCATCAGCGAGGGTGAGCTCCCGGCCGGTCTCTCCCTCGTGCCAGACGAGGACCGCTTCGTCTTCATCGAGGGCGCCCCCACCCGCGCTGGGCTGTTCGAGTTCGGGCTGACGGGGCTCGACGAGGGTGGGCTCCAGATCACGAGCTTCATGAGCATCGACGTCGAAGCCCTCACCGCCCTGATGAGCGGCTACGAGCCCTTCGGCGGCAACGAGACCAACCCCAGCATCGACAGCCTCTGGCCCATCGACGGCCAGATCGTCGGCGGGCTGGACGTCACCGTGGTCGAGCTGCCCGTGGTCTGGGATGTGGCCTGGGACGAGCTGCTCGTCGAGATCGAGGCCTTGGACCCCGACGTCATCATCTCCACCGGCCAGGCCGGCTCCGACCGGATGCGCTTCGAGACCAACGCCGTCAACGTCCAGGAGGGCACCGACAACGACGACGTGGTCCGCAGCGGCGAGGAGGTCGTCGAGGGCGGCCCGGACGCGCTGCCCGACCGGCTGCCCGAGGAGGTCATGAGCGCCGCGATGGAGGACGCCGGCTACGCCACGTCCATCTCCGACAGCGCCGGGACCTACCTCTGCAACGACCTGTTCTACCACCTGATGTACCACCTGGAGTACGAGGCCGAGCGGGACGATCTGGTGGCCGGCTTCATCCACGTCTCCCCCGCCGGCCAGTACTCGAGCTACAGCGTCGAGGACATCACCGCGGCCCACATCATCGGCCTCGAGGCCCTGTCCGACTGGTTCGGCTCGGGTGAGCCCCTGATGCGCCCGCCGCGGGTCGACGAGCGCGAGGCCCCCGTCTACTTCGACCTGGAGCGCGCCCGGTGAAGCAGCTCTCCGCCATCGCAGCCGCCCTGCTCGCGCTCCCCGCGCCGGCCTGGGCCCTGGACCGCTCCCTCGACACCCAGCTGGTCCAGCCGGTGATGATGCCCGGCTCCCTGTGGGTGGTGGACACCCCCCGGGTCTCCCACGATGCCGGCATCATCGGCGGCGCGGCCTGGCAGGTGGAGCACCTGCCCCTCGAGTACTTCGAGAACACCCTGCCCGCCGGCGCCGCCATCGCCGCGCGCAACACCCTGCACCTGACCGCGGCCTACCCCCTGGCCGGCCGGGTGGTGCTCGGCGGCCGCTGGTCTGCGGCCCTGATGGATCCGGGCGTCGAGCCCGCCGTCGCGCCGGAGCACAACCTGGCGTCGGGCGATCTGGGCCTGTTCGCCCGGCTGGCCATGATCCAGACCGAGCGCTTCGCCTTCGGCCCGCGGCTCGATCTGTGGCTGCCCATCGGGACCGACGACAGCTGGGTCTCCGAGAAGACCACCCGCTACGCCCCCGTCCTGCTGGCCGAGGCCGACCTGAGGGTCTTGCGGCTCCACACCAGCGTCGGCGCCATGCTGCGCTCGGACCTGGCCACGGACTGGGACTTCGCCCTGGGCTCGGAGCTGGCCCTGGGCCTGGGGGCCCGGGTGCCCTTCGGTGACGACTGGAGCGGCCTGGTGGAGCTGTCCTCCCGCCACGGCGTGGACAACCTGATGAAGCCCGGCGCGGAGAATCCCCTCGAGATCAAGGCGGGGGCCCGCTGGCGCTCACCGACCTCGCTGGTGGTCGACCTCGCGGCCGGCACCGCCGCCACCCACGGCTACGGCACCGCCGACTTCCGCCTGCTGGTGGCGGTCACGCGGGTGGTGCCTCCACCGAAGCGTGAGCCCAAGCCGGAGCCGATCGTGGTCGAGGCGCCACCCCGCAGGGCCATGATCGAGGTGGACGAGACCCTGCCCGACGAGAAGACCGTGGTCTGGGAGAAAGACGAGCTGGCCCAGGTCCACCGGGGCCAGATCGTGATCCGCGAGCCCCTGCAGTTCGAGCTGGACACCGCCACGCTGCTGCCCGAGTCCGTCGACACCCTGGCCGCCGTCGCCCGGGTGATGACCGAGTATCCCCAGATCGAGCTGCTGATCATCGAGGGCCACGCCAGCGAGGAAGGCTCCCACCAGCACAACTACGAGCTGTCCAACCTGCGCTCCTCCGCCGTCTACGAGTCCCTGCTCAGCGCCGGGGTGCGGCCGGAGCGCTTGAGCTACCGGGCCATGGGCGAGATCGCGCCGGTGGCCCCGGGTGACGACGAGCAGAGCCTGGCCCGCAGCCGGCGGGTGGAGTTCCACATCGTCAAGGTCCGAGACTACCTCGATGTGGGGCCGGACTATGGCGGTGGCATGATCACCCTGCCCTGGAACGGCGAGGTGGTGATGGAGCCCCCCGCGGGCAGCAAGCTGCTGTCGGCGGACGCCCACCCGATCCTGCTCGAAGAGGTCTACCAGGACACGCCGGCCCCCGCCGAGCTCCTGCCGGACCAGGAGCTGTTCAGGCCCGACTTCGACGACGAGGACGAGCCGGCCCCCAACGAGACCCAGGAGCAGCCATGATCCTTCTCTTCATCGCCGCCGCCCTGGCCTCTCCGAAGTACGACTGCGAGGGAGACCTCGAGCAGGACCTGAACTGCAACTACATCGACGCCTCCCTCGAGGAGTCCGTGGACCTGGGCGATCCCCTCTGCCTCGCCAACCTGGACCCCGCGGGCGATCCCTACCAGAACGCCGACTACTACTACGACTACACCAGCTTCGGCTGCGCCTACTTCGTCTACGCCTACGATCTGGACGAGGACGAGGATCTGTTCGGAGGCGGCGAGGTGCAGATCGTGGGCGAGGACGGCTACCCCGACCGCATCGTGCTCATCACCTGCGACAACTGCCCCGAGGACTACAACCCCCTGCAAGAGGACTGGGACTGCGACGACGCGGGCGACCTCTGCGACAACTGCCCGGACATCTGGAACTACGACCAGAGCGACCTGGACAACGACGGCCTGGGCGATGTCTGCGACAACTGCGTCCTCGACGCCAACCCGGACCAGGCCGACGCCGACGGCGACGAGCTGGGCGATCTCTGCGACAACTGCCCCGAGCACCTCAACCCCGACCAGAGCGAACCGGAGCTGGACGAGGACGGCGACCTGGTGGGCGACACCGTGGGGGATGTCTGCGACAACTGCCCCGACCACATCAACGAGGAGCAGGAGGACGAGGACGACGACGGCGTGGGCGACGACTGCGACAACTGCCCTGTCGACGCCAACGAGACCCAGCAGGACACCGACGGCGACGGAGTGGGCGACAGCTGCGACAACTGCATCTGGGACGTCAACGAAGAGCAGAAGGACGCGGACGACGACGACGTGGGCAACGTCTGCGATCTCTGCCCCGAGGACTGGGACCCCTCCCAGCAGGACATCGACGGCGACGGCGTGGGCGACGCCTGTGACAACTGCCCCGAGTTGTCCAACGAGGCCCAGTCGGACGTGGACGAGGACGGCATCGGCGACCCCTGCGACCCCTGCCTGCACGACGCCACCACCGGGGCCGACGACGCCGACGGCGACGGCCTGGGCGACGCCTGCGACAACTGCCCCGACGACGCCAACCTCGATCAGGTCGACACCGACGGCGACGGCCTCGGCGACGCCTGCGACGTGGAACCCGCCCTGCGAGGCGGCGGCCCCTGTGGCTGCCAGCCCGAGGATCTCCCGGGCATCCCCACCGCCTTCCTGATCTTCGTGGGCGGCTGGGCGTTCCGCCGGCGCCTCGAGGAAGCGGAGCCCCCGCCGGCAGGATGATTGCGGCAGGGACGCGCTCCCAGTAGAATGCACCTCCCCACCCGCCCCGAGCGGAGGTTGCCCGTGCGCTTCCCCTTCCTGGTCTCCATCGCCCTGTTCGCCAGCCCCGCTCTCGCCGAGGTGCACCCTCCGGGCGCGGTGATCGAGGAAGCCGCCGTGATCGACGTCACCGACGACGGCCTTGACGCGGTCGGCGATCTCATCCCGGCGCTGATCCCCACCGAGTTCGAGATCCCCGACATGGCCGATGACGGGAGCATCTACGAGTACTCCCTGAGCGGCGCCTGGGCGTCCCTGAGCATCACCGACGCCGCCATCGTGCCCGCCGACGGGATGCTCACCCTCGACGCCGACCTGATGGTGTGGCTCAACAACTCGTCGGACCCCTTCGATCTCTACTTCGAGATCCTGTGGGTCATCTCCGACACCTGCCACGGCTACGTCGATCCCTTCGCGGCCTGGGTCAGCATCGATCTCATGCTGGACGTGGTGCCGGTGGGCGACGGCACCTACACCCTCGACGCCACCCTGGGCGAGATGGACGTCACCTACGATCTGCAGAGCTCGGACATCCAGCTCGAGGACTGCTCCATCGGCTACCTCGAGGACGTGCTCAACTTCTTCGGGCTGTCGCTGTACGACCTCATCCTGGACTTCGCCGACGACGCCATCCAGGACGCCATCGGCGACGCCACCGGCGACATCGAGGCCCTGATCGAGGACGCCTTCGCTTCGGCCGCCATCCAGGAGCAGCTCGAGGTGGGCGACGCCACCGTCGATCTGATGCTCTCCCCGCGGGACGTCGAGACCACCCCCGACGGCCTGCGCATCGTCATGCAGGGCTCCTTCGACGGCAACCCCGCCGCCGAGTGCATCGCCGCCTACGATCCGGGCGGCAGCCCCATGACCGCCAGCGCCCCTCCGGACATCGGCCAGTTCCCATCGTCGGTCTCCCCCACCACCCACATGGGCCTGCTGGCGTCCGACGACATGATCAACCAGCTGATGTACGCGGTCTGGCGCGGCGGCGTGCTCTGCTACACCATCGACGAGAACTTCGAGTCCTTCCCCATGTCCACCTCGGTGCTGGGCATCCTCGACGGCGGCGACAGCGAGGGCCCCTTCGACACGCTGTTCCCCGAGAACCAGGACATGGCCATCATCACCCGCCCGGTGAACCAGCCCCTGGCCAACCTCGAGGGTGAGCACGACGTGAACCTCGCGGTCGAAGACCTCGGCCTCGACTTCATCACCGCCGTGGACCACCGCGAGGCCCGGGTCCTGGCCCTGGATCTGCAGGCCAACGTCGGCGCGGACTTCGCCCTGGACGGCGCCACCGGCGAGCTGGCCATCGAGCTGGACCTCAGCGAAGGCGCCATCGTGCCCGAGGTGTCCCAGTGCGAGATCGCCGCCGACGCCTCCGAGCTGGTGGTGGACAACTTCGGCGGCCTGCTCGACACCATCATCGGCATGGTCGCGGGCGACGCCCTCAGCGGCCTGAGCTTCAACCTGCCCGCGTTCGAGGGCATGGGGCTCACCGAGCTCTCCACCGCGGCGGCGGGCTCACAGTCCGACTGGCTCGGTATCTTCGCCAAGGTCGGCCCGGTCACCTACGAAGGCGGCTGCGACGAGGAAGGCGGCTGCGACGCGGGCGGTGGCTGCGACAGCGGCTGCTCCGGCGGCGGCCCCGTGCCCAAGCGGGTGCCCTGGCTGCTGGTGGCCCTGGGCGCCGGCCTGCTGGCCCGTCGTCGCCGCGGCGACGAAGCCTAGTAGAACGCCACGCCCTGCAGCAAGCTCTCCGAGGCCCGCCGGGCCTGGAGCAGGCGTCCAGGCGGCACAAGCAGCTCGAAGTGGTAGGCCAGCGCCGAGCGCACCATCGTGGTGCCCAGGACCATCTGGCCCGCAGGATCATCGGGCACGCAGGTCCCCACGGTGCGGGCCTCCGGGCTGCGCAGCTGCTCGTAGGAGCCCTGGTCCGCGAACCCCCACTGGCAGCCTGACCGGGGGCGGGGCGCTGTGCTCACTTCGTGGAACACCCAGACCTCCAGGGTCGCGCCGGTGGAGACGTGCTCCATGATCACACGCAGCGGCGCGTCGGACATGCCTGGCTGGGCGACCCAGCCTTCGTCCACGGGCACGGCGAAGGGGTAGCTCCCGTCCTGGTAGACGCCGTCCAGCACGGTGCCGGCGGGCGCATCGGGGGGAGGCTCCGCGGCGGGGGCGGGCTCCGGCGCGTGCTCCGCGAACGGAGCGAGCACCGGCTGGTGCTCACAGGTGGCTGCGAGACACAGCGGGAGCACGGGCAGCAGCGCGAGCAGGGTGCGATCCGCTCGCAGACGGCCCGCGCAACGGGTTACCATCGCTGTCCTGGAGGTGGCCATGAAGACGTTCGCTATCCCGACCGCCCTGCTGCTGCTCGCCGCTGGCTGCGGTGGTTCCTACGCCATCGTCGACGGTGAGGTCGGCGGCAAGGGGCTCACCGATGTCAACACCGTGATGTTCGGTGGACCGTTCATCATCATCTCGGACGCCGATCTCGAGTGCCTGGAGGTGGCCTTCGTCACCCGCCACTACTCCCAGGGCGAAGCCGTCACCGACTTCGACTTCAAGCTGCTGCAGTTCGCCTTCTCGGATCCCGACGTCTCCACCGGCGTGTACAACCTGGCCGGCGAGGCCTCGGTCACCGCCAAGTACCTGGCGCAGTCCGACGGCGCGTTCGCCGAGTACCGCGGGCGTGAAGGCATCCTCGAGGTGGACCAGCTCGAGGACGACAAGTTCGCGCTGGGGATCTTCGATGTGTCCTTCGATGAGGGCGAGCTGAGCGGCCAATACGAAGCCGAGTGGTGCCGAAATCTGAAGGACAACTGATGGGTCGTTCCCGCTGACAGCGGCTTCGCCGCTGCAGCAGAACGCCGCGTGAGTGACGCTTGGCGCGGGCTTTGGATCTGGTGTTGGGGCGGGGGTGTGGCGTCTCGCTTCCTCGGAGCGCTCCTGCTGACGGCGCCCCTGGCACCGCAGCAGAGCGCTCGGGGGTTGCGCCGTTGTGTCAGGCACTCTGCCGCGCCGGCGGGGCCGGCGTCGGCAGGAGTGCTCCGCCGCGCCGCCGTGGCCTCGCAGGCTGGTCTGCGCCGGCGTTCGCCTAGAAGGACTGGTCCTTCAAGGCCTCGAGCTTCTCGAAGCTGGTCTTGTCCACGTCGGCGTGCAGGCTGTTGCCGTGGCTGTCCATGGTCACGAAGGCCGGGAAGTCCACCACGTCGAAGTGCCACATGGCTTCGGGCACGCCGAACTCGTCGAGGTAGTGCACGCCGGGCACGTCCACCACGCACTGAGCGCAGTACTGGGCCGCGCCGCCCACGGCGTTGAGGTAGACCGCGCCGTGGTCCGCCAGGCCCTGCAGGGTCTTGGCGCCCATGCCACCCTTTCCGATCACCGCGCGCAGGCCGAGCTTCTCGTTGATCTCGGCCTGGTAGGGCTCCTCGCGGATGGAGGTGGTGGGGCCCGCGGCCATGACCTTCCACTTGCCGTCCTGCTTCAGCATGACGGGGCCGCAGTGGTAGATGACGCCGCCATCGACGTCCACGGGACACTCGTGGGTCATGTGGTAGTGGTGGAAGGTGTCGCGGCCGGTGTGGATCATGCCGGTCAGCAGCACCACATCGCCCACGTTCAGATCGCGCACGTCCTGCTCGGACAGCGGGATCTTCAGACGCTTGACCGCGCCACCACCGAGGCCGCCTTCCTCGCCAGGCTTCAGCAGCGAGGTGGGGGCGTCGTCCCGCAGGTAGTCCCAGCCCTGGTGCTCGAAGCCATCGAGCGACAGGGTGAGGCCCTGCCGGCGGAAGGCCCAGCAGTTGTACATCACCGACACGAAGAAGCTCGCGGGCAGGCGATTGCGCTTGGCGGCCTTGCACGACAGCACGGTGGTCTCGCCGCCGAAGCCCAGGGTGCCCACGCCCAGGGTGTTGCCCTGCTCGACGATGAGCTCCTCGAGCTTGGCCAGGATCGGATCGGGGTTTTCGTCGTCCAGGGGCCGCAGCAGCTGCTTCTTGGCCAGCTCGTAGCTGCCGGTGCGGTCGCCGCCGATGCCCACGCCCAGGAAGCCGGGGGAGCAGCCCTTGCCCTGGGCCTTGTACAGGGCGTGCAGGATGCACTTGCGGACGCCGTCCATGTCGCGGCCGGCCTTGCCCAGGCCGTCGAGCACGGCGGGGAGGCTGTACTGAGCGGCCATGTTCTCGCTGCCGCCGCCCTTGAGGGTCAGGCTGATGTGCAGGGAGTCCTTGGCCCAGGCCTCGAACTTGACCACCGGGTACAGCGTGCCCTCGTTGCCTTCGTTGGCGCCGGTGATGGAGTCCACGGAGTTGGGGCGCAGGATGCCTTCGCCGGTGGCCCGGCGCAGGGCCAGCTTGATCTGCTCCACGGCCGCGATGGTGTCGAAGCCGATGGGGTGGTGCACCACGAAGGTGGGCATACCCGTGTCCTGGCAGACGGGGGCGCGGCCGTCGATGGCCATGTTGACGTTGATGGCGATGGCGGCGTTGGCGATGGCGTCGCGGGTGCCGGCGCTCTCGTTGGCCCGGGCGCGGGCCATGGCGGTCATGGCGTCGGGGGGGAGCGTCGTGGAGGTGCGAACGATCAGCTCGTACATCCGGTCCTGGAAGGCCTGCATGGGGATCTCCTGACGTCGACCGCGGTCGATCTACGACCGCAGCACGGCGTGTGCGTGCGCTGGGGTTCTACTCGACGCAGGCGTCGTTGGCGCTGCCCGGTGTGCCCAGGTCGCCGTCTCCGTACGGAGTGCTGGCTGCACACCAGTAGTCGCCATCGTCGTTGCTGTCCGCGTCGAGGTGGTTCGGGTCGAGGGCCGCAGCGGCCCCCGAGAGCTCGGAGAACGTAACGCCGTCGCTCCAGGCCACCCTGTCGAAGATCATATCGCCGTACGCAAGCACTACTTCGTCCTCCCCGTCCGCCAGCGCGAAGCTGGCGTAGGGGTACTCCCAGTGGCCCGTGACGCCCCCGTTGGTGTGTCCGTCGGCGTTGGCCACCAGGACCGCCCAGGCGCCGGGGTCGAGCTGCAGGTGCTCGGTGATCACGAAGTAGTCTCCGTCGTCGTCGCCGACCTCGAGGCCCCGGAGGTCCACCTGCTGCTCGCCGGGGTTGTAGATCTCGAGCCACTCGCCCAGATCGTCGAAGACCGCCTCGGGATCCAGCATCAACTCGCTCACCACCAGGGCGCCCTCCGCCAGCGCGCTGACGCAGCTGGACTCGCCGCAGTCCTCGAGGCCTGGGTCGTACTCGATCAGATCGTCATCGCCGCGGGGGCAGACCACGAAGCGCCCGTCCTCGTACCAGACCAGGCCGCGCACGGCGCTCAGGCTCGCTCCGGTGAGGGCGGTGCTGGGGTGGTAGAGGTCGCAGATCTCCATGGCGCCATCGACCCACCAGCTCGCCTGCCCGCCCTGGCTGACCACCAGCTCATCCAGCTGCACCAGCATGCCCTCCCAGGGCTCCGGATCCTTGTCGAAGCTGTCGAGGGAGATCACCGCGGCCTCGGGCGGGGCGCCGTCTTCGAGCCACGTCGGCGCTCGATCCAGCTTCAGGGAGGTGATGGTCCCGTCGCCTTCGAGGGTCTCGCCGCCGACCTCCCGCTCGGTGACCTCGCCGGTCACCGAGACCAGGTCACCCTCGGCGACGCTGTCGGGATCGAGCTCTCCGCTGATCCACAGGCCCGCGTGGGTCTCCTCGCCTCCGACCGACGCGAGGTGAAAGCCGCTGGGCAGCTGGGGGCCCACCACCACCGCCGGTTCGATGCGGACCAGCGCGCCCTGCTCCACCAGCCCTTGCTGGATCTCGGGGATGGTCGCCGCGGTGTAGGTGTCGGTGTCCGCGTCGCTGTCCGTGTCCGCGTTGGTGTCCGCGTCGGTGTCGGTGTCGGCATCGACCTCCGACTCGGTGTCGTCGCGCACGTTGGGCTCCTGATCGTCGCCACCGGAGAAACAGGCGGGGAGGAGCAGCGACAGCGCGAGTGTGCAGAGCGGCCAGGCTGTGGTTGTCATGGGACGAGGTGGCTCCGGTCGTGGCGGCGTCGGGGACGACCCGCGGGGGGGGCGTGAGACCTGCGCTCGCGGGCCCCTCCGAGTTGACTGGAGGGACCGCTTGCTGGTAGGCATCATGGACATCATGCCACGACATGTGCGCCCATGGAGAGACCTCATGTCACGACTCATCCCCCTGGCGTTGCTGCTCCTCACGGGATGCCCGGATCCGACCACCGCTCCCGCCGCGGATCTCACCGATCCTGGCAGCGGAGAGGGCGCGCCCCCGCCCGCTGACGGCGCCACCGGCGCAGCCGGACCCGGCGACAACCAACACACCGTCGACGCCACGGTCACACCGGGCGAAGGCGTCACCGTGTCGGGCACCATCTCCTACGCCGGAGAGAAGACCGGCCGCGTCCGCATCGACGTCCTGACCGAGCGGGGCAACAACCCCCACCTGCTGGCCAAGACCCTCGAGCTGCCCTCCTTGGGCGACTGGAGCATCGAGCTGCCCAAGGAGTTCGGCACCGTCAACGTCGTGGGCTTCCTGGACCAGACCGGCGACGGTCCGACCCCGGACGATCCCGCCATGGCGCTGCAGACACCGGTCGAGGTCGGCCTCGAGGACATCGAGGGCCTGGCCCTCGAGCTCTCGGATGATCCAGAGCTGGGCGCCCTGACCCCCAGCTCCCCTCCCCCGGAGCCCGACGGCAGCGACCAGCCCAGCGGTGACCCCGCCGCGGCCCAGGGTCCCGCCGACACGCCGCCCGAAGGTCACCCCGAAGGTGAGCCCGTGGACGGCCAGCCCGAAGGTGAGCCCGAGCCGGCCCCGGAGGGCGCGCCGACCGAGCCCGGTGAGGCGCCCGCAGAGCCTGCGGCGGCCGAGGCGCAGCCCGACGGTGCGACGCCGTGAGCGAACCGCTCGGTCCCGAGCCCGAGCTGAGCGTCATCGTCCCCGTCTACAACGAAAAGGGGGACATCGAGCGGCTCCACAAAGGCATCGCCGACGCCCTCGAGGATCACCCCTTCGAGGTGATCTACGTCAACGACGGCAGCACCGACGGCACCGGCGCCATCCTCGACAGGCTGGCCGAGGAGGATCCCCGCATCAAGGTGATCCACTTCGTCCGCAACTACGGCCAGACCGCAGGCCTGACGGCCGGCTTCCGCAACGCCTCGGCGCCGGTGCTGGTCACCATGGACGCCGACTACCAGAACGACCCCGCCGACATCCCGATGCTCCTGGGGCACCTGGACGAGGCCGACGTCGTCTGCGGCTGGCGCAAGGATCGCCAGGACGCCACGGTCACCCGGCTCATCCCCAGCAAGGCCGCCAACTGGCTGATCTCGAAGCTGTCCAAGGTGCCGCTGCACGACTACGGCTGCACCCTGCGCGTCTACCGCCGCGAGTTCGTGCAGGACATCCCGCTGTATGGGGAGATGCACCGCTTCATCCCCATCTACGTGACCTGGGCGGGCGCGCGCCTGCTCGAGGTCCCCGTCCGTCACCACCCCCGGGTGCACGGGCAGGCCAAGTACGGCCTCGAGCGCATCTTCAAGGTCCTGCTGGACCTCACCACGGTCAAGTTCCTGCGGGACTTCTTCGTCACGCCCATCTACTTCTTCGGCTGGGTGGGGTTCATGCTGGTGTTCGCCGGGCTGGTCTCCGGCGCCCTGGCCATCCCCTGCTGGTACCTGGTGGAGCGGCCGCTCATCGCCGCGTGCCTGACCATCGTCGCGCCCATGCTGACCATCTTCGGCGTCGTGGAGATCACCCTTGGCATCATCGCCGAGGTGTTGATCCGGATGCACTACGAGATCCAGGGGAAGAACCCGTACAAGATCCGCGTCACCCGCAACATGGACCAGCCCGCCGTCTGAGCGGGCCGCCCCCATGTGCGGCATCGCCGGGATCTTTCGCCTCGGGGCCCCACCGGATGTGGGTCCCCTGGACGCGATGCGCGACGCCCAGGGCCACCGGGGTCCCGACGAGGCGCGCTCACTGCTGGTCGAGGCCGGCGGCCTGGCCACCGTGCGCCTGGCGATCATCGACCCGGCCCGGGGGAGCCAGCCACTCTCCGACGTCTCCGGCCGCTTCCAGGTCGCCCTGAACGGTGAGGTCTACAACCACGCGCGGCTGCGGCGGCAGGCCCAGGCCCGGGGCCTGCGCTTTCGCACGACCTGTGACACCGAGGTCGTGGCGGAGCTGGTGGCGGAGCTCGGCGTCCGCGCCGCCCTCGAGCGGCTCGAGGGCATGTTCGGGCTGGCGGTCTGGGACAGCCGCGAGCGGGTGCTGTGGGTGGCCCGGGACCGCATGGGGGAGAAGCCCATGCACTACACCACTACGGGTGATGGGACCTTCCTGTTCTCCAGCGAGCTCAAAGGCTTGCTGTCACACCCCTCGGTTCCACGTGAGGTCGATCCCGCGGCCCTGGGCGCCTACCTGTTGTTCGAGTACGTGCCCACACCGCGGACCATCTACAAGGGCATCCATCGCCTCGAGCCCGGCAGCCTGCTGCGCCTCGACGAACGCGGCCTCGAGCGCGAGCGCTACTGGTCCCTGCCCCACCCCAGCGGCGGCCGCGGCGGCCCGGGGGCCCTGGAGCGCTGGTCGCGCACGCTGGCAGAGGCCTTCGAGGACTCCATCTCCACCCGCCGCGAAGCCGACGTGCCGGTGGGCGTGGTGCTCTCCGGCGGGCTCGATTCGTCGGCGGTGCTGGCGCTGGCGGACCGCGGTCGCTCGGAGCGCTCCCACACCTTCACGGTGACCATGCCGGAGCAGCCGAGCTTCGACGAGGCCTCCCCCGCGAGGCTGCCCGCTGAACACTACCGCACCATCCACCACGAGATCCCCATCGTCGCCGCCGACGTCCCCGGGATCCTGGCGTCCATCGAGGCGGGCCTGGACGAGCCCCTGGCGGACTCGAGCCTCGTGGCGACCTGGTGGCTCTACCAGCACGTGCGCGACGCCGGCTTCAAGGCCGTGCTGTCCGGTGACGGCGGCGACGAGCTGCTGGGTGGCTACCCCACCTACCTGGCCCACCGCTGGGCCCGGATGTTGGCCCCCATGCGCCGCCCCCTGGCCGCGGCACTCGGGCGCATGCCGGTCTCCCACGGCAACCTGTCCTGGGACTACCAGCTGCAGCGCATGGTCGCGGGGCTCGACCTCCCCCTGCAGCGGCGGAACCAGGTCTGGCTCGGGGCCTTCTTGCCCAGCGAGCTGCCCCCGGCCTTGGCGGGTTCACTCTGGCCCGAGGTGGACGCCCACGCGGCCGGGCTCACCGGGCTCGCCCCCGAGTGCGCCGCGATGGCCCTGGACCAGCGCCTGTACATGGGCGACGGCGTGCTGACCAAGGTCGACCGGGCCTCCCAGGCCAACAGCGTCGAGGTGCGCACCCCCTTCCTCAACCACGGCTTCGTGGAGCTGGCGGCCCGCTGTCCGGCTGGGCTCAAGCTGCGGGGCTCGACCACCAAGCTCATCTGGCGGCACGCCACCCGGCACATCCTGCCGCCGGAGCTGCTGGACCGCCCGAAGAAGGGCTTCGGCACCCCCGTGGGCCCTTGGCTGCGAGGCCCCCTCGCCCACCTGCTCGAGGACCTGCCCGCCCGTGTGGAGCCCTGGCTCCCCCCCGAGCAGGTGCGCCGGCTCATCCGCGAGCACCACGACGGGGTCGCGAACCCCCCCCCGGGGCAGTGGGCCCGGGTGATACTGGGTGCCTGGCAGCACGGGCCCTGGGGGCCCCCCAGAGCAAAAACAGGTCACCCTCGTCCTGCGACTCCGAGACGCCCTGGTGAGCCCGGAACGCAGCGGTGGTGCGAGCGCGGCCTTCGCCAGCAGGCAGCGAGCGGCCTGCCGCAACTGAGCTGACAGCTGACAGCTGACGGCTTCTAAGCCCCCGTCTGCTGCCCCACGAAGTAGGCCCGCGCATCGGCGAAGGCCGCCAGGGGCGTGCCCTCGCGCATGTCGAGCCAGACCAGGTAGTCGGAGGCCTCGGTGAGCACGTGGGCGGCGATGAGCTTGCCCTTGGGGACCAGCTCGAAGGCGTCGAGCACCGCGGCGGCGCCCACGACCTGATCGAGCTTGCCCTCGGCGCCGAAGCGGGCGCGGTGGGCACGCCAGAGGGCCCGCAGGACCTCGCGGTCGTCCAGGACGATGCAGTTGTTGACGGTCAGGGGACCCAGCCCTCGGAGCTTGCGCTCGATGAGGCGCTGGACCTTGTGCACCAGCGGCGGCCGGGGGGCGCCTGGCTGCTCGTCCTGTTCCTGGGAGCGCTCACGGCGGCGCTGCTCGGCGCGCTGTTCCTGCTGCCGGGCGATCTCGGTGGCTCGCTGGATGACGTCCTGAGCGGACTTGGGCCGCACCGCGCGCTGTGACAGGGCCTCGACCCGGCTCAAGGGCCGCGCGGGCTTGGCTGGCGGGGGAGGCTCGGCTGGCGGGGGAGGCTCGGCCGGAGCGGCCTTCTCCGGACGGTGGGATGGAGTCGGCGGCCCGGCCTTGGCCACCGCGGCGCGGGCCAGGGCCTTGGCGAGCTCGACGGGGTCGGTCGCGGGCGGCGGGGCGGCGGCGGGGGTGGGCTCGGGGGGAGGCTCGCTGGGTGCCACGGGCAGAGGCTCCACGTGGCCGGGATCCTGGACAGCGTCCTGGGGCTCCAGCGCGGGGACGTCCTCGACGATCTCCGGGGGCAGCGCGCCGGTGGCGAGGGGCAGGCCCGCCCGGGGCTGGGGCGGCGGCGGCGGCGTGGGCCTGGGGATCGGCATCTCATCGGGCGCGGCGATGTCGGGATCGCCGCTGGTGATGTACTGGGCGCGGCTGGAGCGACTGCCCGGACCGATGAGGTGACGCTGAGGGGCGCGGGGGCCCTCTTCTGGCGCCGAGAAGTAGGGGTCCGTGAGCTCGAGCACCGGCGGGAAGGCGGGCACCGAGGCGGACTCCGGCTCGTCGATGGGGACCTCGTCGATCCCGGAGTCGACATTGGGCGGCTCGAAGAGGCTCGCGAGGGGATCGAAGCCCTTGGGACGTCTCGGCATGGTGCGCACCGTGTTCGGGTGAGTGGTTAGTCTAGCCTCCATGATGGATCCAGGCACCTCGACCCTGCAGCAGGCTGTGACCCGCGCCAGTGAAGACGGCGGTTCCCCCGTGCTGCTCGTCCGCCATGGCCGCACCGCCTACAACGCGCAGCGCAAGCTGGTGGGGCGCCGCGACGTGCCCCTGGACGAGCTGGGGCGGGAGCAGGCGCGCAAGCTCCGAGCCGCGCTGGCGCCTCTGGCGCCCTCGCGGGTGGTGGTCAGCCCCCTGCAGCGCGCCCACGGCACCCTCGACGGGCTCGGCGCGCTCACGGTGGACCCCCTGCTCGCCGAGGTCGACCACGGCGAGATCGAGGGCCTGCAGGAGCGGGAGTTCCTCTCCCGCTACGGCGACTTCCTCGAGCGCTGGCAGCGGGACCCCGAGGGGATCGTGATCCCCGGCGGTGAGAGCCTGGGGCAGGCCGCCGAGCGCGCCTATCCCGCCCTCGTCGCCCACGCCGAGGCCTGCTCGCCCCCCCGCCCGGTGGTGATCTGCAGCCACCAGATGGTCATCGCCACCCTGCTGTGCCGCTGCCTCGGCCTGCCCCTGACGCGCTACCGCGATCACACCTGCCGCAACACCGCGGTGAACGTGCTGCGCTACCACGGCGGGTCCTGGACCCTGCTGCTGGCCGACGACCTGTCACACCTCGACGATCAGCCCTCGAGCTGAGCCACCATGCCCTGGAGCTCCTCGCCGTCGAAGCGGTAGGTCTCCATGCAGAAGTTGCAGGTGAGCTCCGCCTCGCCCTGCTCATCGAGCATGCCGCGCAGCTCCTCGAACCCCAGCCCCAGCAGGATGCCGACGCTGCGCTCGCGGCTGCAGGGGCAGGCGAAGCGCAGGGGGCGGGTCTCGAGCACCTCGACGGGGAAACCCCAGAGGTCACCGCCGAGCACACCGGCCAGGGTCGGCCCCAGCGGGGCCTCCGCCAGGTCGCCGAAGAGGTCGCGGAAGATGGTCGGGTCCTGATCGGGGAGGCGCTCGACGAGCAGGCCGCGGGCCGCGGTGATGCCGCCGTCCTCGCCGCGCTCGGCGATGATGCGGACCACCCCGTCGGCCTGCTGGGAGTGCACCAGGTACGCCTGCAGCGCCCCCTGGAAGTCGGTGTCCTCCACCGGCGCGACCCCGCGGTACAGCTCGCGCTGGACGTCGTGCTTGATCACCATGATGGCGCCCTGCAGTGGCTTCGAGCGGGGGATGACGGCCGGGGTGAAGCGGCCGCGGGTGCTGCCATCGGCGTTGACATCGACGATGAGCGCGAAGCGGGGCCGCTCCATCTGGACCTGGAGCGTGATGCGCTCCTCGCCCTTGATGTAGGCGGACATCAGCTGCGCGGCGACCAGGCCCTCGGAGGCGACCTGGGCGGCGTGGCCGCTCAAGCCGTGGCGTAGGCACAGCTCGGCGGCGGCGTGGGTGGCATCGACGGCGAGGAAGCGCACGCCGCCGACGTCGGACAGGCCGATGGTGAAGGTGTCGCTGGGCATCCAGGTGCTCCTAGAGGCGGTCGAGGGCCTCGTCCATGCGGCCGAGGAAGTCGTCGGCGTCGACGAAGCCGGTGACCTTCAGGTCGTCCATGGTGGTGCCGTCGGGCAGCACGAAGACCACGGTGGGCAGGCCCAGGACCTCGTACTTGTCCTGCAGGGCCTTGACGGTCTCGTCCTTGCCGTCGGTGCAGTCGAGCATCACCGGGACGAAGGACTCGGCGCGCTCGATGACCCGCGGGTCCTGGTAGGTGATGTGCTCCAGCTCCTGGCAGGCCGCGCACCACTCGGCGGTGAAGTCGATGACCAGGGGCTTGTTCTCGGCCTTGGCCTTGGCGATGGCCGCGGTCTCGTCGCTCATCCACTCGATGTGGGGGCCCTGGGCCTCGACGCCGGCCCCGCCCGCGGACAGCTGCACCGGCGGGAGGATGAAGCCGTAGGTCGCCATCAAGCCCACCAGCAGCCAGGCGCCGACGATGCCGGCGACCACGGAGTAGAGCTTGTGGGCCTTGGTGATCTTGGGGCCCTCGGAGTCGTCGCTGGGCCAGCCGAAGACGGCGGTGGAGAGCAGCACGCTCGCGGTGAGCAGGGCGGTGGCCCAGTCGGGCATGTGGGCCTTCACGAAGTAGATGGCGCCGAAAAGCATGATGACGCCGAAGACGCGCTTGACGGACTCCATCCACGCGCCCGGGCGCAGCAGCACGCTCGAGAACAGCCCGGCGGCCAGGAAAAGCACACCCATCCCCAGGGAGAAGGCGAGCATCAGGGAGACGCCGAGGAAGATCTCACCCTCGCTGCCCACCAGCACCATCAGCGCGGCGATGACGGGGCCCGAGCAGGGACCGGCCACGACCGCGCCCACCATGCCGACGATGAAGGCGCCGCCGTAGCCGGCGCCGCCCATCTGGTTGAGCTTGGTGGTGACGCCCGAGGGCATGGCCACGTCGAACAGGCCGAACATGGCCAGGCCCATCAGCGCGAAGAACAGGCCGACCGCGCCGACCACCCAGACGTTCTGCATCCAGGCGCCGAACAGCCCGCCGGTCAGACCCGCGGTGGCGCCCAGGGCGGTGTAGACCATGGCCAGGCCGGCCACGTAGGTCAGGGACAGGGAGAAGGCCTTGAGGCGGCTGCCGGAGGCGCGGGCGCCGATGATCCCGATGGTGATGGGGATCATGGGCAGCACACAGGGGGTGAGGCTGACCAGGAAGCCGGCGCCGAAGACGAAGAGCACCAGCCAGAACAGGCCCTTCTCGCGGACCTGGCTGAACTTGTCGGTGCCGGCGGGCGCGGCCTTGGCCTCGCCGTCGCCAGCCGCCGCGTCCCCGCTCGCCACGGCCGCGCCACCGATGGTGACCTCGACGGTGAACTCCGGGTACTTCGGCATCAGGCAGAGGTTGTCCTTGCAGGCCTGGAAGCCGACAGTGACGGGCACCGTGTAGCTGCCGTCGGCGCCGCTCAGGTCCATGGTGGCCAGGAAGTCGCCGCCGATCTCCTGCCGCTCCATGCCGGTGACCGGGTCGGTGAAGGCGTGGGCGGGGGGGAAGTGCTGGTCGCCGGCCTGCACCGGGGCGCCCTCGCCCAGCTCGATGAAGGTCATGGTCTTGTTGATGTGCCAGCCGTCGAGCTGAAAGAAGGCCACCCGCAGCTCGCTGTCTCCGGGCAGGACCTTGACGCCCACGGGGTTGTCCTGGGTGAGCTCCGGGCGCTCACCGAAGGCCGACAGGTCGGCGCTGGCCACCGGCGCGTGCCCGCCGTCGCCGGCCACCACGGTGAGGGTGACGGGGACAGCCCGCTCGTTGGGCAGGAAGCAGATCTTGTCCTTGCAGCCCTGGTAGCGCACCTGCAGCTCCACCTCGGTGTCGCCCAGGGCCGCGTTGGCCGGGGCGCTGATGGGCACCGTGATGGTGAAGCTCTCGTGGTAGGCCTCGCGCTTCTTCTCGGGGAAGGCCGGGTCCGGCTCGAGCTCGCCCATGGGGATGTCGGGCTCACCCAGCGTGAAGGCACCGGGCTCGTCCATGCGGATCTCCAGCATGTCCCGGTAGAGGTGGTGCTCGGCGGGGATGACCATCAGCACGCCCAGGTCGGCGCTGCCACCGGCGGGGAGGTCGATGTTGGCGATCTCGACGCGGAACGGGTCTTCGGCCTGGACGGGCTGCTGGGCCAGCGCGACGGCAGGCAGGGCCACGACCAGCGCGACGAGCGCGGAGAGCAGGGTGCGGAGCATGGGACACCTGTGGACGGAGTGTGTTCGGGGCTCGCCATACAGCTAATCCGCACGCGGGCGCGGTCAATCCGTAGAGCTCACGTCTGGTGGAGTCCCTTGCCCCCACCGATGTTGCGTGTGATGGGAGCTTCCCCCCGCCACTGCGAGGATCCCATGCCTCTCCTCGACGGCCCCCTCCCCTCCCCGCTCCGCACCATCCACATCATGGGCATCTGCGGCACCGCCATGGGCTCCCTGGCGGCCATGCTGGTCGATGCCGGGTACGAGGTCACCGGCAGCGACGCCGGGGTCTACCCCCCCATGTCGGACGTGCTCGCGGCCCTGGGCATCGAGGTCATGGAGGGCTTCGAGGCCTCCAACCTGGAGCACCGTCCGGATCTGGTGGTCGTGGGCAACGTGGTCCGCGCGGTCTACGGCGAGGCCCAGGCCCTGCTCGACTCCGACCTGATCTACTGCTCGTTCCCCCAGCTGCTGGGCGCGATGTTCCTCGAGGACACCCGCTCGCTGGTCCTGGCGGGCACCCACGGCAAGACCACCACCACCGCCATCGCCACCTGGCTGCTCGAGGCCGCCGGGCGGGCTCCCGGCTACCTGGTGGGGGGCGTGGCGGCCAACCTCGACCGCACCGCCCGCGCCTGCGGTGCCGGCCCGGGGATCCCCCGACACTTCGTGATCGAGGGCGACGAATACGACACCGCGTTCTTCGACAAGCAGCCGAAGTTCGTGCACTACCGTCCCCAGACCGCCGTGCTCACCAGCGTCGAGTTCGACCACGCCGACATCTACCGGGACCTGGACCACGTCAAGTCGGCCTTCTCCCGCTTCGTGGGCCTCATCCCCGAGGACGGCGGCTGCCTGGTGGCCTTCTGGGACGACGAGAACGTGCGCGAGGTCTGCGCCGAGGCCCGCTGCGAGCTGCGGCGCTACGGCCCGGGCTGCGCCTGGGATGGCCGGGTCGTCGGGGTGGACCCCGCCGAGGGCACCATGACCTTCGAGGTCCTGCACCAGGGCAAGGTCTTCGGCCGCTTCGAGTCCTGCATGGTCGGGGAGCACAACCTCTGGAACCAGGTGGGCGTGGTGGCCGCCCTCGATCGCGAGGGCCTCAGCGCGGCCGAGATGGCCGCCGGCTTCCAGACCTTCAGAGGCATCAAGCGCCGGCAGGAGCTGCGGGGAGTGGTCGGCGGCGTGGCCGTGCTCGACGACTTCGCCCACCACCCCACGGCGGTGGAGCTGACCCTGCAGGCCATCAAGCTGCGCTTCGGCGGACGGCGCCTGTGGGGGGTCTTCGAGCCGCGCTCGAACACCAGCCGCCGAGCCTTCTTCCAGGAGCGCTACGCCGCGGCCTTCGACGCCGCGGACCAGGTGATCATCGCCGATCCGGGCCGCAAGGACGCCCTGCCTTCCGAAGAGCTCTTCGATCCGCCGCGGCTGGTGGCCGATCTGCTGGCTCGCGGGGTCGAGGCCACCTGGGTCCCCGAGCCCGAAGAGATCGCCGCGGTGCTCGCCGCCAACGTCATGCCCGGTGATGTCGTCGCGGTCATGTCCAACGGCAGCTTCGGTGGCCTCCACCGTCTGCTGCTCGAGGCGCTGGCCGAGCGTTTCGGCGGCACGGAGGCCCCCTGATCATGCGGAACCTTGCGCCTGCACCGGGCCTCCGGGTATCAAGCAGCATGATGCGCAGCTTCCTACCCCTCGCCCTGACCATCGCCGCCTGCGGCCCCACCGACGACGGCAGCGACGACGTGATCATCGCGGTGGACAACGCCTCCCTCACGCTGGCGCTGCGCAACCCCACCGTCGACGCCGAGCCCGTCGAGGCGGTGACCACCATGCGCATCGACGTCGTGGCCGACGGTCAGGTCGTCGCCAGCGAGAGCTTCGCCTACCCCGGGGACGCCCCCGAGCTCACCGGCATCGCCGAGTACGGCGTGGTCCGCTTCGAGGTCGCGGGCACCGACGGCAGCACCGTGCGCTCCTTTGGTCGCAGCGCCGAGCTGGTGGTCGAGCCCGGCGAAGACCTGTGGGTTCCGATCACCTTCCTGCCCGTCAACCGCGTCTTCGCGCTGGCCGACGGCATGGCCATGCCCCGCAGCGATCACGACGCCATCACGCTGCCCGACGGCCGCATCCTGCTGCTGGGGGGCCACAACCCCGCGCGCAGCTCGAGCTACGGCGAGATCGAGACCTACGACTACTACGAGGGCGTGTTCTCGGCCCCCGGCGCCGCCCTCGACCTCGGCGTAGCCAACACCCAGTGGGCCTGGACCAGCGACGCCGAGCTGCTCATCTATGGCGGCGAGAACGCCACCACCGGGGCGGTCGACGGCATCTGGTCCTACGATCCTGTCCAGGACACCATCGAGCTGATCGCCACCCTGATCATGCCCCGCTCCAGCCACTGCGGCGCCCAGTACATCGACAACTCCATCATCGTCCTGGGGGGCGACGGCACGGACAACTCCGGCGATCTGCTGCGCTACTACACCGACGACGGCTCCTGGAGCTCCACCCTGATCGGCTTCGAGAACGGGATGAGCTCTGAGAACACCGTGGGCTGCGGCGTCTCCGATGACGGCTCCGTCTTCGTCCAGGGTATCGACCAGTCGACCACCGGCATCCTCGACCCGTTCAGCGGCACCGGCATCGGTGAAGGCTTCGAGCCCATCGCCGCCTCCGCGGCGGGCACCTATGTCTCCCACGCCGTCATCGTGAAGCTCGAACCCGACGTGTTCTGGCTCGGCGGCGGCATCGACGTGGAGACCAACGCTGTCACCAGCGAAGGCCAGGAGTTCCGCATGGACTCCGCCGCCTTCGTCTCGGGCACGCCCCTGGCCACCCCGCGCCAGGATGCCTCCTGGAGTGAGTGGATCGAGGACGACTGGATCGCCGTGGCCTGCGGCTACTCCGACGTCAGCTCCCGCAACTCGGTCAACAAGGTCGAGCTGCTGGCGCCGGCGCTGGGCGAGAAGGGCCCCACGGTGGATCTCGACCGCGCCCGCCCCGGCTGCGCGGTGAGCACCCTCCCCGACGGCGCCCTGCTCATCACCGGCGGCTTCGAGGCCGGCGTGGAGAGCACGGACTCCGCCGCGATCATGGTGCCGTACGTCGAAGACTGAGCTGTCAGCCGTCAGCTGTCAGCCTTCGGCTTCGTCCCGCCGGGGCGGGTCCCGGTAGGTGCGCCGGGCGCAGCGTCACATCCCTCAGCGACCACGACGTCCTAAGCGCGAGCGGGGCGCCGCCGCGCCCCCCGTGCGCC
>CAYZVO010000031.1:10098-22484 GCA_964481655.1 uncultured Enterobacterales bacterium | reverse complement strand
GGGGGGGCGGGGGCCCGGCCCCCCCCCCCCCCCCCCCCCGCCGCCCCCCGGGGGGGGGGGGCCCGGGGCCCCCCCGCTTCCGACAGCTGATACCTGACGGCTACTTCAGGCCCGCACGAGCGAACCAGGCGTCGGTGACCTCTTCGAGGCTCGGCTCGCCGGGCATCTCTTCGAGGTCGTAGGCCACGGAGTAGATGGGCTTGTCGGGCTTGATGAGGTCGGCCAGCTCGATGGGGGTGCCGGAGACGACCATGTCGCAGGGCACGTTCTCGATGGTGGCCTTGAGGTCGGCCTGCTGCTGGTCGGAGTAGCCCATGGCCGGGATCAGGGGCCCGAGGTCCGGGTACTTCTCGAAGGTGTCGGCCAGCTCGCCCACGAAGTAGGGGCGAGGATCGACGATCTCGGCGCCCGCGCGCTGAGCGAGCAGGGTGCCGGCGCCGTAGGGCATGCCGCCGTGGGTGGTGGTGGGGCCGTCCTCGACGACGACGACCTTCTTGCCCTTCAGCACGGACTCGTCGTGACCCATCAGGGTGAGCTTGGAGTCGACGCAGATGACCTTGGCGCTGGGGTTGAGCTCGGCGGCCAGGGCCTTCTCCGAGGCGATGTCCTCGGCCTTGGCGCTGCGGCTCTTGGCGATGAGGATGACGTCGGCCATCCGGACCTGAGCCTCGGAGGGGTAGTACGTGCGGCTGTGGCCAGGGCGGTGGGGGTCCATCAGGACGATGTACAGATCGGGCTTGATGAAGCCGATGTCGTTGTTGCCGCCGTCCCAGAGGATGAGGTCGGACTCGTCCTCGGCCGCCTTCAGGATGGAGGGGTAGTCCACGCCGGCGTAGACCACGCGGCCGCGCTTGATGTAGGGCTCGTACTCCTCGCGCTCCTCGATGGTGCACTCGTGCTTCACCAGGTCGTCGTAGGAGGCGAAGCGCTGCACGGCCTGGGCGGCCAGGTCACCGTAGGGCATGGGGTGACGGATGCCGACGGCCTTGAGGCCGCGCTTGTTGAGCAGGTCGATGAAGTAGCGGGTGGTCTGGGACTTGCCGCAGCCGGTGCGGACGGCGCCGATGCCGAGCACGGGCTTGGTGGACGGGATCATGGTGCGCGCACCGGGCAGCCAGAAGTCGGCGCCCACGGCGTTGCAGCGGGCCGACAGGGACGCGATGTGGTCCCAGGAGACGTCCGAGTAGGAGAACACGAAGGCCTTCACGCCTTCCTCGATGGCCAGACGCTCGATGTCGGCTTCCGGGACGATGGGGATGCCCTTGGGGTAGCGGGGGCCCGCCAGCTCGGCCGGGAAGAACCGATCGTCGATCCCGGGGATCTGGGTGGCGGTGAAGGCCACCACCTCGAGGTTGGGATCGTCGCGGTACAGCGTGATGAAGTTGTGGAAGTCGCGGCCAGCCGCGCCAAGGATGGCGATACGCATAGGAATCTCCTGCAGGAAGCAGTGCAGTGGATTCGGCTCCGAACAAGTGCCAGGTGGCACCCCGGGCGCACCGAGGGGGTGGGGTGGATAATGGCCGTGCACGGGTCGTGTCAAACGTCCTGGGTCACCCCCTGAACGATCCCCTCCCAGCCCCTCAGTGACGCGCTCATGACAGCCCTCGAAGCATCGGTCTCAGCCCTCATCCCCGTCCGCGACGGCGGCCCGGGTCTCGACACCGCGCTGGCCTCGGTGCTGGCATGGGGCGACCCCCTGCTCGAGGCGGTGGTGGTAGACGACGGCAGCCGGGATGACACCCCGGCGCGCCTGGCGCGCTGGTCCGCCGAGGATCCCCGCGTCCGGGTGCTGACCCGCCCTCCCGAGGGCATCGTCGCCGCCCTCAACGCGGGCCTCGCCCTGTGTCGGGGCCGCTGGATCGCCCGCATGGACGCTGACGATCGGGCCGCCCCCGAGCGCCTCATCGCCCAGCTGCCCCTGCTCGAGGCCGACCCGAGCGTCGCGGTGGTGGACGGGCAGGTGGCCTTCCACCGCGACGATGGGGAGGTCCCCGAGGGCATGCGGCTGCACGAAGCCTGGATCAACGGCGTCCTCGAGCCGGAGGACTTCGACCGAGCGTTGTCGGTGGAGAGCCCGGTGGTGCACCCCGCCGCGACCCTGCGGCGATCCGCCGTGCTCGCGGTCGGCGGCTACCGGGCCGTGGGGCCGGACATGGCCGGCGGAGTGGCCCCGCTGCCCGAGGACTACGATCTCTGGCTCCGGCTGCACGCCCGCGGCTGGCGTTTCCGCAAGGTCCCCCGCGTGCTGGTGCACATGCAGGACCGGCCGGAGCGACTCACCCGCACCCACCCCGCCTACAGCCGGGCGGCCTTCCGCCGAGCCCGGGCCCTGTGGCTGGCCGAGACCGCGCTGGCCAGCCCGCGACGGGTGGTGGTGTGGGGCGCCGGCAAGGCGGGCAAGCCCTGGATCCGCTGGCTGCGCGCCAGCGGCCACAGCCTGCCTGCGGTGGTGGACATCGACCCGCGCAAGATCGGGTCCACCCGCCAGGGGGTTCCCGTGATCGCCCCGGACGCGCTCCCCGGGGTCGAGGCGGAGCGCTGCCTGGTGGCGGTGGCGGCCCGGGGGGCACGGGAGCTCATCAGGGAGTCCCTCGCGACCCTCCGGCCCGACTGGCGCGAGGGCCGCGAGCTGTTCTTCCTGCACTGATCCCAGGATGCCGTCAGGCCCCCAGCGGTTTAGCTGGGGTGGAGCGCCCCGCAGGCGCCCTGGAGAACCCCATGCTCTTGCCGATCCTGCTCTGCACCGTCTCCTTCGCTGGCGAAGCCGGCTACTACCACCCGGACTTCGTGGGGCCGCACTCCACGCTGTTCGAGAAGGCCAGCGCCCACGTGGCCGAGCAGTTCGGCGCCATCGAAGGCGAGATGGCCCGGGTCTCCCCCGACCTGGTGGCCCTGGACGAGAGCGCCGCCCTCTGTGGTGAGCGCGCCCCGGAGGCCTTCCGGAGCTATGCCGCCGAGCTGCGCCGCGAGAGCAACGGCCAGACCGCGCGGGTGCAGGCCTTCGTGGACACCCTGGTGGACGACTTCGAGGTCACCTTCGGTGGCGCCATGGAGCGGGTGCTCGAGGGCGCGACCTCCGGCTACGATGTCGAGCTGTGCAAGGCCCAGGGCGTGCACGCCCTGATGGGTCGCAGCCAATGCACCGGCACCGATCTCGCGCCGCAGATCGGTCAGGCCATGGACAGCGACACCGAGCTGATGGAAGACGTCGACGAGATCATCGCCCTGGAGTGGCCGAGCTTCGAGCTGTCCGGGCGCACCCAGCCGGTCATCCCGGTCACCGGCGTGGGCGCCTTCGTCGACCTGACCACCCTGAGCGACGCGCTGATCGGCAACCGCATCACCGAGGCCAAGGCCCGGCACGCCGAGGCCCTCGAGGCCATCGAGGCCGACCTCGAGGAAGGCGAGACCCAGGCCATCCGCGCCGCCGCCCTCGAGAAGGCCAAGGACTACCGCGCCCTCTACGAGAAGGATCTGGCCGAGCTCGGCGAGACCATGTTCGCCGCGGTCGAGGCCAGCCTGCTGCGCCTGCAGAAGAAGGGCGCCCCCGCCGCCGTGGGCGTCTGCGCCAACCCCGAAGGCTTCGGTGGTTGCACCGGCGAAGACGTCACCGAGACCGTCATCCCCCTGCTGCTCGGCGACAAGAAGCTGAACAAGGCGCTCGGCCTGTAGCCGTCAGCTGACGGCTTCTCAATACAGCTCCCCCCGCACGCCCAGGATGGGCACGAAGTGGGGGCCGTAGACGAAGGTCTCATCGTCGTAGTCGTAGCTGTAGACCGGGTACATCTCGTTGGCTCGGCCTGGGATGATCCAGGCCTCCGCGTAGACGGCGCCGCGCCAATGGTCCCGCTCCCAGCGGTACTCGAGGTGCAGGTCCACCTTCTGGTAGGCGGCCATGGTGGCTGAGTTCCGATCGCCCAGGAGGGGGTCGTAGCGGTCCTCGGCGGCCTGATAGACCCCGTCCACCACCGGCGTGTAGGGGAAGCCCGCGCCGTAGCGGTAGCGCAGGCCCGCGTTCCACTGGGGCAGGAAGGTCCAGGAGGCCACCAGCCCAGCGGTGAGCGGCTGGCTCCAGTCGTAGGGGATCCAGGCGTCGTCCAGCAGGCGCTGGCTGTGGCTGTAGCTGAGGTTGGCCCAGAAGAAGAACACCTTGCGGATGCGGTAGCGGGCCCCCACCTCACCGCCGACCACCCGGCCGTCCACGCCCCCGACGGGGGCCTCGCCGGGGGTCTCGAGCACCATCTCCCGCAGCTGCTTGGCGTAGGCGTCGGCGGTGAGGGTCAGGCGACCCTTGATGACGCCGTCCAGGCCCAGCGCCACCTGCTCGGAGCGGATGGCGGGCAGCGAGGGATCACCGGTGGCGGGGCTCAGGGCGTCGGAGCTGGGGAACTGGGAGTAGCGGCCCATGCCCGCCCTGAACGTGAGGCTCGGCGTGGCCTTCCACTTGAGCCCCATGCGGGGATCCGGGCTCCAGGCGCCGGTGAGGGTGTCGTGCTCCACGCGCACCCCCGGCAGCACCCGCCAGGCACCCAGCTGGGCCCTCAGCTCGCCGTAGGCCGCCGCCCTCACGCGATGGATGCGCTCGTCGACGTCCAGCCCCCGGGCCAGCAGGGGGGCCTCCTCGACCACCTCGGGCCAGGAGCGATCGACGCTGGCCTGGCGCAGCACCCGCTCGGCCCGCCCGCGCAGGCCGGCGGCGAGGTGCAGGTCGCTGCGGGGCAGCCAGACCAGATCGTGGCGCAGCTGCAGGTTGTCCTCGCGCCGGTCCTGCCAGTGCTCCTGCAGCCGGGCCGGCCAGCGATCCACCACCACCGCGATGGTCGCGTCGGAGCGCAGGTCCTCGCTGGCGTCGTGGCGGATGAGGGAGCCCACGATGTAGCGGTGGCTGTAGTCGAGGATGGGCTCGTCGGCGGCCTCGACGGGGTCGAGCTCCTCGGGCTCGCGCACCAGCCGCTCCCAGCGGTCCGACGCGGTGAGGATGCTCAGGGCCGTGCGATGGTCGGGGTCCGGCACGTGATCGAGCCGGGCGTAGCCGTCCCAGAAGATGGGCCAGACCGTGTACTGCCCGCTGCCGCCCCCCACGATCCAGTCCATGTAGGAGCGGCGCCCGCTCGCGCTGAGGAACAGGTCCCGGCCCAGGGGCGTGCGCAGGTAGCCCCCGGCCATGATGGCGTTCAGATCGACGCCGATCAGAGGCTTGTCGGGGGTCAGGGACTTGGTGCGGGCGTCGACGATGGCGCCGGTGGCGTCGCCGTTGTCCGCCCCGAAGGCCGAGGGGTAGAGGGTGAGCTCCTCGAGCAGGCCGGTGTTGACCACCGAGGTGAACTGCTTGAAGTGGAACAGGTAGGGCAGCTCCACGCCGTCCAGGTACAGCCGGTGCTCGTCCGGGCCCGCGCCCCGGATGGCCAGGGCGCCGGCGCTGGGGGCGTACTCCCGGGTGACCGCGACCCCGGGCAGGGCCTGGACCAGGCGCACCGCGTCGCTGTGGGTGCCCGGGGTCAGCTCCACCTGCTCCCGATCCAGGGTGTGCTGGATGGGCGCGGCGGCCTCCTGGGTGTCCTCGACCACGATCTCGCCCATGGCGCCGCCCTCACCCGGCGCGCCGCTGCGCAGCACGATCTGCAGGGGCCCAGCGGGGGGCATGGCGAGGGGGAGCTCGCGCTCGTCGAAGCCGGCGAGGGAGACCTTGATGGTGACCGTCGCGGCCGTCGCGGGCAGCTCGAGGGCGAAGGCGCCCTGGGCGTCGCTGCGGGTGTGCTGGGGCAGCCCGGCGACGGTGATCCAGGCTCCCGGGAGCGGCAGCCCCATGGTGTCGAGGATCATCCCCTCGACGGGGATGAGGGCCTGCTCGGCCGCGGGTGGAGCTGGGGCGTCCTGGGCGAGCCCAGGTCCCGCGAGCGCGAGGGCGAGCAGGAGAGGGATCACGGGGTGCCGTTCCAGGTCTCGATCATCTCGACGCGCATCACCACGTGGTGCCCGATCACAGCCTCGCGGGAGCACAGCCCTTCCGCGATCCAGTCCATGTCGAATGGCTCGCGCGCGGGCAGCGGATGCTCGCACGGCGGATGGGCGAACTCGAACGGCTCGCCGTGTTCCCACGGGAACCACGGGTTGCCCCCACCCATGGCCACACCCCACGGGCTGTCGTCGTCGCGCATCAGCTTGGACTTCACCAGGCCGCTGGGGGGCGCGGCGGGATCGCCACGGAGGCGGCCGCGGTGCTCGACCCAGGTCGTGGAGTCCACGGACAGCTCCACCCCCCAGTTGACGTCAGCGAAGGCCCAGGCGTTCGAGCCCAGCTCGTCGATGACCAGCACGCCGAGCCCATAGAGTCCCAGCTCGAGCGCCTCGCCCACCTCGGCCTCGAGGTCCTCGGCGTCCAGGAAGACGTCAGCGGGGACCCAGTCGGTGATGGTGGCGTCCAGCTCCAGGAAGGTCCCCTGCCCTCCCGCGCTCATCCAGCGAGCACGGTAGCGGCCCTCGGGGTCGTCCAGCGGCAGGCGCAGCCGGGCAGCCTGGCCGTCGGCCATCGGGAGGAAGGCGCCCTCTCCCTGCAGTCGCTGCCTCGCCTCCAGCGTGAACGCCTCCGCGTCGCTGTCCAGGGGCAGCTCGATCACCGCCCGCTGGATGGCCGGCAGCTCCGGCGGCGGCAGCGGTCCCAGGCCCAGGCCCACGCTCAAGGGCAGCACAGCTGTCTCCTGGGTCAGGCCGTCGGCGTGGGTCGCCACCAGGTGCAGCTCCCACTCCCCGTCCTCGTCGGGGACCGTCAGCTCCACCAGCGGTCCTTCGGCCACCTGCTCCCCCAGGCTCCACTCGAGGGTGGGCAACACGTCGTGATAGAAGCCGTCGCCGCCGTAGACCAGGGCCTTGGCGCTGATGGTGTCGCCGGGCTCGGGCGCCGCGTCGCTGACCTGGACCCCGACGATCCGGAAGTCCACCAGGTCGTGGCGGTCGTGGGGGAACGGCGCGAAGCAGGCGCTGCAGAGCGTGGCGATGCCGAGGACGGCGATGGAGCTCCTGACGGTCACGAAAGCCTCGGGGAGAGCATGCCCACCAGCCCGCCAGATAGCCTGTCCCGGGCGCCGGGCCACCCGGGCGCGTGAGGACGACTACGGGAGTTCACCGGGGGGATGGGCTCACATTCGCTGGCGATTACCTGATGTGCGACGGCCACCGTGGGGGTGCGCCGGCCCCACCGAGGAGAACGCCATGTCCGTGAACCCCAAGCTGCTGAAGGCGCTCGAGAAGGCCATCCAGGCCGAGATCGAGGGCTACCACTTCTACACCATGTGCGCGAACGCGACCCAGGACCCCAAGGGCAAGGAGACCTTCGAGGCCATGGCCCAGGACGAGGTCCAGCACACCGAGTTCCTCCGCGCCCAGCACAAGGCCCTCGAGACCACCGGCCGCGTGGACACCCTCATCAGCATCATCGGCGAGCCCGGCTTCTCCGCGAACACCCCCTTCTTCTCCGCCGAGTTCAAGTCCCGCGCCAAGAACGCCCACTTCGAGATGACCGCCCTGAGCGTGGGCGCCCAGCTCGAGGCCGACGCCATGAAGTTCTACAACGAGCAGGCGGATCTGGCCGAGGACCCCGCGGTCTCCAAGCTCTTCCGGGAGCTGGCCGAGTGGGAGCGCGGTCACCACGACGCGCTGGTGGGCCAGATGCAGGCCCTCGAGAAGGAGTACTGGGCCGAGAACCGCTTCGCGCCGTTCTAGGGCCGCGGCAGCGGCTCTGGCAGCTCCGACAGCACCCAGCCCATGATCGCCATGGCCGCGACGTTCCTGGCCAGCAGCTGCGGATCGATCTTCTCGAAGGTGTCCGCGCTGGTGTGATGGATCGGCCAGTAGCCGCTGGTGTCGTGCCTCAGACCCAATCCGGGCACCCCCTGCTTGACCATGGGGGAGATGTCCGCGCCGGACCATGAGACCTCGAGCTCCTGGGGACCGCCGATGGGCGCGAGCAGGGGCAGATAGGGCGCCAGCACGTCGATGACCTGCTGGGCGAGGGCCTCGTCGCGCTCGCTGGTCTCCGGATCGCGCATGTCCACGCGGAAGCCCTGGGGCTGGCCAGCCCCGGTGTCGGCCTCGACCGCGGCGATGATGTCCCCGAGCTCATCGGCGTGGTCTGCGGCGTAGGCCTTGCCTCCGGACAGGCCGAACTCCTCGTTGGAGAACAGCACCACCCGCACGGTCCGGCGGGGTCCCAGCGCCGCGATGAGCCGGCCGGCCTCCATGGCGGCGACGCAGCCCGCGCCGTCGTCCTGGGCCCCCTGGCCGATGTCCCAGGAGTCCAGGTGACAGCCCAGGATCACCACCTCTTCGGGGATCTCCCGGCCGCGCACCTCCCCCACCACGTTGTGTGAGGGGGCCTCGCCGTCGCGGTGGGCGCCCAGGTCCAGGCTCACCTTCACCGTCTCGCCGGCGGCGATCAGGCGGCGCATCCAGGCGGCGTCCTCGACGGTGATGGCCACCGCGGGCACCTGCGCGACGTCGTCGGCGTAGCGCATCCCGCCGGTGTGGGGCGTGCCCAGGCTGACCGGGGTCGGCGAGCGCACCAGGGCGGCCACGGCCCCCTGGGCGGCGGCCTTGGAGGCGCCGTGGCCCCGGTACTGCACCGCCTGGCCGTAGTCGACCCAGGGGTCGTCGAAGAGCACGATCTTGCCGACCGCCTCGGCCCCGCGCTCCTCGAGCTCGTCGAAGGAGCCCACCACCATCACCTCGGCCTCGATGGGGGTGTCACCCGTGCCCACGCTGCCGCCCAGGGTCGTGACCTCGAGGTCGCGCGCCAGGGGGGCGGTCATGCTCACCCGCTCGTGGCCGCGGATCCACACGGGCACGGTCACCGGCTCCAGGCTCACCTCGAGGCCGTCGGCCTCCAGCTCCCGGGCCCCCCACTGCACGGCCTGCTCGAGGCCGGGGCTGCCCGCCAGGCGGTGGCCCACGTGATCACAGAGCCAGCGGAGCTCCTCGTAGGCCTCGAGGGAGCTCAGGGCCTGCCCCAGCAGGGTGGCGGCGCCCTCTTCCACGGTGGGCTGTGGCGCGCGACGGCCAGCGTCCACGGGCAGGCTCAGGGCCAGCAGCAGGGCCAGGGCGGTCACGCGTCACCTCCGGGCAGCTCCAGCCCCGCGAGGCTCGCGGCGCGCTGGAAGACCCCCAGGAACTGCTCCCAGTTCAGGCGCCCCGTGTTCGTGTTGTGGGGGCTGGGGTGGTACGAGTCGATCAGGGTGACGGCGCCGAGGCTGTGCTCGGCGGCGTGGGCGAAGCGGTGGTCCTTGCGCTTGAAGCCCAGGGTGTCCACCACGGCCTGGTGGGACAGCCCGCCCAGGGAGAGGATCACCCGGATGTTCGGGTCGTCCAGCTCGGGCTTCAGCCAGCGCTCCCGGCAGGCGCGGGTCTCCGGCCCGGTGGGGCGGTTCTTGGGGGGCACGCACTTCACCGCGTTGGTGATGCGGGCGTTGTGCAGCGCACCGCCGGCCACCATGGGGTCCGGGCTCTCCGCCAGCCCGCAGGCGTGCAGGGCCTGGTAGACCCAGCCGCCGGAGCGGTCCCCGCTGAACGGCCGCGCCGTGCGGTTCGCGCCCCGGAATCCAGGCGCCAGCCCCACGATGAGCAGCGGCGCGTCCGGATCGCCGTAGGCGATGACCGGGCGGTTGTGCCAGTCGGGGTGGTCGATGCGCGCCTGGGCCAGGTAGGCGGCCAGGCGCGGGCAGGCCGTGCAAGAGAAGAGCGGGTTCATCGCGAGAGCATATCCCCCCGAGGGGATAGGAAGGGGCCATGGACACCACAGGAAACGACCTCCCGCTGCTCGTCACCGCCGTCCCGGGGCCCAACTCCCGCGGCTGGGTGGACCGGCTCGCCCTCCGCGAGTGTCCCGCCATCACCGCCCGGCGTGCCCGCCGGGCCGCCGTGCTGGGCCGCGCCGACGACGATCCCCCGGTCTGGACCCGCAGCCTCGGCGTCAACGTGATCGACGCGGACGGCAACCGGCTGGTGGACCTCACCGCCGGCTTCGGCGCCTCGTCTGTGGGCCACGGCCACCCGCGGGTCGTCGAGGCCGGGCAGCGCCAGCTCGCCACCCTGCCCCACGCCATGGGCGACGCCTACTTCCACCCCGGCCGGGTTGAGCTGCTCGAGAAGCTGGCCGCCATCACCGGGCTCGAGCGCGCCATCCTCGGCTCGAGCGGATCCGACGCCGTCGAGGCGGCCCTCAAGACCGCCCGCATGGCCACCGGCCGAGACCGCATCCTGGCCTTCGACGGCAGCTACCACGGCCTGTCCTACGGCGCGCTGCCGGTCACCGGCTACAAGTCCGGCGCCTTCAGGGCTCCCTTCGCCGGTCAGCTGGGCGACCACGTGGACCACCTGCCCTTCGGTGGCGCCCTCCCCGATCTGAGCGGCTACGCGGCGGTCATGGTCGAGCCCTTGCAGGGTCGCGGCGGGATCCGCGTGCCCCCACAGGGCTGGCTCGCCGAGCTGGCGGAGCGCGCCCGTTCCGCGGGCGCCTTGCTGGCCCTGGACGAGATCTTCACCGGCATGGGCCGCACCGGGCACTGGTTCTCCTGTCAGCGCGAGGGGGTCACCCCCGACCTGCTCTGTGTGGGCAAGGGCCTGGGGGGCGGCTTCCCCATCTCGGCCTGCCTGGGCAGCGCGACGGTCATGGACGCCTGGGGCGCCTCCACCGGAGAGGCCATCCACACCCAGACCTTCCTGGGCAACCCCGTGGGCTGCGCCATGGCGCTGGCCACCCTGCAGGTCATCGAAGACCAGGGCCTGCGGCAGCACGCCGCCGCGCTGGGGGCCTGGTTCGCCGACGCCCTGCGCGAGCTGCCCGGGGTCCTCGACGTCCGGGGCGCCGGGCTCATGGTGGCCCCGGTGCTGGAGAGCGGCGCGGTGGCCCTGGCCGCCAGCCGGGCCATGCTGCGCCGGGGCTGGATCGTCCTGCCCGCCGGCGAGGTCGGCGACGTGCTCGCCTTCACGCCGCCGCTCACCGTGTCCCGCGAGGTCCTCGCGGGGGCGGTCGAGGCCCTCGGGCAGGTGCTGCAGGAGCGCCCATGAGGGATCGGGTCCAGGCGTTCATCGCAGGCTGCCTCGAGGCGACGCCTCCAGCGGGCGCGGTGGAGCGAGCGGCCCTCGAGCTCTGCGCCTGGCAGCGACGCCACAACCCGGCCTACGACGCCTTCGCCGCAGGCGCTGTGCCGCAGGGCATCGGCGACATCCCCGCGTTGCCCGTGCCCCTGTTCCGCAGCGTGCCCCTGTGCTGTGGCGACCCGGCCCGGGCCACCCTCCACTTCCACACCAGCGGCACCACCACCGGCGCCCCCGGCGTGCACCGGCTGGTGGACAGCACCACCTACGATCTCGCCTCGGCCGGCTGGTTCCACGCCTGGCTCCCCGACGCGCCGGCGGCGTGCGTCAGCCTGATCCCCTCCCCGGCCGACGCGCCCCGATCCTCCCTGTCCCACATGGTGGGCCTGCTCTATCCCCGGGCACAGTGGCTACCCCGCCGCGGGCTGACCGACCCCGCCGCGGCCTGGGCCGCGCTCTCTCACTGGGAGCAGCCGGTGTTCGTGGCCAGCACGGCCCTGGCCCTCGCCTCCCTGCTCGAGGCCCCCGGCGCCTGCGAACTGCCCCCTGGCTCGATGCTGATGACCACCGGCGGCTTCAAGGGCCGGCAGGTCTCGGTGGAGCCCGCCGAGCTGATGACCGAGGCCCACGCCCGCATGGGTGGACAGCTGCGGATCGTAGCCGAGTACGGCATGACCGAGCTGTGCAGCCAGCTGTGGAGCCGGCCGTGGCACCCCGACAGCGGCGAGCCCGCGCCATCGCGGGGCCCCTTCCGCCCGCCCCCCTGGCTCGTCCCCGTCGTCGTGGACCCCGGCACCGGCGCCCCGGTCGCGGCCGGGGAGACCGGCCAGCTGCGCTTCGTGGATCTGGCCAACGATCACAGCGTCCTGGCGATCGAGACCATGGACCAGGGCTCTCTGCTCCCCGACGGCTCGCTGCTGCTCGACGGCCGGCTCCCGGGCGCCGCGGCCCGGGGCTGCTCCCTGAGCGTCGAAGAGGCCCTGCGGGCCGCCCGCGAGGGTCGCTGATCCATGCGGGCCCCGCCGCTGCTCGCGCTGCTCGCGCTGCTCGCTGCCGGCTGCCCCCGGGGGCCGACATGCGACGATCTGGACGGCGACCTGTACTGCAGCCTCGCCGAAGGGGGCGCGGACTGCGACGACGGCGACGCCGGGGTGCACCCCGGGGCCCAGGAGCGCTGCGGCGACGCCGTGGATCAGGACTGCAGCGGCGCGGTGGACGACGTGGACCTCGACGGAGACGGTCACATCGACGGCGCCAGCGGCGGCGACGACAGCGACGACCACGACGCCGGGGTCCAC
>CAYZVO010000031.1:0-10088 GCA_964481655.1 uncultured Enterobacterales bacterium | reverse complement strand
GTGGGTGCGCTTGTGACTCCTCCTGGGCGACAGGGGGGGGGGGACGCCGGGCACCGCGCGGGCGAGGGTAACAGCGCCGGCGCGTGGGGGGGCGACGACTGCGACGACCTCGACGCGGGGGTCCACCCCAGCGCCGACGAA
Source organism: uncultured Enterobacterales bacterium (assembly GCA_964481655.1). GTDB lineage: Bacteria > Myxococcota_A > UBA796 > UBA796 > JAFGLY01 > CALDOK01. The sequence goes on along the minus strand of CAYZVO010000031.1, from coordinate 9,947 downwards.
GGCTGCGGCGATGAGCTGGACAGCGACTGCTCGGGGGATCCCGACGACGCCGATCTCGACGGCGACGGCCACATCGACATCGCCTGCGGCGGGGACGACTGCGACGACGGCGAGCAGTACGTCAACCCCGATCGCCTCGAGCGCTGTGACGGGCTGGACAACGACTGTGACGGCGCGCTGGACGAGGGGGAGCTGGACGCCGACGGCGACGGCTACCTCGCCTGCGACGACGACTGCGACGACGGCGACGCCGCGGTACACCCCGGGGCCTCCGAGGGCTCCGACGGCGTGGACGCCGACTGCGACGATCTCGTCTGCGGCGGCACCAGCGGCCGGGGCCAGGCCACCTGCCTGCTGGACTGGCTCGCCCGCTACGACGATCCGACCGGCTGCGAGGTGGACACCCGGGCCATGGACGCCGGGCAGCCCGCGGTGGCCCTGGCCGTGGAGCGTGCCCTGTCCGTGGCCAGCGCCGGGGACGCCCCCAGCGACGCCGACGCCTGCACCGAGGCCGCCGCCAGCGTCGAGGCCTCCCTGAGCGCCGCGGGCCTCGCGGGCCTCATCGAGGCCGTCTGCATCGAGGGCACCGACGGCGAGCACCTGCTCGTGCTCCGGGAGCGGGGCGACGCCGTGCGGGGGGGCTTCGCCGTGGTGCGCCTGTCGGGATGGGAGCCCCGCCGCCTCGCCGACGGCACCGCCCAACACCTGGTCATCGGCGTACCGCAGCGGGATCACGCCTCGGCCCCCGCCTGCGGCGACGCCGACCTGTACACCTTCCACATGGGCCTGCGAGAGATGGTCGAGAGCCGGATACCCCGGGCCTTGATCGTCAACGGCTTCCCCCGGGGTGCCATCAACCCCACCGGCACCGGCGCCGAGTCGTCCCTGCGGGACGCCCTGCCCGGGCTGCGCGCGGCCCGCGGGGTGGACGACGAGGACCGCCCCAACCGCAGCACCGTGGCGGCCAACGGCGCCGCGGTCTTCTACGCCGTCGCCAACCCCCTAGAGGGCAGCTCGGTGCGCGACGTCGTGCTCGCGGTCGATCCCGCCGGGTCCGGGCAGCCCCGCTGCGTGTTCGGGCACCCCGACTACATCGGCCCCGACGGGCAGCCCTGCGACGTCGCCGACGACTCGTCCCCCTACCTGGACGACATCCGCGCCCTGCACGCCACGGACGACTGGCTGGTGCTGGTGGACGGGGGCAGCCAGCCAACCGTCTTCGCCCTCGAGCTGTCGTCCTCCGGCTCCGCCCGGGCCCTGGCCCTGGTCTCGGCGCTGGACGAACTGCCGTCGGATCGCCCCTTCTGCGAGCCAGGCCCCAGCGCCATGAGCCTGGAGGGCGACGAGGGCACCCTGTTCCTCATCGACGAGGGCGGCACCTCGGGCTGCGGCGACGGCGGCGTGAAGCTGGTGCGCCTGGCCGTCTACCCTGGGATCGGTGGCGTCGGCGAGCTCGAGACCGTGGCCGTGGGCCTGCAGGGTGCGGCCGCCATCACCGCGGACTCCCAGGGCAACCTGGTGCTCGGCATCGACAGCGCCGGCGCTCAGGACCTGGTGGCCTGGCCCCTGGCGGGCAGCGGCGATCCGGATGAGCAGACCCTGCTGCTGGGGGACGACTGCCGCATCGTGGACTCCCGCTTCGGGGTGGACCACAGCGTGGAGGACCTGGTCGCGCTGAGCTTCACCCCCGCCGGCCTGCTGCTGGCCGCCGACGCCGACGGCCACGAGCTCTTCGGCGCCCTGCTCGAGCGGGGCGTGGACGGGGGCGTGGCCGGCATCGCCCGCCTCGCCGAGACAGACCTGGCCGACGCGGACGACCCTCCCGAGCTCCGCGCCATCACCGCGGCCAGCGACGAACAGGCCTGGCTGCTCGTCGAGCCCGACGACGGCGGCCGCTACGAGCTCGTGCCCCTCGAGGTCTACAGCCGCGGGGACATCGTCCAGGAGGGCAACCTCGAGGAGCGGGGCCGGCTCACCCCCTACCACCAGACCCTCGAGGCCATGGCGCGCCTCGAGGACGTGCTCCACCTGCAGTTCCACGGCTACGACGAGGACGACCCCGATCACGCCGCCCTCGAGATCCCGGGCCTGCAGCCGGTCCCCTACCACTGGGCCGCGCTGCTCAGCCCCGGCCTACCCTGGGGCGAGCAGACCGAAGGCTTCCACCGGGCTGTCGCGGCCTTCCAGGAAGCCTTCGACGCCTCGGGCAGCGAGCTGGTCTACCCCTACCCCGCCTGCGTGACCCACCACGACCTGGGGGCCCGCACCAACCGCCAGGGCCAGCTGCTCAACTACGGCGAGCTGCAAGACGGCCTGGACGGCCTGGCCCGCCACTACGGCGACCACGCCAGCGACGCGCCTGGGGATCAGCTGCTCCACATCGAGTGGCCCCTGGGCCTGCGGGAGCAGCTCTACGACGGCGACAGCCAGGCGAGCATCTACCTGCGCCAGGCCATCGAGGGCTTGGTCGACACCGACGCCAGCGACTGGACCTGCCCCTTCGAGCCGGACGCCGGACTTCCGGCGCTGCCAGAGGGGTGCTCAGAGGGCGACTGATCCCGACGCCCCGCCACCGACATCGGCGTTGAACCCCGAGCCAACGGCGCGTCGGTTCGAACGACCCAACAACCCTCCCGGCCCCATCAGCTCCCGGCCCCAGTTGACCATGTACATCTTCTTGTAGCGGCGGTCGTCCCGGAAGCCCTCGTAGTAGGACACGTAGAAGCCGTTGGGCACGGCGTCGCCCTTCACGAAGCGCAGGTGGGTGTCACCCTGGTCCAGGGTTCGGACCTTGGAGCTGTCGATCTGGGCCTCGACGCGCCGGAAGGTGGCCTCGTTCTCGAACTCGGTGCCCACGTACCACCAGGGCTCGGAGCGGGTGTAGTAGCCGGGCTTGCCCAGGCGAATGTAGGCGTCGTGGAACAGCAGCGGCTCGAGGGTGAAGCGCTCGGTGAACTTGGCGCCGTGGAACACCAGCCACTCGTCGTTGGCGATGGTCACCACCTTGGTGGGCAGGGTGTCGGGGTAGACGACGTCCTCTTCGGACTTCCAGATCTTCTCGACCCCCAGCAGCGGGCCTTCGCGATGCTTGGAGAAGCTCTCGCCGTCGAAGGTGAACAGGCCGGCCTTGTTCGGGAAGGGCCAGCCGTTGATCTCGACGGTCTCGGTGGCCAGCACGCCACCGGGGATGGTGCCGACGTCTTCGATGATGAAGGTCTTGTCCCGGCTGTCGACGGTGTAGTCGCCGTTGCCGCACAGGCCCTCGATGTGGAAGGCGCCGTCGTCGCCCGTCACCCCTTCGAGCTCCATGCAGGACGGAGAAGGGTTGGTGGGCGAGAGCAGCAGCATGGTGACGCCGACACGTGGCTCACCCGTGACGGGATCGATGAGCTTGCCGTCGAAGCTGCCCTTGGGCGCGCAGCCGATGGCGAGGAACGACGAGAGAAGGACGAGATTGCGCGTCATGGGGTACCTCCGTGGGCCCCACCTTGCCTCGTTTGCGCGGCGGTTTCAACCCGTGGGTCGGAACCGCCCCGCGAAACCGCAGAGCGATGGCGCGCAGCCTGAGATCGGTCAGGTCGCGACGGCTCGTCAGAAGCCCGCGAGCAGCTCCTGCTTCTTGGCCTCGAACTCTTCTTCCGTCAGCAGGCCGGCCGCGCGGGCGTCCTTGAGCTGCACCAGCTTGTCCTTGAGGGTCTCGTTGGACTTGTGCTCGGCCTGCTTCTCGGCCCTCTTGGTCTTGTAGACCTTGTCGAACATCTCCTGCAGGTCCTGCTGGTCCACGCCGCGGCCGTTGCGGAAGTAGTGGTCGCTGACCTCGCCCACCGCGTAGGTCAGGGCGTAGGCCATGCTCATGCCCACGATCCAGCCCGCGAAGGGGATGAACTTGGCGGCGGCCATGATCAGGTTCTGGGCCACCAGGCTGGCGCCGAAGGTGGACAGGATCTCGATCACGGACTTCTGATCGAGCTTGAAGCCGTGGATGCGCCCGATGGCCTGCACCATGGCGATCTGGATCGGCGAGATGAGCACCGTGTCGACCAGGGGGATGGGCTGCCAGGCCACCGCGGCCGAGGCCACGCTGCAGACCTGGATGACGTCGCGCACAGCGTCCGCCTTCTCCTGGGGGCTGGCGTCCTGGTAGTCGCCCTTCATCACGCGCTCGAGGGTGTCGAGATAGCTGGCCATGGTTCGCTCCGGGGGTGGGGTCCTGCTACGCCCTCGCTGGGCGGAGTGTTGCAAGGACGCTGTGCCGCCCCGGGAGCTTACACCCTGAAGCCCTTGTCGAGGTCCTTCCAGACCGGGTCGATGCCACGCTCCTCGAGCAGGCGGGCGATCTCGGCCGGGGTGCGCAGGTCCTGGGCCTCGAACTGCTCCCCCAGCCCGTCGGCCAGGTAGCCCCCGGGGCTGGTGCGGCTGCCGGCGCTCATGCGGGTCACGAAGCTGCCCATCAGGCCGTCGCGCAGGGCCGCGGGCTCCCGGGTGGAGAGCACCAGCTCGGCGTCGGGCAGGGCGATGCGCACGGCGGCCATCGCCTGGATCAGCTCCCGATCGGTCACCGTGTGCGCGGCCTCGAAGCCGCGCTCGGAGTGCACCATGCGGGGGAAGGAGACGGCGATGCGGCTGCGCCAGTGGCGGCGCTGCAGCCAGGCGGCGTGCTGCACGAGCACCGCCGCGTCCGGTCGCCAGGGGGCCAGCCCCAGCAGCGCACCCAGCCCGAGGCTGCGGAAGCCGGCCTGGCCACCGCGATCCGGGCCGCCCAGACGCCAGCCGTAGTCGGACTTGCGCCCGGCGACGTGTACCTCGGCGTAGCGATCGCGATCGTAGGTCTCCTGGTAGAGCACCAGCCCGTCCACCCCGGCCGCCGCCATGCGGCGGTAGTCGTCGGTGGACATGGGGAAGACCTCGATGGCGATGGAGTCGAACAGAGGGCCGATGGCCCGCACGACCGCCTCGATCTTGTCCACGCCGTAGCGCAGCGGGGCCTCGCCGGTGACCAGCAGGATCTGCCGGAAGCCCTGATCCCGCAGCAGCTTGGCGTTGGCCACGGCCTCGTCCAGGGACAGGCTGCAGCGCTCCGCCTCCACGTCGTGGGCGAAGCCGCAGTACAGGCAGCGGTTGGTGCACTCGCTGGAGAGGTACAGCGGCACGTACAGCGCCATGGTGCGGCCGAAGCGCTGCTCGGTGATGGCCGCGGCCCGGTGCACCATGTCCTCGAGGCGCTCGGCGGCCGCGGGACTCAGCAGCGTGATCACGTCCTCGGGACGCAGCCGCGGCTGCCGCAAGGCGCGCTCGACCTGCTCGGGGCGGACGGCGAGGATGCGCTCCTCGAGCGCGGCCATGTCGACGCCGGCGATGGCCTCTTCGAAGCTTGCGGCGCGGGGCATGGGATCAGACCTGGTCCAGCAGGCCGGTGAGCGGGCTCGAGGCGCGGGCGATGCGGGACTCGCCTCCGGCGCCGGCGATCCAGGCGCGGCGGCCGGCCTCGACACCCAGGGCGAAGGCGCGGCCCATCTCGCTGGGATCGTCGGCGATGGCCAGCGCGGTGTTCACCAGGCAGGCGTCGGCGCCGATCTCCATCGCCTCGGCGGCGTGGGACGGCAGGCCGAGCCCGGCGTCGACCACGACGGGGACGTTGGCCTGCTCGACGATGATGGAGACCTGCTCGCGGGTCTCGAGCCCCCGGGAGGTGCCGATGGGCGCGCCGAGGGGCATGACCGCGGCGCAGCCGGCCTCCTCGAGGTGACGGGCCAGGATGGGGTCGGCGTTCATGTAGGGCAGCACGGTGAAGCCGAGCTTCACGAGCTGCTCCGCGGCCTTCAGGGTCTCCACGGGATCCGGCAGCAGGTAGTGGGGCTCGGGGGTGACCTCGAGCTTGACCCAGGTCCAGCCGCTGGCCGCCCGGGCCAGCCGCGCGATGCGGACGGCCTCTTCGGCGTCGCGGGCCCCGGAGGTGTTGGGCAGGATCAGGTAGCGCTCGGGGTCGAGGTGGGAGAGCTGGGAGTCGTGGGGATCGTTCAGATCCACCCGCCGCAGCGCCACGGTCACGACCTCGGCCCCCGACGCCTCGATGGACGCGGCCATGGCCTGGGGAGTCGAGAACTTGCCGGTGCCGACGAAGAGCCGCGAGCGCAGGGTGCGGCCGGCGATGACGAGGGGGTCCACGGTGCCTCCGGGGTGCAGTGGAGCGGAGCGCCTAGCCGCCGCCGACGAAGCGCACGACCTCGACGCGATCACCCGGCTCGAGGGCGTGCTCGAGGGGGCCCTCGTGCAGCTCACCGTTGAGCTCGATGGCGATGAGGCGAGCTTGGATACCCAGCAGCTCGAGCAGCGCGGCCAGATCGCTGCCCTGGGGCAGCATCCGCTCCTCGCCGTTGACCACGATCGGCATGGGCTCGCTGATGGCTCACTCCTGCTCGCGCGCGGACGAGAGCGCCCGCTGGGGTCGCCTTGCTAGCGCGGAGCGAGCCGCGGGGCCACCCCCTAAGCGCCCGCTTGTGGGCACATCACGCCGGGCGCGCGATCCAGCCGCCGCCCAGCACCCGCTCCCCCCGATACAGCACCGCCGCCTGGCCGGCGGTGACCGCCCGCTGGGGCTCGTCGAAGGCCAGCTCGAGGCTCCCGTCCGCGCGCAGCGTGGCCGCACAGGGGACGGGGCGCGCGCGGTAGCGGACCTGCACCTCGCAGCGGCGCACCGTGCCCACCGCGGGGACGTCGGCCAGCCATGTGCTGTCGCGGGTGACCAGCCCGCTCGAGAGCAGGGCCTCGGGCCGGGTCGTCACCGTGACCCGCCCGCTGTCACCGTCGATGTGGCTGACGAAGGCCGGCCGCCCCAGGGCGACCCCCAGCCCCCGACGCTGCCCGATGGTGAAGCGGTGGACCCCGTCGTGTCGGGCCAGCACCCTGCCCTCTTCGTCCACCAGCACACCGGGGGTGGCCCCGGCGTCGAAGCGCGCCCGCAGGGTCTCGGCGAAGCTGCCCTCGGGCCCCACGAGGCAGGCGTCCTGGCTGCCGGGCTTGCGGGCGTTGACGAGCCCCAGGGCCTCGGCCTTGGCGCGGACAGCGGGCTTGTCCAGCTCCCCGAGGGGGAAGAGCGTCCGGCCCAGCTGGTCCCGGGTCAGGGCGAACAGGAAGTAGGACTGATCCTTGTTGCGATCGAGGCCCCGCAGCAGCGTGGGGGCGTCGTCGCTCCCTCCCCGACGGGCGTAGTGGCCCGTGGCGACGTGGCTGGCACCCATGGCGTCGGCGGTGGCCAGCAGCAACCCGAGCTTGAGCTCCCGGTTGCAGAGGGGGCACGGGCTCGGGGTGCGCCCTGCGGCGTAGTCCTCCCAGGCCGGCCGCAGGATGAGGTCCTCGAAGGGCACCCCCGCCGAGACCACGTGGTGCTCGAAGCCCAGGCGTTGAGCCACCGCGTGGGAGGCCGCCTCGCCGTCGATGCCGCAGCAGAAGCGCTCGGGGTGGGCGTCCTCGCAAGGGTGCAGGCGCAGCGTCACGCCGATCACCCGCCAGCCAGCCTCCAGCAGCAGGGCCGCCGCGACGGATGAGTCCACCCCTCCGCTCATGGCCACGAGTGCGGTCCTGGTGTCGGTCACGGTCGGCTCCGGTTGGGCAGGGTGGGCAGCCCTCGAGGGGGCATCCGCCCGACGTCTATTGGCTCACCGCCCGCCTGGCCCCGGCCCTCTGGCCCGTTCGTGGCCCCTCCACGGACCGGCCAGGCCTCGAAGGCCCCGTTGGAGGTGTCGTCCAGCACGGCATCTCCGGCCTTCCTACACCGTCGTTGCGGGGGAGGTCACAAAAAGTCACCGGGTGGTGCCCTCCAGTGCTTTCAACCGCGCGCATCCAAAGTATACTGCGCGCATGAATTCCCGACCCTACTCCTTCGTGGCGGTCATGGGCGTCCTCAGCATCGGCTGCGGCGGCCATGACTACATCGTCAACACCCAGGGCGGACGCATGGTGGTCAGCCCCGGCATGGTGGACATGGACACCGTGGCCGTCGGCTCCGAGACCAGCGTCGAGCTTCAGCTCATCGCCGCCGAAGGCATCGTCGATGTGCTCGCCATGCACATCCAGAACGTAGAGGGCGAGTGGTTCGAGCTGGAGACCATCGATCTCCCCACGGTCACCGAGACCGAGGACGCCCTGGTCACGTTGAGCTACGCGCCGCTGGACGAAGGCTTCCACTGGGCCACCCTCTCCATCGTCACCGACGAGGACGAGGGCTTCGAGCACCTTGTGGACATCCGGGGCGTCGCCGACTGGGCCTCGGCCCAGGCCACCCCCACCATCGTGGACTTCGGTCCGGTGTACGTGGGTGAGCAGGGCAGCGAGACCATCACCTTCACCAACACCTCGGGGCTCGATCTGGAGCTGCAGGGCATCACCGGCGGGGACGCCCCGTTCACGGTGGACGCCGAGCTGCCGATCCAGGTGCTGGGGGGGCTGAGCGTCGATCTCGACATCACCTTCGAGCCCGGCGACCTCGACGAGGCCACCACGGAGCTCGGCTTCGTGACCGACGCGGCCCTCGAGATCGACCCCGTGGTGCTCCGCGGCAACGCCTGCTCCACCGCGGCCGGGTCCCTCTACGACCAGGACGGCGACGGCTTCGGCTGGTGCGCCAACGACTGCGACGATCGCGACGCGAACGCCCACCCGGGCAACGCCGAGGAGATCGACGGCGTGGACAACGACTGCGACGGCCTCATCGACGAGGGCACCACCGCCTACGACGACGACGGCGACGGCTACACCGAGTCCGCCGGCGACTGCGACGACGACGACCCGCTGATCAACCCCGGCGCGATGGAAATCGCCAACTGGATCGACGACGACTGCGACGGCACCGTGGACGACGGCACCCAGTACGCCGACGACGACGGCGACGGCTTCACCGAGCTCGGCGGCGACTGCGACGACAGCGACGCCACCATCAACCCCGGCTCCTACGATGTGGCCGGAGACGGCGTGGACGCCGACTGCGACGGGGAGGACGGCTGATGCGTATCCGTGCCCTCGCGGCCGCCACCCTCGCCAGCGCGCTCACAGCGGGCGCGCTCGCGCCCGGCGTGGCGTTCGCCGACAACATCCTGTACTGCAACGACTACAACGTGGGCACCGACCGCATGGGCCAGGCCCTGTCGGCCTACGGCTCGACCCACTCCATCACCAGCACCACCAGCATCTCCACCTGCGAGAGCTACATCAACTCCTACTCGTGGGATCTGGTGATCCTGGCGGTGCAGAACTGGTCGGCCAGCACCCCCTACTTCAACTCGTACGTCTCGAGCGGCGGCGTGGCCATCCACCAGGACTGGACCCGGGACTCCACCCGCGGCTCCCTGTTCGGCGTCAGCTACTCGTCCACCAACCAGAACACCGTCACGGTGACCCACTCGAGCCTGACCTCGGGCCTGACCTACAACCCCTTCTCGCTCTACAACCCGGGCTGGGGCACCTGGTCCATGGGGATGACCTCCTCGCTGGGCTACGCGGCCACCTTCTCGAGCGGCCTGGGCGCCATCGTGGTGGGATCGGGCAACGACACCATCATCAACGGCTTCCTGACCGACACCCACAGCGACGCCACCACCGCGACCAGCCTGTACCAGAACGAGATCGACTTCCTGCTGGGCAGCTGTGACGCCGACGGCGACGGCTACGACTCCGACAGCACCGAGTGCGGCGGCACCGACTGCGACGACACCGACCCCACCATCAACCCCGGCGCGACCGAGGTCTGGTACGACGGCGTGGACCAGGACTGTGACGGCGCCGACGACTACGATCAGGACGGCGACGGCTACACCACCGACGACTACGGCGGCACCGACTGCAACGACACCGACTCGAGCGTCAACCCCGGCGCCAGCGAGACCTGGTACGACGGCATCGACTCCGACTGCGACGGCCTGTCGGACTACGACCAGGATCTCGACGGCTACGAC
>CAYZVO010000030.1:0-54550 GCA_964481655.1 uncultured Enterobacterales bacterium | reverse complement strand
GGACCGCGGCGTCGGCGTCGTCGCAGTCGTCCCCGCCGTGGGCGTCGCTGTCGTGGCCGTCGGCGTCGGCGTCGTAGTCGGAGAGCCCGTCGCAGTCGGTGTCCACGCCGTCGTAGAAGGTCTCGCTGGCGTCGGGGGAGACGGCCGCGTCGGTGTCGTCGCAGTCGGCGCCTCCGTAGGCGTCGCTGTCGTGGCCGTCGGCGTCCTGGTCGTAGTCCGAGGCCCCGTCGCAGTCGGAGTCCACCCCGTCGTACCAGGTGTCCGGAGCGCCGGGGTACGCCGTGGCGTCGGTGTCCACGCAGTCGGTGCCGCCGTGCTCGTCGCTGTCGAGGCCGTCGCCGTCCTGGTCGTAGTCCGAGGCCCCGTCGCAGTCCTGGTCGGTGCCGTCGTACCAGGTCTCGGTCGCGCCGGGGTTGATCGCCGGGTCGCCGTCGTCGCAGTCGCTGCCGCCGTAGGCGTCGCTGTCGTGGCCGGGGGAGTGGGCCGCGGAGTACGCCCGCCCGTCGCAGTTGGCGTCCAGCCCGTCGTACCAGATCTCACTGGCGGCGGGGGAGACCGCCGCGTCGGCGTCGTCGCAGTCGCTGCCGCCGTAGGCGTCGGAGTCGTAGCCGTCGCTGTCGGCGTCGTAGTCCGAGGCTCCGTCGCAGTCGCCGTCCACGCCGTCGTACCAGGTGTCCGCCGCGCCGGGGTGGATCGCGGCGTCGCTGTCGTCGCAGTCGGTGCCGCCGTGCGCGTCGTGGTCGTAGCCGTCGGCGTCGGCGTCGTAGTCCGAGGCGCCGTCGCAGTTGGCGTCCAGCCCGTCGTAGAAGATCTCCACGACGTCGGGGTTCACGCCGGCGTCGGTGTCGTCGCAGTCGGTACCAGCGTAGGCGTCGCTGTCGTGGCCGTCGTAGTCGGCGTCGTAGTCGGACAGCCCGTCGCAGTCCTGGTCGATGTCGTCGTAGGGGATCTCCTCGGCGTCGGGGTTCACGGTCCCGTCGGCGTCGTAGCAGTCGGCGCCCACCTGAACCAGGCCGGACAGCTCGTCGCAGCTGGCGACGGCCTCGGCCTGTTCGTCTCCGAAGCCGTCCAGGTCCAGATCCGGGTACCACAGGGGGGCGTCCACGGCGTCGGCGATGGGGTCTCCGTCGCAGTTCCGGTCCAGCTCGTCGCACAGCTCGTCGGCGCTGGGGTTGACGGTCTCGTCGTCGTCGTCGCAGTCGTCGCCGCCGTAGGCGTCGCTGTCGTAGCCGTCCAGATCGGCGTCGTAGTCCGACAGCCCGTCGCAGTCCTGGTCCGTGCCGTCGTAGTAGATCTCCTCGGCCCCGGGGTGCACGTCGGCGTGCAGGTCGTCGCAGTCGTCGCCGCCCGCCTCGACGGCGATGTAGCCGTCCTCGTCCCAGTCGGTGATGTCCTCGCCGTCGCAGTCCTGGTCGATGCCGTCGTAGGGAATCTCGTCCTCGGGCTCGCAGGGGATGGCCGTGTCCACCGGCTTGTCGTCCGGCGGGTAGATGAGGTCCTCGAGCCAGCAGCCTTGGAGGGTCAGGGCGAGGGGGAGGATGGCGAAGAGGGGACTCAGCTGCGACATGCTGGCTCCGACGGGCGCACGGGGAGGGACGTCGGAGGATACCAGCTTTGCGGCGGATCGAGGGTGCTCGATCTCGCGAGGGTCGACGCGGGATCAGTGCAGGATCACGTCCCCGGAGCCGCTGTCGGTCTGGTCTGTCACCTCGGGCTCGCCGTACAGCTCCACGTCGCCCGAGCCGGTCAGGCGCAGCTCGACCTCGCCGTTGACAGTGACGCCGATGTCGCCGGAGCCCGAGCTGTGGATGGTGGCGGCATCACAGGCCAGATCCTTCGCGTCGATGCCGCCGGAGCCGGAGCTGCGGTCACCGTCCTCCCCACCAGCTCGCCAGCCCCAGCCCCAGGGCGGTCAGGCCGGGCGGGTAGCCCATCTTGACCGCGTGCACGAAGTCGTGGGCGCCGTTCAATGCCGGGAACACCATCCCCAGCAGCGCGGTGCAGGGCGCGACCAGCAGCAGGGTCAGCGCGAAGGCCAGGGCGCCGAGGCGTCGCTGGGGCCCCGCGAGCCAGCGCAGCAGGCCCCAGGTGGCGGCGGAGAAGCCCAGCCCGGCCAGCGCCACGAGGGCCGCCGAGCGCGCCAACACCAACCGGAGCTCCGCCGGCTCCAGGAAGATGGCCCAGGTGGGGTGGGCCAGGCTGGCGATGGTCGGTGAGATGAGCTGGTAGACCCCGAAGCCCAGCCCCGTGAGCAGGGCGACGAAGAGCAGGCCCTGCCACGGCCGCCCAGCCCACCGGCTGCGCTGGCCCACGGCCACCGCGGCGGCGATGAAGAGGCAGCTGGGGAGGGTCTCGGGACCGTGGATGAGCTCGAGCCAGGCGAGGCCGGCCCAGCCCACGCCCCACAGGACCTGGGCGAGCCAGGCTCCGCTGGCCAGGGCGGCCAGGGCCAGGAGGCCGGCGATGGTGACGGTGGTGCTTCGCATGGCGGGAGTATCCCTCAGATCTCGCGGCGGGTCGTGCGGGACACATTCTCCGCGCTGGGACGTTGGCGCCCCGTCAGGCAGCGGACAGGCCCACGGGCGAACCGCGACTATCGCCGGGTTCGGGGGTGGCGGGCTTCTTGCGTTGTCAACAGGCACGGGAGTGCCCATGCGAACCATCACCCTCCAGCTGCTCATCCACTGTGTCGTCGTCGTGGTCGGGCTGCTCTGGGCCTCCCCCGCCTACGCCCAGGACTGCACCGGGGGCCGCCACTGCGTGGTCGAGGACCTCCAGGCCGCCGCGGACGCCGCCGCCCAGGCCGACGAGGCCCCGGTGGGGCGGGCCATCACCGACTTCAACGCGCTGATCCGGGACCCCGACGACAGCATGGCCTCCACCGGCGCCGTGATCCCCATGGGCACCGAGGTCGAGATCGTCGAGACCCGCGAGGTGAACGGGACCGAGTACGCCCTGGTGCGCGAGCTGCTTCCCGAGGGCTCGACCGCCCAGCCGCGGGAGTGGTGGACCTTGGCGAGCAATATCGGCAGCTCGCTGGAGTTCGATCCGGACATGGTCCCCGATCGGCTGATCCCCCTCGACGGCCTGAGCGGCGATCTGCTGACCATGGCCCAGATCTACAACACCCGCGGGCGCTACATCCAGGAGGAGGCCGAGCGGCTGCGCATCGAGCCCCAGGCCCTGGCCGCGGTGCTGCTGGTCGAGTCCAGCGGGCGGGGCTTCGACGACGACGGGCGCATGATCATCCGCTTCGAGAACCACACCTTCTACAACCAGTGGGCCCTCGAGGGGCAGCGGAACCTGGACACCTTCCGGCGGCACTTCCGCTTCGGCAGCCCCAGCTGGACCGGCCACAGCTGGCGCGAGGATGCGAGCGGAACCTGGCAGAGCTTCCACGGCGACCAGGACGCGGAGTGGTCGGTGCTCGACTTCGCCCGCGGCCTCGATGGCGCCAACGAGTCCGCGCTGCGCTCCCACTCCATGGGCATCGCCCAGGTGATGGGCTTCAACCACCAGACCCTGGGCTACGACAGCGCCCAGGAGATGTTCGACGACTTCACCACCGGCATCCGGCCCCAGCTCGACGGCATGATCGCCTACATCGAGAACACCCGCGCCTGCATCGACGGGCTGCGGGCGGGGAACTACACCGAGTTCGCCCGCGGCTACAACGGCGCCGGCCAGGCGGCCCACTACGGCACGCTCATCCAGGGTTGGGCCGACGACTACGAGGCCGCCCTGGCGCTGGTCCCGGACGGGCCCGCCCCGCCCCCCGAGCCCACCACACCGCCCGAGCCCAACGCCCCGAACGAGCCGGCGGTGGTGCAGGACGAGCCCCGCAGGCGGCCGGGGGTCCAGCGCCCGCTCCCCGGCCGCCGCCCCGGCCCCCCCGGGCGCGGGGGGGGCCCCCCCCGGCGCCGCGGGGCCCCCCCCCGGGGCCCCCCCCCCCGGCGGGGGGGGGGGTGCTGGGGGTGGGGGGGGGGGGGCGGGGGGGCCCGGGCCCGCCCCCGGGGGGGCGCGACGGCCCCCGGGGGCGCGGCCTGTTCCCCAGGAGGCGCCGATGAGCCGGGCACCGTGCAGCGCCGCCCTCGCCGCTCTGCTGGGCCTGTGTGCCGCGCCGGTGGTGGCCTCGCCCACGCCGTCGGACCCGGCGCCTCCGCCCATCGCCTCGGCCTGCCCGGACGGTGAGCGCCTGTTGTTCGCCTGCAGCTCCGACGATCCCGCGGTCGGGCAGCTCGCCCTGTGCGGCAGCGCCGATCTGAGCGAGGACGCCGGCCACCTGCAGCTGCGCTGGGGTGAAGGCCGGGTGTTCCCTGCGGACACGGGCATCCCGATCCGGGAGCTGTTCACCTACAGCCGGCACACCGGCCCGCAGGTCACCTACCTGGCGCTGGCGTTCAGCTGGAAGGGCACCCGCTACGAGCTCTACGACGAGAGCTACCACAGCCAGTCCGCCCGCGGCCTGCGGGTGACGCCCCCGGGTGGCGAGACCGCGGATCACCGCTGCGAGCCTCTGCATGGGAGCCTGATGACGGTCGAGGGGCCGCTGCCGCGCTCGGAGCCCGGGGCCTGAAGATAAGGGTCCCGCTCAACCCAGCTCGAGGGACCACCATGCGCATCCTGTTCCCTTTGATCTTCCTGGTGGGCTGTGGCTCACCGGCGGTGGGTGCCGCGGCCGACGCCCCCGCCGAGCCGGCCGGGTCCTCCGGCTCCCCCGTCGACGCCCTGAACGAGGCGGCCTCGGCGGAGGGCAGCGGCATCAGCCTGGGCTTCGTGCTCACCCGCAGCGAGGCCCTGGACGCCGACGCACTCATCGCGGCGGCCGGAGCCCTGGGGGTGAGCCTGGCGCCGTCGGAGGCTGGCAAGGACGCCGTGGTGGCCTTCGCCATCGACGGCGGCGGCCACCTGATGGTCGGCCGGATGCCCGCGCCTCACCCCGACGCCCCCCACATGCCCGTCAGCCCCCTGACCCCCGACGCCGAGGCCGTGGCGAGGGCCCAGGCCCACTTCATCGTCACCGGCTTCGCCCTGCCGGGGACCCTGCAGGAGCGGGACGCGCTGATGGCGCGGCTGCTCGCCGCGGTGGTCGGCGCCTGCGAGGCCGAGGGGGTGATGCTGGGGCACGGGATCCTGTTCTACAAGCCGGCCCTGTTCGCCGACATCGTGGCCAACACCGAGCCCGGCTTGCTGCCCGTGGAGATCTGTGTGGACCTCACCATGGCCCCCGAGGGCCCCGAGCGCATGAGCTTCCTGACCCACGGGATGCAGCGCTACGGCCGCGAGGAGTTCTACGTCACCGCCCGGCGCGACGGCAGCGACGCCCTCGAGTTCACCTGGATGATGAGCCGCTGGATGATCTACGATCCGGACAAGCAGCTCCCCACCGGCGACACGGTGGGCCGCACCCCCGAGGAGAAGATGACGGTGCAGCGCGCCCCCAGCCCCACGGGCGAGGGGCCGGAGGTCATCAGGCTGGACATGCCCTGATCAGAAGATCCCGGGCCAGGGAGGATCGTCCAGCAGGCAGGCACCGTCGCGGGGGCCCACGGTGCGGCAGGTGGCGGGCTCGCCGTCGTAGGCGGGGCAGTCGGCGCTGGTCTCGCAGGGCTGGCCGCTGGGGTCGCAGAGCTTGATCTCGCCCTGGCCGCCGCAGGTGCGGCTGCTGCAGTCGGCGTCCCGGATGCAGGCCTCGCCGTTGCCCCGGTCCCGGTCGCCGCCGTCGCACATGTAGGGCATCATCCAGGTGGGGGCGGAGTTGTTGCCGTGGGCGGGCGCGCAGGTGGCGTCGTCGTCGCAGGCGTTGTTCCCGGTCTGGCAGCACTCCGAGCAGCGGCCCTCGCAGCAGACGCCGGTGCCGCACTCGCCCGGGTTGGTGCAGGCCTCGCCCATGGACTTGCTCGCGGGCTCGACGCAGGCGCTGTGGGGCTGGTTGTCGGCGGTGAAGCTCAGGCCGCAGACCTGCTCTTCGCCGCAGCCCCCGACGTTGCACTCGCCGCAGGTGGCCCTGACGTGGCCCTGGAGCCAGGCGTCCGAGGACAGGACCTGGTAGCCCTTGCAGATGCCGGTGCTGCACTCGCTGTCGGCCTCGCAGCGGTTGGCGAGGGGCAGGTCCCGGTAGGGCGTGGGGGTCTGGCTTCCACAGAGATCGCCGTCGGCGCGATCCGCGGCGATCTGGGCCACGGTGGCGTTGCCGGTGCCGGTCTTGCGGATGCGGAAGCGCAGGTGGTCGAACCAGCTGGGCGGGCGGATGTAGTAGCTGAAGGTCTCCCAGTCGGTGCTGGGGATGGGGTGGGCGTACTCGGTGAGCCCGTCGTCCTGGAAGTCGAGCTCGAGCTGCACGGTGACGCCGGGGTCCGAGTCCACCATCAGGGTGAAGAGGATGCAGTCGGTGTCTTCGTCGGAGCCGGGGGAGTGCTGGGAGAGGATGGTGGGGTCGGAGTGCAGCCCCACGCCGTGGTCCCCGGAGTGCCAGGTGGGCACCTGGGAGATGTTGCCCTGCTCGACCTCCCAGGAGCACAGCTCGTCGCCGCACCACAGGTCGAAGCTCGGGTCCTCGAGCAGCGGGGGCACCGAGCTGGAGCCGCAGCCGCCGGAGTCGTCGCTGTCCCCGGTGTCGGCGGTGTCCGCGCCCAGGGCGACGAACAGAGCCAGGGCGATCAGGATGACGCGCAGGTGGAGTCGGATGTCCATGGTTCCCTCCTAGAAGCCGGCCCGGACGCCGAAGCTGATGGCCACGCCGCCGCTGTCGTGGGTGTCGCCGAACAGGTTCTCGATGACCGGCGCGTAGCTGTACTCGATCTGGTGGTAGACTCCGACGTTCCGGAAGCGCTTGTAGGTGGGCATGAACTGCAGCCCGGCGGCGCCCGCCACGTGCCAGCCCCAGTGCTGCTCGCGCTCGTCGTAGCCGTCGCCCTTGTCCCGGTACCGGGTGAAGCCCAGCGCGGGGCCGAGGCCACCCTGGACGTAGGGGACGACCCAGTCGTTCATGATGGGCACGGACGCGCGGGCCTGGGCCGCGGCGCGCCAGGTCTGCCACTCGAAGCTGTGGATGGTAGAGGCCTCGTCGTCGAACTCGCGCGCGATCCCGTCGTACTCGATGGCGCCGACGCTCAGCACCGCCGCGAAGTGGGGGAGGAAGCTCCACGCCAGCGAGCCGGTGTACTCCCACATGGGGCGCTCGGTGTGGTCCTCGAAGCCGAACTCGCCGAGCCGGTCGGTGAAGTCGCTCTCCATCCGCCGGCCTCCGGCCGCGCCCAGCTCCACCATCAAGCGCTCGAGGCGTTCCTGCGCGACGTAGCCCTTGATGTCGGTGGTGATCACCGGGGGGATGTACTCGCAGCCGCTGCGGTAGAAGGTGGTGGTGCCCTCGTTCAGCTCGAGCTGGCAGCGGTAGAGATCCCCGTCCTCGCGCAGCAGGGCCTCGTAGGCCCCGGGCACCAGGCCGACCTTGAGCGGGCTGCCAGGCGCCTTGTGCAGCTCGGCGCTGACCACCCGGCTCTCGGCCCCGTAGATCAGCAGGTCGCCGGCCATCTCCTGGGGCAGACGCAGGAAGGCGTCGGCCTCGGAGGGGCGGGTGAGCACCATCTCGCCCCGGCCCTCCATCTGGGTCTCGAGGGTGACGTGCTGGCGGCCCACGGCGGTGGCGGCGGTGGAGACCAGGGTGTGGTGGTAGGCGTAGGCGTAGGCCTCGCTCAGGGTGACGCGGCCGTCGCTGTTGTCGTCCGCCGCGCCCCGCAGGCCGGTGATCAGGTGGTGGGTGAAGTAGCTGCCCTCGAGCTCCTCGGACTCCTGGGACAGCTCGGTGCCGGTGGAGCTGGCGAGCACGGCCAGGCCGCGGGTGGACAGCCCCTCGCTGGCGTTGTGGGAGAAGTCGGCGGCCGGGGTGGCGCCCTTGACCCCCGAGATGGCTCCGGCCTGGCAGGCGTCCAGCACCACCAGGGTGAAGGCGGCGGGCATGGCCTCGAGCTTGGCCTCGAGCTGCTCGAGGCGCAGCTCGTTGGCGCCCAGCTCGAGCCCCTGGGCCTTGGCGTGGCCCGAGTAGTAGAACAGGAAGACGGCGTCTTCGTCCTGGGCGGCGTGGGCCCCGAGCTTGGCGGCCACGCCGTCGAGGCTCCCCAGCAGCTCCGAGGGGGTCGGATCTTCGATGAGCTGCACGTTGTCGGGGTCGTAGCCCCCCAGCTCGACCAGCACCTGGCGCACGCGCTCGGCGTCGCGCACGGCCCACTGCAGGGACTGCTGGCCGGGGCCGGCCTGGTTGGAGCCCACCAACACGGCGTAGGTGGCGGGGCCGGCCTGCGGCGCCTCTTCGGCGTGCAGGGGCATGGCGCTCAGGGCGATCGCGGTGACGAGGGGGATCATGGGCGTCCTCCGGTGCTCTGCTCCAGTGTCACACATGCGGCACCGTCCGCCAGGGATTCGGCGCCTCGAGCCTCGAGGATGGCGCGCTCGACGCGCCCCTCGTCGACCATCACGCAGACCGCCGCGTCGCCGGGGCCGGTGATGGCGAAGGTGCCCACGACCTGACGGTTGCCACCGGGGGTCGTGCCGGGCTCCAGCGGGAAGAAGGCTTGGCCGTCCTGCAGCACCACCAGGTCCCAGCTGTGGGTCGCCGGCGTGGTGGTCAGCTGGACCTGGATGCGGTCGCCGTCCTGGTAGGCGTCGGGGCTCTGGCGGGTGACGCCGTCGCGTTCGCGGACCAGGTCGATGGCGACGACGTCGCCCTTGGCGGTGGTGATCCTGCGGCCGGGCAGCTCGGGGTCGGTGGTGGCTGGGGGCAGGACCAGGATGAGGGCGAGGGCGGCGACCAGGACGGGGCCGGCCACAGAGGGGATCAGGATGGAGAGGCGGCGGTACCAGGGCTGGGCGGGGGTGGCGTCGGGCAGGGGGAGGGGAGGGAGGGTGCGGGCGTCGTCCTCGATCTCGGCGAGCATGGCCCGGCAGTGGGCGCAGCCGTCGAGGTGGGCCTGGATCGTGCTGTGCTCACCCGGGGGAAGCTCCCCGAGGTGGTAGTGCTCCAGCCGGAGCCAGGAGACGGGCTCGTGGCAGGCGTTCATGCCTCACCTCCACCGTTGGCCGCGATGACCTCGAGGGCCTTGCGGATCTTCGTCAGTCGCTTGGTGACCGCGCGCCTGCTCACCCCGAGCAGGGCGGCGATCTCGTCGCCGGTCATCTGGTCCATGTATCGATAGACCAGGATCTCCCCGGACTTCTTGTCCAGGCTGCCCACCAGCTGCGCCAGCAGGTCCACCGAGATGGCCCGGGCCTCGGGCATCCCGGGACCCGCCGAGATCAGCACCTCGCCGTGCTCCGCGAGCAGCTCCCGCCGGCGCCGGGAGTCCCGGATCCGGTTGAGGCAGCGGCTGGTGGCAGCGCGGTAGAGGTAGGGCAGGTCCACGTCTGTCTTTCCTTTGCGGTACAGGTCCACGAAGATGCCCTGGACGATGTCCTCGGCGTCTGGGCGGTTCCCGAGCATGCGCTCACACTTGCGCAACAGGGCGGGTCCGTACCGGCGGTAGATCTCCACGGTCGTTCAGAATCCTGTGTCCCAGAGGGAGGGGTCTTCGAGCTTGCCAGCGCCGGGCTCGAGCTCGATGGGCGCCGCGCTGCAGTCCTCGCGGTAGGCCTCCTGGGCGCGGACCTGGGCGATGACCGCCCGGCCGCTGCCCTCCATACGGATGCGGAAGCGCACTCCGCTGTAGCGCGTCGGCGGCGTGATGTGGTAGCCGACCAGCTCCCAGTCGTCATCGGGGATGGCGTGGGAGTACTCGACGCTCCCGTCGCCCTGGAAGTCCAGCTCGAGGACCAGGCGGGCGTCGTCGTCGGCGTCGGCCAGCAGGGAGAAGTAGATGCAGCGCGCGTCGTGGTGATCGAAGTCGGCGAACTGGGTGATCGAGGTGGCGGGCCCGTGCATCTGGGCGCCCTCGTCCATCGTGTGCCAGGTCGGGACCTTCTCGATCCGACCGTACTCGACGTCCCAGGCGCAGAGGGTGTCACCGCACCACATGTCGAAGCCCGGGTCGTTCAGCAGGTCGTCATCGCAGGCCGTACCCGCCAGCAGGGCGGCGGCGAACAGGGCGGTGGTGAGCTTGCCGGAAGTGAGGGTTGCCATCGTGTTCTCCTAGTATCCTGCGCGCACACCGAACATGAGCGCCCGGTGGCCCGAGTCGTGGACATCCCCGGTGAGGTTCTCCAGCACCGGCGCCCAGCTCGACTCCACCTGGACGAAGGAGCCGACGTAGCGGTGCTCGCCGAAGGTGGGCATGACCTGCAGCCCAGCGGCGGCCGCCAGGTGCACGCCCATGTGGCGCTCCTGCAGCTCGCAGTCCTCGTCCCTGTAGGAGGCCAGGGCCATCGCCGGCCCGCCGCCGCCCTGGACGTAGGGCACCAGCCAGCCGCCGGCCAGGGGGAGGGTGTAGCGACCGTAGAGCCCCAACCGCCAGGTGTCCCAGCTGTGGAACTCGTCGTAGTCCTCGCCCCCGACGCGCAGCAGGTCACGGTGGTAGCTGTCGCTGTCGAGCCTGCCCACCGTGAGCACCCCGCTGAGGTTCTCGCTGACGCCGAGGACCACGGAGCCCTCCAGCATCAGCATGCTGTCGTACAGGAACAGGCTGCGGTCGAAGCCGAAGTCGTCGAGGCGTTGGGTGTAGGCGGACTCGGATCGGGGCCCGGCTCCGATGGAGGTCTCGAACATCAGCCGCTCGAGACGGTCGTCACCCTCGGCGGCGTGGGTGATGCCAGCGATGAGGATGAGTGTCGTGGGGCCGGGCATTCGAGGTCTCCTTGGCGTGTTCACCCATGAAACACGCGGGGTGCGCTGAGTGGGAACCGCGCTCATCGATCGGCGGTGGATTCTCCGCGACGCTACGTGGATGGACACGGAGGAAGCCATGTCCGAAGCCGTCGAAGCGCGCCGTCGTCAGCTCGAGGCCCTGTTCAACGACCGCGCCCCCATCGGGAAGCTGATGGGGATGCGGCTGGCCTACGAGGGCGAGGCGGCGGTGTTCCGCTTGCCCTACAACCCGGGCCTGGACCACGCCTTGGGCCAGACCCACGGCGGCGCCGTCGCCACGCTGTTGGACAACGCCGGCTGGTTCACCGCGGCGCCGTACTTCGATCGCTGGATCGCCACGGTGGAGCTGTCCGTGCGCCTGCACCAGCCGGTGGCTCGCCAGGAGCTGGTGGCCCGGGGCCGCATCGTGCGGCGGGGCAAGCGCATCACCAGCACCGAGATGGAGGTGCGGGGCGAGGATGGGCAGCTGGTGGCGACGGGCGCGGGGACCTTCACGGTGACCTCGGCGATCATCCGGGACATGGAGGGGGGCTGATGCGCGCCCTGGCGCTCGTGGCGCTCGTCGGCTGCACCCCGGACCCGGACGACAGCGGCCCCGCGACCCGCGACACCCAGCGGCAGGACACCGCGCCGGACAGTGTCATCGACATCGGCGAGCTGCTCGAGGTCCCGCCCGGCAGCTTCACCATGGGGGGCGAGGGCGATGAGGCGAAGGCGCTGCCCGAGCACGAGGTCACGCTGACCCGCGCCGTCGGTCTGGGGAAGGCCGAGATCACCAACGCCCAGTTGGTCGCCGCGCTCAACCTGGCCCTCGACCAGGGCCTGCTGGCGGGGGACCACGCGGGCGGCGTCTCCGTCACAAACGCGTTGGGCTCCGAGCGCGAGCTGGTGAACCTCGACGGCGCCGGCACCCGGGGCGACAACCGCAGCCGCGTCCTGTTCGACGGGGAGACCTTCGTCGTGGAGGACGGCTGGGAGCAGCACCCCGCCAACTGGCTGACCTGGTTCGGGGCGGCCTTTGTCTGCAACCTGGTCTCGGAGCAGGAGGGCTACGGGCCGCTGTACGACCAGGACGACTGGAGCGCGACCACCTACGGCAGCGCCGGCTATCGCCTGCCCACCGAGGCGGAGTGGGAGCGGGCGGCCCGCTACGACGACGGGCGGGCCTGGCCCTGGGGCGACAGCCCGGAGCCGGACGCCGCGATGGCCAACTACGACTTCCAGGAGGACCACACGGTCGAGGTCTGCAGCTACCCGAACGGGGAGAGCGCGTTGGGGTTCTGTGATCTCGCTGGAAACGTGCTCGAGTGGACCCAGGATCGCCACCACGACTACGGCGAGGCCGCTGTGACCGATCCGGTGGGGGAGAACGACGACGGCCGCAGGGTCCTCCGCGGCGGCAGCTGGAACCACGAGGTCGAGCGGCTCATCACCTGGGACCGCTACTACGACCCCTTGCCCTCGGAGAGCTACGGCGGGATCGGGTTCCGGATCGCGTTCACCGAGGGGTGACGATGGCGTCCGCCTCGATCTCCACCAGCCAGGCGGGATCGATGAAGCCCTGGACCACGACCAGGGTGGTGGCCGGCCGGATGGCGCCGAAGATCTCGCCGTGGGCGGCGGCCACCGCGGCCCAGTCGTCGCGGTTCGCGATCATCAGGCGGGTGCGGACCACATCCTCGAGGCTCGCGCCTGCGGCCTCGAGGGCCTCGGCGACGATGGCCAGGCAGCGGCGGGTCTGGCCAGCCGGGTCCCCGGGGCTGGCGGTGGATCCGTCGGGGGCGATGGGGGCGGTGCCGGCCACGGTGACGTGGTCGCCGACCCGCACCGCGCGGGAGAAGCCGAAGCGGGACTCGTAGGGGGAGCCGGAGGAGACGGTGGTGCGGGTCATGGAGGCTCCGTGGCTGTGTCGTGGGCCTGGTGCGCAGCTTAGCACCGAGGGCCGCGGGGTCTCGCCTGACCGGATAGCCATCGCGGTGGAGGTCCCATGGGTCACAAGCTCACCCCCAAGGTCATCCTCGAGGGCACCCGTCTCACACAGAAGACCGAGATCGCCTTCGAGCTCAACCAGCTGCCCCGCTTCGTGGGGCCGCGGAAGTACCGCTACCACTCGCCCCTCATCTCCGGGGAGTGGTGCGCCTTCACCAACCACCCCTGGGGGCGGGGGCTGATCAACTTCGAGCCCCACGAGACCGATCTGGCCATGGAGACCTACGCGGCCTGGGCTCGGATCTTCGAGCTGCAGCGCTACTACTCCTGGACCGTCGACCGCTTCCACCTCTCCACCCAGGTCTGGCAGGAGATCCATCGGGGCGCGCGCTTCGACTTCGGCTGGTTGGAGGATCGCCTGTGGCCGCTGAACTTCCGGATCGTGCTCTGTACCCGGCGTGAAGAGACCTTCGAGGCCGCCCGGGCCGAGCGGCTGGAGGTCAGCGGAAATCCCAGCCAGTACGACGATCTCACCCCGTTCCTGCGCGAACAGGCCCTGTTCCGCGAGCGCCTGCAGGCGTCACGCCTGCCCTTCCTCGAGCTGGACATCAGCGATCTGGGGCCGGTCGAGGCCGCGGAGCGCATCGCCGGCTGGCTCGAGGCCACTGGCGGGCTCTGGATGGAGGGCTAGCGAATCGCGACGAGCGCGACGCTGATGGCCGCGCCGGCGACCAGCGGGGGCCAGCGGAGCCGCTTCAGCGCGGGTCGATCTTCGGGGTCGATCCGCCAGGGGTAGGCGATGGTGGACACCGCGCCACCGAGGGCCAGCAGGGTGAACATGAAGAACGGGTTCAGGAAGAAGGAGAACACCGCCGCCCCCAGCGCGCCGGTGGCCAGGCCCGCGTAGGCTTTGTTGAAGCCGCCCTCGATCTCGGCGAGGTCGTGGCAGCTGGGGCAGACGTGGCCGTCTTCGTCGAGGAACGCGCTGTGTTCGTCGATGGGGGCGTGGCAGTGGGTGCAGGCGGTGGTCATGGCTGCCTCTGGGGGTGTCCGGTTCGACCTGTACAACCCACTACGCTCCCGGCACGGCGCCATTCCCTCCTTCGAAGGTTTTTCTTCGAGTCACCTGCCAGCTGCCCAGCAGGATCAGCACGCAGCCGCTGATCAAGCAGACGTCCGCGACGTTGAAGATCGGCCAGTGGTGCAGGTGGATGAAGTCCACCACGTGGCCCCGGAACAGGCGATCGCCGTGGTTGCCCAGGCCGCCGGCCAGGGCGACGGCGTAGCCCATGGACTCGAGCACGCTCGGCCGGCGGCGGACGAGGATCCAGGAGAACCCCGCGATCAGCCCGAAGCCGGTGGCGAGCAGGAAGATCCTGCGGGCACCCTCGGGGATCCAGCGCAGGGCGCCGAAGGCCATGTCCCTGTTCTCGGCGTAGGTCAGATCCAGCACGCCGGGCACGACCTCCATGGGGGCGGAGCCCGCGAGCTGGGAGACGGCGGCGGCCTTGGTGGCGTGGTCGCAGCCGACCAGGCCGAGCACCACCAGGAGCAGGAGTATCAGGGACAGACGACGAGCCATGGTGTGTCCTCCGGGCGCTGGACACCCGGGCGCGGGGAGGGCTTCCCTGCGCACTCGAATCGTCTCCGATCGTCGCTGGCTGCCATTCGGTCGGCCCTGCGCCTCCAAAGGGGCACAGGAGGCGACCATGAACCACGACGCCCTGCTCAACCGCACCATCATCGGCCTGCTCATCGGCGGCAGCTTCATCAGCGCGACCTGCCACGATCTCGTGATGGCCGAGCAGGCGCGAATCTACCCGTTGGTCGATACGGGGCAGAGCCGCTGCTACGACACCCGGGGTGAGCCCATGGCCTGTGCACCGGAGGGGCGACCCCTGGCGGGCCAGGATGCGGCCGTGGAGACCGCCCCGCCGAGCTACCGGGACAACGGCGATGGCACGGTGACGGACCTGGTCACGGGCCTGGCCTGGCAGCAGAGCCCGGGGGAGAAGCTCAGCTGGGATGAGGCCATCGCGGGGGCAGACGCCTTCGAGCTGGGGGGGCACGACGACTGGCGGCTGCCCAGCATCAAGGAGCTGTACTCGCTGATGGACTTCGACGGGGAGACCGGGCGCTCGGCGGCGGACGCGCGCCCGTTCCTCGACACCGCCTACTTCGACTTCGACTACGGCGACCCGCGGGCCGGGGAGCGCCACATCGACGCCCAATACTGGTCGTCCACGGCCTACACCGGCACCACGATGAACTGGCACCACACGGTCTTCGGGGTGAACTTCGCGGATGGGCGCATCAAGGGGTACGGGACCTTCGACCCCCGCCGCCGCGCCGACAAGCGCATGTTCGTGCGCTACGTCCGCGGCAATCCCGGCTACGGCGTCAACGAGCTCGTGGACAACGGCGACGACACCGTCAGCGACCGAGCCACGGGGCGGATCTGGCAGCGCGGGGACCACGGCCCGGTGGACTGGGCCGGGGCCCTGGCCTACTGCGACGGGCTCGAGCTGGGCGGCCAGGACGACTGGCGGCTGCCCGACGCCAAGGAGCTGCAGAGCATCGTGGACTACGGCCGCTCACCCCAGGCCAGCGGCGAGCCGGCCATCGACCCGGTGTTCGAGATCAGCGCCATCACCGACGGCGGCGGCGCGCTGGACTACCCCTTCTTCTGGAGCAGCACGACCCACCTGGACGGGCGCAACCCGGGAGATGCGGCGGTCTACGTGGCCTTCGGTGAGGCCGAGGGCTGGATGGCGTTCCCGCCCCACGCCCACAGCCGCACACTGATGGACGTGCACGGCGCCGGGGCTCAGCGCAGCGACCCCAAGGTCGGGGACGCCAGCCGCTTCCCCTACGGCCGCGGGCCCCAGGGTGACGTCATCCGCATCGCCAACTTCGCCCGCTGTGTGCGGGGCGGCTAGCTGTCCAGGGTCGGGTAGTCGGTGTAGCCCTGCTCGCCTGGCGTGTAGAAGCTGCCGAAGTCCGGCTGGTTCAGCTCGGCGCCGGTGCTCAGGCGCTCCACCAGGTCGGGGTTGGCCAGGAAGGGGCGGCCGTAGGCGATGAGGTCGCCCAGGCCCCCGTCCAGATCCGCCTGGGCCCGCTCGCGGTCGTAGCCGCCGCTGAGGATCACGGCGCCGGTGTACGCCTCCCGGATGGCCGCCACGGTGCTGGCCTCCGGCTTGGGGGCGCCCATGGCGCTGTGGTCCACCAGGTGCAGGTAGGCCACGCCGATGGCGGAGAGCTCCCGGGCCAGGGCGGTGTACTGGGCCTCGATCTCGTCGAAGATCACCACGTCGTTGAACACGCCGTAGGGGGAGATGCGGATGCCCACCCGCTCCTCGCCGATGGCGTCTGCGACCGCCGCGGCGACCTCCACGGCGAAGCGGTTGCGGCCGTCGATGTTGCCGCCGTAGGCGTCGCTGCGCTGGTTGGAGCCGGGGTTGAGGAACTGGTCGATGAGGTAGCCGTTGGCGCCGTGCAGCTCGACGCCGTCGAAGCCGGCCTCGATGGCCAGGCGAGCGGAGTGGGCGAACTCGGCGACGGCGGCCTGCACGTCGTAGCGGCTCATGGCCTCTGGCACCGGCTGCTCCTGGTTGCCGCCCTCGTCCGTCCACATCTCACCCTTCGCGGCGATGGCCGAGGGGGCCACCACCCGGGCACCCTCGGGCATGTTGTCCGGGTGGCTGACGCGGCCGGTGTGCATCAGCTGCACGAAGATGCGGCCGCCCTCTTCATGCACGGCGTCGGTGACGAGCCTCCAGCCGGCCACCTGCTCGGCGGTGAACAGCCCGGGGATGCGGGCGTAGCCCAGGCCGTTGGGGGAGGGGGCGGTGCCCTCGGTGACGATGAGGCCCGCGCCGGCGCGCTGGCGGTAGTAGCTGGCCATCAGCGCGTTGGGGACGTTCCCGATGGCGCGACTGCGGGTCATCGGCGCCATGACGGTGCGGTTGGACAGGGCGATGGGGCCGAGGTCGTAGGACGAAAACAGGTCGGTGCTCACAGAAGCCTCCCGTGTGAGGTGTCGCGGCAAAGCTGGACACCATCCACACGGCGGGACCAGGGTCGGTGCCCTGTGTGAGCACAGCTACGGTCGGGCTCAGCGTTTCTCGCGGCAGCTCTGCTTGGCGTTGGAGCAGACCAGGTCGATGCGCCCGCCCGGGGCGACATAGACGGAGCGCAGGCGCTGGGGGCTGCGAGCCCCGTCGAAGCGGGCCATCAGGGTGTAGGTGCCCCGGGGGAGCAGGCCGGGGGCAACCTGCGCCCCCGTCGAGGTCTCGAGCCAGACCCGATCCACGTCGCCGAGCAGCATGATGGTGCCCTTGTCGTCGCCGGCCGCACCGCCGGTGTCGGTGGTGGTGGCGGGCGCGGGGACCGGCGTCGGCGCGACGATCGGGGCAGGGGCGGGAGCCGGCGCCACCTGTGTGGGGCGCCGCTGATCGATGAAGTCGGCTGTGTCCACCTCGGCGGGCAGCTCCACGGACGAACGACCCAGCAGGAAGATCCCCCCCGCGCCTGCGATGACCAGTACTGTCGCCAGCAGCACGGCGGCGACCACCACGCCCACGGCCACGAAGATCCATGGGTTGGTCTTCTTGGCGGGGGGCTCAGGGGGCGCCTCCATGGTGGGCTCGTCGCCGACCTCGTCCAGGTCCCAGTCCTGGTCTTCCGGCTCGGGGTCGGGCTCGGGCGGGGCCGGCTCGGGCTCGCTGACCTCGCCGCCTTCGGTGATGGTGGTGCCCACCAGTGGGTCGTCGGCGTCCTCGGGGAAGCTGGCGATCAGCGGCGGCACCTGATCCTCGGCCCAGTGAAGCAGGCGCTCGGCGTCGGCGGGCAGGGCCTGGCGCAGCTCGAAGCAGCTGTGCTCGACCTCCGAGGCCGTCGGGCGGTAGCCCGGGTCGTACTCGAGCATCTGCCGCAGCAGCAGGATGAAGCCCTCGGGCAGGCCTGTGTCCGCCAGGCCCGCCAGGCGCTCCTCCACCAAGCCCATGTGCTGCTCCTCGAAGGGCGGCCGCTGGCCGAAGGGCTGCCGGGCGATGAGCTCGTAGA
Source organism: uncultured Enterobacterales bacterium (assembly GCA_964481655.1). Taxonomy (GTDB): domain Bacteria; phylum Myxococcota_A; class UBA796; order UBA796; family JAFGLY01; genus CALDOK01. The sequence goes on along the minus strand of CAYZVO010000030.1, from coordinate 36,765 downwards.
GCACCACCCCCAGGGAGTAGATGTCCACCTCGGGGCCGTCGTCGGACAGCTCGCGCTCTTCCTCGTCGAGCATGCGCAGCATGCGCTCGGGGGCGGTGTAGCCGCGGGTGAAGCTGAAGCGGGCGGTGGTATTGGACTCCCGGCTGCCGAAGTCGGCCTTGGCGATGCCGAAGTCGAGCACCTTGACCTCGCCCTTGGCGGTCAGCTGGATGTTGGGGGGCTTGATGTCCCGGTGCACCAGGGCCAGGGGCTGGCGGTCCGAGCCCTTGGTGTTGGCGGCGGCGTCCAGGGCCGCGGCACACTCGCCGATGATCTCGAGGGCGGGGCCCACCGGCACGGCGCCGGCGTCCAGCAGCCGGTCCAGGCTCACCCCGGGCACGTACTCCATGATGAGGGCCCAGCGGCCGGCGAGCTGGATCAGACCGTCGACGTGCACGATGGCCCGGTGGCGCACCAGCCCGAGCACCCGGGCCTCATCGCGCAGGCGCTTGGCGGCGTCGTCCGCGGCGTCGCCGTGCAGGGTGTCGTGGAGGACCTTGAGCGCCACCGGCTTGCGGAAGCCGCCGGTGCCCAGCATGTCCGCCAGGTAGACCACGCCGAAGCCGCCACCGCCGAGGCGGTGCTTGATGAGGTAGCGCCGTCCGATCTGTTGCTCGTCGCTCATTTCCGGCTCTCCCGGCTGTGAGTCACCGGGGGAACGCTACCACGATCACCCCTGGCTGTCGGGGTGGGCGCCGGGCCAGGGCCACTCGAGCACGGGCCACCAGCGGACCTGCGCGATGAGCTGCATGGTCGGGAAGGCCATCGCCGTGGCGGGGATCTGCATGCCGAGGTCGAAGGCCAGCCAGCCGGGGCCCACCGGCAGGTCGGCGCGCAGCAGGATCCGGGTGGAGATGGGCACGGCGCTGTCGGCCACCAGCTCGAGCTCCCCCACGTAGGCGATGGGGTCGACGATCTGCAGGACCATGGCCGCCGCGAGATCGATGGTGGGGTAGGCGTTGGCGTTGTCGCTCCCCGTCAGGCCGTCGAAGCCGTAGCCCCAGCGGGCGCCGATGAAGGCCCGGGTGGTGACGCTGAAGCGCTCGGTGGCCCAGAGGGTGTGCAGGCTGCCGCCCAGCTCGTTGCAGGGCTCGGTCTCCTTGGCCAGGCTGGCCCAGGACTGCCCGAGATCGTCCCGACGGCTGGCGGGCACGGCGCCCTCGACGCCGATCTGGAAGTGTTGGTTGTCGGTCCAGGTGGAGATCCCGAAGCGCAGCTGGCCCGGGTAGTGGGCCTCCCAGCGGCCGTTGCTGCCCCAGGTGTTGAACCAGGGCAGCTCGGCGTCGAAGGCGAAGGTCCCGTAGCGGACCCGCAGGTCGGCGGTGGCCTGCACGATGTCGCCCACCGGGTCGGCCACCACCGCGACGGGCCGGACGGCGGCGCTGGTCTCGGGGAGGGCGGCCTGGACCCTCCAGCCGCCGGGAGTGCTGGCCCCCGCCGCGGCCAGCAGGACCATCGCCAGGGGGCTCACGGCAGGCCTCCGTCGCCGGTGTCCACCGGGTCGGGGGCGGTGTCGCCGGTGTCATCGCTGGGCTCGCCGGTGTCTCCGATCGGCTCGCCGGTGTCCCAGGGGGTGGCGCTGTCGTCGGTGTCCGCTGGCGCGGTGTCGTCGGTGTCGCCCGTGTCGCCCGTGTCGTCGGTGTCGCCGGTGTCGGCGGGATCGTCGGTATCCCCTGTGTCCTGGGTCGGCGCTGTGTCTTCGGGGTCTCCACTGTCACCGGGGCGGGGGCAGACTGGATCCCAGTCCCAGCCGTACTCGCGGTAGGTGTCTGCGGAGAGGCAGGGATCGCAGTGGTTCTCATGTCCCAGCTGTGCCTCTGTGTGCAGCTCGTGGGCGTCGCAGTCCTCCTGTGTCTCGACGGGCGGCGCGCCGTGGCTGGTGCCGGTCACCAGCGTGAAGAAGCCACCCTGATCGTGGGGTGGGAGGCTGATGTGGTTGCCGGACTGCGCCTGCTCCGCCACGTACCAGCGGTAGCTGCTCTCCGGGGCGAGCCCGCCACGGGGGCAGAGCACCAGGAGCCCGTCGTCGCGCGGGGACCAGAACAGCTCGATCTCCCGGCCCTGTTCGTCCTCGAGCCAGATCCCGCTGGCGTAGGCGTCGCCCTCCCGCTCGATCCGACCTTCCCCGGCCCAGTGGACGTACAGCGGCTCCCCGCTGCTCCAGCCGGTGGTCCCATCGCAGGGGTAGCGCCAGTCCCAGTCGTAGGGGCCGTAGACCCTCGTCGCGATCGCGCTGACGGACGCCAGGATCAGCACGACCCCGCTGACTCCCACGCGCAACGACCTGCCTCCCATGCGGCCTCCTGCCGCCAGCATACCCTCAGCGCCGCAGCGCCATCAGCCCCATCACCAGGGTCACCACGCCCCAGGCCAGGAAGATGGTCTGCAGGACGTGGCTGTGGCCGATCATGGCGATCTGCACCACGATCCAGGTGGTGAGCACCAGCCCGACGAGGGGGTGGCCCCAGCGGGCCCAGGGCGTCTCGTGCATCGCGCCGACGGCGACGACGGTGGGGAGGACTCCGTTGAGCAGCACCAGCAGGACACCGGGGATCAGCCACGTGGAGAACGGCGTGCCGGCCAGCTCGCTCACGGGCAGGAAGTCGTCGGGGTTCCAGTGGGAAGCGATGAGCTTCCAGCCCCCGCCGTAGGCGCCGATGGCCAGCAGGACCTCCAGGGCGATCAGGGCCCGCTCGAGACGGCTGGGTTCGGATGGGTCGGGCATCGGGTGCTCTGGGCGGCCAGGGCCGGGTCGGGCGCCCTATCGGGATGACCTATCCCCTGCATGTTCGAACAGGCGGGGACCTATGTGGGTTGGATCCGAACACTTCGACCCGAACTGGGGTCCAGAGAGGGCGGATCAGGGTGGTTTTCCGCTCGAAAGAGCCCCTTTTCGGGCTGATTGTGGCTCAGGTGTTCGGATCCAACTGGCATAGGTCGGCCAGTGTTCGAAAAACCCGGGCATAGGTGGGATGCTCCGGTGCCCCGAGGGCACCCACCCGCCCGAACAGACCCGGATCACCCCCCGGTCGATCCCCCGTGGCTGGCCCCCGGGGCAGGCGATAGGCCTCAGCGCCCTCGAATGCCCGAAAACCCTCGAACACCGGAGGCCCTGATGCCCCCTGAGGCCAACAAGCCCATCGGGACGATCGACATCGTCGCCGCTGGCGAGAAGCCCCTGATCCAGCCCATCGACATGGACGGGTTCCGCGAGCACAACCGCGCCAAGCCCAAGGGCCTGGTCGACAAGCTCATGTCGGAGCACGACGCCATCTCGAAGTACCTGCACGATGGCGACTACCTCGGCATCGAGCTGTACGGCACCTGCCGCTGCCCCGTCTCGCTGACCCGCGAGATCGTGCGCCAGGGCATCAAGGACATCCGGCTGGCCGGCCAGGGCGTCCACGAGGCCGACATCCTGCTGGGTGCCGGCGTCGTCAAGGAGCTGGACTTCACCTACATCGGCATGGAGGTCTACGGCGTCTCGCCCATCGTGCGGCGCGCCATCGAGTCCGGCCAGGTGACCAACGTGGTCGAGTGGTCCAACGCGGCGCTGACCTGGCGCTTCAAGGCCGCGGCCATGGGTGTGCCCTTCCTGCCCACCCGCGTGATGCTCGGCACCGACACCCTCAAGTACAGCTCTGCCAAGGTCATCGTGTGCCCGTTCACGGGTGACAAGGTCGCCCTGCTGCCGGCGCTGATCCTCGACTGCGGCATCATCCACGTGCACCGCGCCGACAAGTACGGCAACTGCCAGATCGACGGCATCAGCGGCTTCGCGGTGGAGATGGCCCGGGCGTCCAAGAACCTCATCATCTCGGCCGAAGAGATCGTCGATACCGAGGTCATCCGGGCCCAGCCCGACCGCACCTTGATCCCCTACTACCTGGTCGATGCTGTGGTCCACGCGCCCTTCGGCTCGCATCCGGGTGAGATGGGCGGCTGCTACGAGCGCGACGAGCCGGAGTACCGCGGCTTCATCGCGTCGGCGAAGACCCCGGAGACCACCGCGGAGTTCCTGGACAGGACCATCCACAATCTGCCTGACCACAAGGCCTACCTCGAGCTGTTCGGCGCCGAGCACCTCGATTCCCTGAAGATCGGGAGCTAGCCATGAGCGACCGCTACAACCCCTCCGAGCTGCTCATCTGCCTCGCCTCGCGCCTGATGGAGGACAACTCCACGGCCTTCATCGGCACCGGCATCCCCATGCTGGCCGCCTCGCTGGCCCAGCGCATGCACGCCCCCAACCTGGTGCCCATCTTCGAGTTCGGCGGCACCGGCGCGATCCTCGAGAAGCTGCCCCTGGCTGTCGGTGACATGCGCACCTACAACAAGGCGCTCCATGCTTCCGGCATCTGCGACATCATGGAGGCCTCCCAGCGGGGCTTCGTGGAGTGGGGCTTTCTGGGCGGCGCCCAGATCGACTGCTACGGCAACCTCAACTCCACCGTCATCGGTCCCCAGGCCAACCCCAAGGTGCGGCTGCCCGGCTCCGGCGGCGCCAACGACGTGGGCTCCGCCTGCTGGCGCACCATCGCCATCATGCGCCACGGCAAGCGTCGCTTCGTGCCCAAGTGCGACTTCATCACCACCCCCGGCTACCTCTCCGGCGCCGGTGCCCGTGAAGAAGCCGGCCTGCCCCGCGGCTCCGGCCCCTACCGGGTGATCTCGAACCTGGCCCTGATGGGCTTCTGTGACGAGACCAAGCGCATGAAGCTGTTGGCGCTCAACCCGGGTGTGACCGTTGAGCAGGTCCTCGAAGAGACCGGCTTCGATCTGATCGTCCCCGACGAGATCGGCCGCAACGAAGCCCCCACCGACGAAGAGCTCCGCATCCTGCGCGACGAGATCGACCCCGACAAGCTCTACATCTGATTCCACGGGAGTCACCATGGAACGCCTGATCCTCATGGGCGATGAGGCCATCGCCCAGGCCGCCATCGACGCCGGCATCCTGGGCGCCTGGGCCTACCCCGGCACCCCCTCCACCGAGATCTTCGAGCACATCGAGGGCAACAAGCCCGCCGACCGCTCCATCTTCACCCAGTGGTCCGCCAACGAAAAGACCGCCTACGAAGAGGCGCTGGGCATGTCCTACGCCGGTGGGCGCGTCCTGGTGTCCATGAAGCACGTGGGCCTCAACGTGGCGGCCGACGCCTTCATGAACTCGGCCATCACCGGGGTCAACGGCGGCCTGGTCTGCATCGTGGCGGACGACCCGTCCATGCACTCGTCCCAGAACGAGCAGGACACCCGTTACTTCGCGCAGTTCGCCCACGTGCCCTGCCTCGAGCCCTCCACCCAGCAGGAAGCCTACGACATGGTCTACCGGGCCATGTCCTACTCCGAAGAGGTCGGGCTGCCCGTGGTGGTGCGCATCGTCACCCGCCTGGCCCACAGCCGTGCGCCGGTGGTGCCTCAGCCCCGTCAGGATCAGGAGCGCAAGCCCCTGATCACCGACAAGCAGCGCTTCATCCTGCTGCCCGTCAACGCCCGTCGCCACTGGGCAGCCCTCATCGCCCGCTGGGGCGAGGTGGAGCAGAGCGTCTGGGACCTGGGCCTGGACAAGCTGGATCTGCGCGGCAAGAAGCTGGGCGTCATCGCCTCGGGCGTGGCGTGGAACTACCTGCAGGAGAACCTCGCGGGCGTGGAGCACGAGATCTCCACCATGAAGGTGGGCGCGTACCCCCTGAACAAGCCCATGCTGGCCGAGCTCTTCGAGCACTGCGACCAGGTGCTGGTGGCCGAGGATGGCTACCCCTTCATCGAGTCGGCCCTCAAGGGTGTGCTGGACAACCCGCCCAAGCCGGTCATCGGCCGCCTCTCCGGCGACCTGCCTCGTACCGGCGAGCTCAACCCCACCCTGCTGCGTCCGGCGCTGGGCCTGCCCGCCAAGCCCACCGCCACCCCGCCCATCGCTGGGCTGTCCGGTCGGCCCCCGGCGCTGTGCAAGGGCTGCCCGCACATCACCTCCTACCTGGCCCTGAACAAGGTCATGGCCGAGTATGGCGATGGTGGCCGGGTGTTGTCGGACATCGGCTGCTACACCCTGGGCGCGCTGCCGCCCTACACCGCCATCGACACCTGTGTGGACATGGGCGCCTCGGTCTCCATGGCCATGGGCGCGGCCTCGGCGGGGGTCTTCCCCGCGGTGGCGGTCATCGGTGACTCCACCTTCGCCCACTCGGGCATGACGGGCCTGCTGGACGCGGTGCGGGCGAACACCAACATGGTGCTGGTGATCCTCGACAACGACATCACCGCCATGACCGGCCGCCAGGAGTCGGCGCTGGTGGGCAGCCCGCTCATCAAGATGCTCGAGGGCATCGGGGTCGAGCCGGACCACATCCGCGTGGTCAAGCCCATCCCCAAGAACCAGGAAGCCATCGAGCAGGTCTACCGCGAGGAGATCGCCTACGAAGGCCTGTCGGTCATCATCCCCACCCGTCCCTGCATCCAGATTCGCAGGAAGTAGGAGCACACCATGAGCCTCGACATCATCCTCGCTGGCGTCGGTGGGCAGGGCATCCTGTCCATCGCCTTCGTGCTCGACTCCGCGGCCCTGGACGGTGGCTTCGACTTCAAGCAGGCCGAAGTGCACGGCATGTCCCAGCGGGGCGGCGCCGTGCAGTCCCACCTGCGCATGTCCCAGGAGCCCATCTACTCCGACCTCATCCCCGACGGCCAGGTCGACCTGGTCCTGGCGGTCGAGCCGCTGGAGTCCCTGCGCTACGCCCACGCCCTGTCGCCGGAAGGCACCGTGATCGCCGCGGCCAACCCGTTCGTGAACATCCCCAACTACCCGGATCTGGGTGGGGTGCTCGAGCAGATCGCCGCGCTGCCTCAGCACGTGCTCATCACGGCCGAGAGCCTGGCCAAGCACGCCGGCTCGGGCCGGGCCCAGAACATGGTCATGCTGGGCGCGGGCTCCTACCTCTACCCCTTCGGGGACGAGCCCTGCCTGAAGTACATCGAGCAGATGTTCGGCAAGAAGTCCCAGCGGCTGGTGGACGTGAACCACAAGGCCTTCGCCTTCGGCAAGGCCGCCAGCGGCTTCTACCGCAAGGGCCTGGCCGCGGGCCTCGGCTCTACGCAGCTGCTGAAGATCCTGGGCGTGCTCGACCCGGCCACCATCGACGAGGGCGCCGCCCCCGCCTGGAAGGCCGCGCTGCAGAACCACCCGACTCTGCTGGACGGCGAGCTGCCGGTGCACAGCGTGGCCGGCACCATGGAGTTCGTGCTCGAGCTGATCCGCACGGGTGAGCTGGGGTAGCCTCGTCCCGATGGACGATCCCCGAGAGACACCACGCCAGATCGGCCTGCTCTACAGCTGGCAGATCAACGAGTACATCTTGTGTGTCCACGTCATCGGGCTGAGCCTGATGGGCGTGGCCGTCGTGGTGCTCTGGGCGTTGAAGCTGATCTTCCTCGGCCGCGGACCCGGGCGCTGGGCGGCGGGCGTGATGGATCGGGCGCGGGCCCGCCGGGCCGAGACCGGCAACTGGTTCGGGCAGCCGCCAGCCTACGCCTGGCACTACCGCCAGGTCATGCGCTTCCAGGCGCTCTACCTGCTGTTCGTGGTCTGCACCTGTGGTGTGGGGCTCGTCATCGGGGCGCCGTTCTACATCTACTGGTTCATCCAGGCCCGGCCCCTGGCCGAGCAGGGCGGCTGGCCCCGGCTGCCCGTCGTGGGCCGCTGGCAGCCCGAGCCGCCGATGGAGCGCCTCGCTCCGTGACCCACTCCGGCTTCCACAACCGCCCGGTCCTGGCCCGGTTCGGCCGCTTCACGGTGGTCTGGTTCGGGCTGCTGGCCGCCATCGGGGGTGGCCTGGCGATGCTGCTGGTGCTGGCCCGGCTGTTCCAGGCTGGGGTGGAGCCCCTGCGCTTCGCCTGGTTGCTGTTCCTGGTGGTGCCGCTGCTGGCGGTGGTGGGCTCGAGGCTGCTGGTGGTGCTGCTGCACGAGCTGCCGTCGCTGCGCCGTGACCCCCTGCGGACCCTGTTCCGCCCTGGCTTCGCCTTCCAGGGGGGCTTCGTGGTGGTCACCGCGGGCGTGATCGCCGTGGCCCTCGGCTACCGGGTCCCGCTGCTCACCCTGCTGGACTGCTTCGTGCTCGGGCTGCCCCTGGCCCATGCCGTGGGGCGGCTGGGCTGTCACAGCTACGGCTGCTGTCACGGGCGCCCGACCGATGGCCCCATCGCCATCCGCTACACCCACCCCGACTCCAAGGTCGTGTGGGGATCGGGGCTGGCGGGGGTGCCCCTGCACCCGGTGCAGCTGTACTCGGCGGCCGGAAACCTGGCCCTGTTCCTGGTGCTCAACGCCCTGGCCCTCGAGCCCTGGCCCCCGGGCTTGCTGGCGGCCCTCTACCTGCTGCTGGGGGCGACCGGGCGCTTCGTGACCGAGCTGATGCGGGGCATCCCCACCCGGCGCTTCCTGGGCTTGAGCTCCTACCAGCAGCTCTGCGTGGGCCTGTTCGCCTGCGGCCTCGGGCTGCTGGCCTGGGTCTGGGGTGGCGACGCCAGCGAGGCGCTCGCGGGCTCCGGCGGGATCGTCGAGGGCCTCTCGGAAGCTCTGCAGCACGCCGGCTACCCCGCGCTGGTCTTCGTCATCGCGCTGCTGGGCTTCGGTGTGCAGGGGGCGCGGGTGGGCGGCCGCCCCGGGGACCCCTCGTGAGCCGCCGCCGCTGGGCGGTGGTCGCGGTCGTGCTGCTGATCCTTGCCGGCGCGGTCGCCTACGCCATGGACCCGACCCACTCCCAGCTGGCCCTGTTCCCGCCCCCGGGGGCGCGGCCACCCCCCGTGCCGGTGGAGGGTGTCCCCTCGGGTCAGCGGGGTCCGGCGGTGCTGGCCTTCGCCGGTGACGCCATGCTGGGCCGGCGCGTGGCCCGGCGCCTCGAGCGGAACCCTCGGCTCGATCTCTGGGCCCGGCTCGCGCCGGCGCTCGAGGGCGTGGACCTGTTCGCCTCGAACCTCGAGTGCAGCATCACCGAGCGGGGGGCGCGCTGGCCCGACAAGCTCTACGCGTTCCGGTCGAAGCCCGGCCTGGCGGCGCGCTCGCTGGGTGGCATCCCGGTGCCGGATGGCGCGGGCCGCTTCGCCTCGCTTGCCAACAACCACGCCCTGGACTTCGGCCCCGAGGGGCTCGAGGACACCGTGACCATCTTGGACGAGCTGGGCTGGCTGCACGCCGGTGCGGGCGCCAACGCGATCGAGGCCCACCGCCCTGCGGTCCACACCACCGCCAGCGGGCTGCGCGTCGGGTTGCTGTCCGCCAGCGACCACTGCTCCTGCGACAGCCCGAGCGACTGGATGGCCGGCGCAGAGCAGCCGGGCTTGTGGCATGTGGACATGAGCTTCGGCCGCTGGGGGCACCTGCTCGAGGCGGTGGCCGCCCTGGACGCTCAGGTGGATCTGGTGGTGCTGTCCATGCACTGGGGCCCCAACTACCTCGACGAGGACCCGCCCCGCTGGATGCGGCGCCTGGCCCGGGCCCTGGTGGAGGCCGGGGCGGACGTGGTGGTGGGCCACAGCGCCCACCATGTGCTGCCGGTGGAGGTGATCGACGGCAAGCACGTCTTCTACGGGCTTGGCGACCTGATGCACGACTACGCGGTGCGCGAGCAGTACGACAGCGATCTGGGCATGGTGGCCCGGGTGAGTGTCGACGCCGAGGGCGGCCAGACTCTGGAGCTCGTGCCGCTTCGCATCGAGGGCACCAAGCTGCGGCTCATCGAGCCCGACGATCCCGATCACGCCGCGGTGCTACGCCGGGCGAACTGGCCGCCCGGGCTCGGGCGCTAGCGCTTCCCCGGCCACGGCCGGCCGCTGCGGCACACCGAGCGCAGGTCGCTGTCGCTGACGAAGCCGCAGCTGCCACCGCAGAATCCCCGCATGTCGCTGTCGCTGATGAAGCCGCAGTCCCCCCGGCACAGGGAGCGCAGATCGCTGTCGCCGATGAAGCCGCAGTCCTTGCGGCAGTAGGAGCGCAGGTCGCTGTCGCCGATGAAGCCGCAGTCCCCTCGGCACAGGGAGCGCAGATCGCTGTCGCCGATGAAGCCGCAGTCGCTGCGGCAGAACGAGCGCAGATCGCTGTCGCTCACGAAGCCGCAGTCGTTCCCCTGCGTGACCGGCCCGTCCCAGCTGGGTGGGCTGGCGCTCCCCACCGGCGTGGCCTGGGCGGACAGCAGGGGCAGCAGGAGGAGGCAGGCGAGCAGGGCGAGGGTGCGTTCCATGGGGGCTCCGGCGCGAGGGCGCCGGCCTGGACGCACGGTGTGCGGATTCATTCGGAGCGATCTGCAGCGGCCCGGTCGCGTCTAGCGCTCCCAGCCCCGCACCCCAGGCGGCGCGGTGTCCGGCAGCGCGATCTCGGACCAGCCCTGTGCGCCGGGCTCGATGCCCACACACTCGCCCATGCAGTCCCCGGTGTAGGGGTCGTGGACCGTGAGGAACAGGGTGCGCCCGGTGGCCTCCGGTGGCGCGCTGGCCCAGCCCTGGCAGCGCTCGGCGTTGCCGGAGATGGGGTAGTCGGCCTGCATGGGGCGCGGCAGCAGCAGGATGTCCACGGGCTGCTGGCTGCAGTTGAGCACCAGCCCCCCGGCGCCCGCGGCGTCGTCCAACCAGCGGGCGAACTCGAGCAGGTCACCCTCGCCGGGCAGGCTGGGATCGTGCTCGCCGAGGCCGCGGTGGGAGGGCACGGCCCAGGCGGCCCAGGCTGCGATGGCGGGCAGCGCCACGGCGAGCTGCCAGCGCCCCCGGGGCAGCAGGCGGAGCAGGCCGGCGATGGCGGCGGGCCCCAGCAGGGCCAGGGGCACGGTGTAGGGGGCGCCGTAGCGGGGAGCCCACTCCACCCAGGCCAGCCCCGCCACCAGGCTCAGGGCTGGGAGGCCCACGCACAGGGCGCCCGCCAGGGCAGAGCGGCGGCCCCACGCCAGGGGGACCAGCACCAGGGGCAGGACCAGCAGCGCGGCCAGGGGTGGGGTGAAGCCGCGGGGCACCATCCGGCCCTGGTTCCAGCTCAGCAGGTGGCGTGCGCAGGCGCTGGTGGTGACCATGCGGCCGCTGCTGGAGTCCTCGGCCAGGCAGGCGGCGAGGGGGTGGTCGGGGCCGGTCTTGATGCCCACCATCTCGGCGCTGAGCACGTGCTGCTCCTGGATCGCCTGTCCCAGGGGCGTGTGGGGCAGGTCCCGCTGGACCCACAGCGTCAGGGCCAGGCCGAGGATCATGGCCCCCGCCAGCAGGGCAGGGCTCACCCAGCGCTTGGAGCCCGCGCGGGGGGCCGGGGCTACGGCCGCCAGGCCCAGGACGATGGGCACCATCATCCAGCCGCGGGGATCGGTGGCGACGGCCGCGGCGGCCAGCAGGCCGGCTGCTGCTGCTGCCCAGCGCCAGCCCCAGCGGGCGGCGGCCAGGCCTGCGGCGAGGCCCAGTCCCTGGATGGCGCCGAGGGTGGCGTAGGGGTTGACCCACACGGCGGCCTGCTGCAGGGGCACGAAGCCCGCCGCCAGCAAGGGGGCCACCGTCGCCGCGCCCCGTCCCAGCAGGGCCCGGGCGGCCAGGGCGGCGGCCACGACGCACAGGGCCGCGGCGATGCGGGAGACCAGCCGCCCGGCGACCACGTAGCCCAGGCTCTGGCCGGGGCCGCCCAGCAGGAACATGTACAGGGGCCCCCGCCAGCTGGGGTAGGGCGCGGCGTTGTCCTGTCGCCACAGGGCGTCGGCGCCCTGGAGGTATTGGCCCCAGTCGGATCCGAAGGGGAAGCCCGGGGCCTCGTGGGCCAGCAGCTGGATCAGCGCCACCGCCACCACTGTCGTGGCGATCCAGGGCAGCTCTGGGCGAAGGCGACGCATCGCTGAGAGCCTATCCGAACAGCAGGCTCTCCAGCGCGGAGGGGTACAGGTTCAGCAGCCGCTGGACCGTGCTGGGCTCCCGGAAGGAGCGCACCAGCAGGGTGTGGCTGTGGAGCATGCCCTCCTCGTCGAAGTCCTCGGGGGTGTCGCGCCAGCACTGGTAGAGCAGGTCCGCGATGCGCAGGGTGCGCGTCCAGGCGCGGAGATCTTCGGGGGGGCTGGGGTCGTGGTGGTGCATGACCACCTTGGCCAGCCCGCTGGGGAGCTGCCAGTGGCGCATGATGAGGGCGCCCACCCGGGGGTGCAGCAGGTGGAAGACGTCCGGGGCGACATCATCGAAGGCCGCGGGCCCCACGCCGCAGTCCTTCAGGACCTTGTCCAGGCAGTAGGCGAGCACCGGCTTGCCCACGTCGTGCAGCAGGCCGAGCAAGAAGGCGTTGTCCGGGTCGCGGCGTCGGAGCTGGGCGCTGAGCCGGCAGCCCACGGCGGTCCCCAGGGCCCCGCGCCACAGCTCGTTCATCAGCTCCTTGCGGGGGCCGCGGTAGACGTTCTGCTCCATGGCTGCGGCGAGAACGACGGTGCGCACCTGGCGGAAGCCCATCCGCGAGACGGCCTCTGGCAGGCGGGTGATCTTGCGGTCCCGCGGCCGGAACATGGCGGAGTTCGCGGCGTGGAGCAGGCGACCGGCGAGGAAGGGGTCCCTGTGGACGAGCAGGGCCAGGTCCTCGGCGCAGGCGTTGGGATCGTCGGCGGTGCGCATGACCTGGACGGCGATCTCGGGCAGCCTCGGCGGCTCGAAGTCGCCCGCCGAGACCATGGCGGAGACCCGCAAGCGGACCTCACGGGGAAGCTGGGTGCGGTCGATCGGCTTGGGGTCGGCCGCGGGACCCTGCTCCCGCAGCTCGCGGTCCACCTCGGCCAGCTCTTGGGGATCGAGAACGTACAGGCCAGTGCTGAGCGCCGATCCACGAGCGTTGTGCGGTCCGTTCGTCATGTTCATCCTCGTCTTCTTCCCCTATCGGCAGCGAATCCGCGTCCTGGAGTCGATGTGTGCGAAGTGTGCACTTCAGCGACGAGCGTACACGGTCATGAGATCCAGGGTCTGGAGGGGGAGCGAGAAGTCCAGCAGCCCGGCCTGCTCCAGCCTGCGATACACGCGCTTGCGGCGAGGGCCCCCGGACTCGTGCAGCAGCTGGAACGCGATCGCGTCCGCCGTCCGCCAGAACGGTGGGTGGTGGATGCGCAGCAGCTCGAAGCCCAGGCCCTCGAGCAGGGTGCGCATGCTCCGCTGGGTGAAGTAGTGCAGGTGGGTGGGGACGTGGATCAGGCGCCACCGCGGCCCCCGCAGGCGGGCGTTGAGGGCGCCGATGTCCCCGGTGCTCAGGGCGAGGATGCCGCCAGGGCGGAGATCGTCGTAGGCCTTCGCCAGGTAGCGCTGGGGCTCGGCCAGGTGCTCGACGGCGTCCCACAGGCAGACGGCGTCCTGGGGCTGGGGCAGTGGGTGCGTGAGGTAGTCGACGCAGCGCACGTCCTGGCCCTGATCCTCCCGGGCGCGGGTGGCGGCGGCCTCGGAGATGTCGCAGCCGGCGACCTCGAACTGCGCCGCGGCCTCGGCCAGGAAGTAGCCGTAGGCGGCCCCGATCTCGAAGAGCCGGCCGCCGCGGGGCAGGTACCCCCGGAGGTCACGCAGCGAGCGCTGGAAGTTGCGGCGCAGGGCCGGTGCTTCGCGCTGGTAGTCCAGGTATTCGTCGCCCTGGAAGTAGCCGGGGCCGTACAGCGCGCGGAGTTGATCGGGGTCGACGCGGATGTCGGCCCAGACGTGGCTGCAGTCCGGGCAGCGCAGCAGGGGCTCGAACAGCGGCGCCCCCCGTGAGCCGCCGCAGCAGATGCAGTCGCCGCCCAGCTCGGTGCTCATGGGGTGGGAGGCTCCTGGGGATCGCGCCGGGGTCTGGGCTTGCGCAGCAGGTAGATGGGGCGTCGCTTTTGCTCGAAGTACAGCCGCGCCAGGTACTCGCTGGCGATGCCCAGGGTCAGCAGCTGCACGCCGCTCAAGCCCAGGACCACCAGCAGCGTGCTGGCCCAGCCCTTGACCAGCTCGACCCCGGTGGCGTAGCACCACAGCACCCACGCGCCGTACACGCCCGCGGCGATGGTCACCAGCACGCCGGCCAGGAAGGCCAACCGCAGGGGCCGGTGGGAGAAGCTGGTGATGCCCTCGAGGGCGAAGCGGACCATGCGCAGGGTGCTGTACTTGGTCTGGCCGCTCATGCGCGGCGGGGAGTCGTAGTCGAGCTCCTCGCGGCGGTAGCCCGCCCAGTAGACCAGCCCGCGCACGAAGCGCACCCGCTCGGGGAGGCTGTTCAGGGCGTCCACCACCTGGCGATCCATGAGCCGGAAGTCCGACGCGCCCGCGGGCAGGTCGATGTCGGCCAGGGCGCTGAAGACCCGGTAGAACAGCTTCGAGGTGAGGGTCTTGAAGGGGCCCACCGCGGCGGCCTGGCGCCGGGTGGCTTGCACGATGTCAGCGCCGGCACGCCAGCGCTCCACCATGGCGGGCAGCAGCTCGGGGGGGTGCTGTCCGTCGGCGTCCAGGCAGACGACCGCGCCGGTCCCGCGGGCCAGCTCGAGGCCGGCGGTCAGCGCGGCCATGTGCCCGAAGTTGCGGGAGAAGTGGTAGACCCGGTGCCGGGGATCGGCCTCGCCCAGGGCCTCGAGCACCCGGTGGCTGCCGTCGGTGGAGCCGTCGTCGATCCACACCAGCTCGAAGGGCTCACCGGAGGCCTCGCCGGCCTCGATCAGCCGCGCCGCCATGGGCTCGATGTTCGTGGCCTCGTCGTACACCGGCAGCACGAAGGAGAGGACCGGCGATGCTGGGCTGGGTGTCGGCATGGTGGCAGCGTGGGGGTGGTCCGAAGGACTAACGTGCCGTGCCGGCTTCGGACCCATCGGCCCCGCGGCGGCGCCAGGCGACCACCGCCCAGCCCAGCAGCAGCACCAGCGCCCCCAGGGACAGGCCGAGCCCGGTGCCGAGGCCCGGGGGGCGGTAGCGCAGGGTGACGGTGCCCGCTCCAGCGGGGATCTGCACCGCGCGTTGGTAGCCGTTGGCCACCAGCACGGTCGCGGGCATGTCGTCGATCCAGGCGCGCCAGCCGGCGTCCCAGGTGTCGCTCAGCACGAGCATCCCCGCCGGGGTTCCGGGGGGCAGGTCCAGCTGGAGGCGGTTGGGTCCGTGCTCCTGCACGGGCACCGGCACGAGCCTTCCGCCCGCGCTGTCAGCCGGCTGGGGGGCGCCCTCGATCACCGGCAGCGCTGGCTGCTCGGCGCCCTCGCCCTGGAGCCAGGCGGCCGCTCGTTCGTAGCTGTCCACGCTGTGCCAGTGGGTCACGGCGTACGCCCGGGGCAGGGCTGTGAGGTTGCGGTGGGCGAACAGCACGCTCTTGCCGACCCGCTCCAGGCGCCCTCCCTCGATGGGGAAGGCGGACAGCAGCCAGGTCACCGAGGCCCGATCCAGCTGGGCCTGGAAGGCGGTGGACAGCTGCGGCGATCCCGGGGTCGGTCGATCGGGGCGCTCGGCGTGGGGCAGGATGTCCCGGTTGTACTCCTGCCAGCTCGCGGCGCTGCGCCAGTGCACCATGCGGGCGTAGCCGGAGGCGGAGCGCAGGCCGGTCATCACCCCCGAGCTGCCCAGGGGCAGGGTCCAGGCGTTGCGGTAGGGATGGGGGCGGCCGGTGTGGCCCTTGGCCTTGCGGAAGGCGGACTCCCACAGCTGGAACTCCTGCAGCACGAGCACCCGTTGATCCGTGTCCACCGCGCCCGCGAGCTCCGGCGGCGGGCCGGCGCTGGCCCAGGCGTCGGCGTCGTCCATGGGCAGCCGCGGCAGCTGGTGGTGCTGCAGGTCCAGCAGCGAGGCGAGCACCACCAGGGCCCCGATCCCCAGGACCAGGCGTGGGGCCACGCGCTCCCGGAGCCGGGCCAGCACCGCCTGCAGACCCAGGGCTCCCAGCAGCGCCAGGGCCAGGCCCGCGACCATCAAGAAGCGCGTCGGGAAGCGGAACAGCTTCATGCCGGGCACCAGCTCCCAGCACATGCGGTACAGGGGCGTGGCGGGCCCGAGGGTCAGCAGCAGGGAGAGGACGAGGCAGGAGGCCCAGAACCACACGGTGCGGCGGCGTCGCAGCAGCACGAGGGCCGCCAGGGCCAGCGCGAGGGTCAGGATGCCGCCGTAGCCGTAGTTGCCCCAGGCGATGGTGTCGGCCTGCTGGGAGCTGTAGTCCCAGGTCTCCATGGCCCCCACCAGGGGCGGCCAGGCCAAGGCCAGCAGGTCCCCGGGGGGGCAGGGGTAGGCGGCGGCGTAGGCCCAGGTCGGCTCCACCTGCCCCAGGGACTGGGCGGTGTAGGCCCAGGTGGGTACCAGCTGCACCGCGCCGAGGGCCAGGCCGATCCCGGTCGCGACCGCGAACACGGCGGCCTCCCGGGCGGTCTCACCCCAGGGGCGCGCGCGCAGGCGGGGGAGGGCGTGGGCGAGGTAGCGGAGGCCCAGCAGCAGGCAGGCGATGAACAGGATCTGGGGGTGGCCCGCCAGCACCGTCAGGCCCAGCGCCACGGCCAGGGCGACGCCCCCTCGACGCCCGGCGCTGGCCAGCAGGCGCTCCATGGCCAGCACCAGCCAGGGCAGCAGCGCGGCGGAGGCGTGCATGTTCAGGTGACGGGTGTGGGTCACCATGAACCCGCTCCAGGCGAAGGCCAGCCCCGCGAGCAGCGCGGGGATATGGCCGGCGCCCAGGCGGCGGGCCAGCAGCCAGGCGCCCACCGCCGCGATCACCAGCTCCAGGCTGACGGTCAGCCCCAGCGCGGTGTAGGGATCCAGCAGGCCGTAGAGCAGCGTGTGGGGCGGGAACAGGGGCGCGGCCTGGATGGAGGCCAGGTAGGGGATGCCCGAGAATACGTCCGGCATCCACAGGGGCAGGTGCCCGTCGGAGAGGCTCTCACCCAGGAAGGCCTTGTAGGGCAGCTGGTTGTGCAGCAGGTCGGAGATGAAGATGTCGTGCTGGACGGGGATGACCCGCCCCAGCACCATGGGCAGCACCGGCAGGAGGACCAGCAGGTTCAGCGCCCACGCCCAGCGGCGGGCGATGGCGGAGGGCTCGGTGGTGGCGCCGGGGGTGGTCATCGGTCCGGGTGGTTGGCCTCGAGGAAGGTCCAGGCCTCTTCCTGGTAGTTCCCCAGCTCGTGGTGGTCACCCCCGTCGATGGTGTACAGCTCCACGGGCCAGCCGGCGTCGCTCAGCTCCTGGTAGCCCAGCTCCGCGTAGGAGTAGGGGACGACGGTGTCGTCGGTGCCGTGGGTGATGTGCACCGGGATGGCTCGGCCGGTGTCGTGGGGCCAGATGCCCCAGTGGATGGCGTAGGAGATGGAGCCCGCCGTGGGCGCCAGGCCGCCGAAGTAGTCGCTGTTGTACAGGCCGATGGCCCAGGTCCAGTGCCCGCCGGCGGAGTGGCCGCTCAGGTAGCGGCGCCGGGTGTCGATGTCGTAGGAGGCCTCGAGCAGGTCGGCGATGTCCGAGAAGCAGGTCACGTCGGTGCCGGTGTTCCAGCTGGTGCGCGACTCGGAGTCCTGGCCGATGACGATGAAGCACTCCTGCTCGGCGAAGTCCTTCCAGTCTCGCACCTGGTACTCCCCGCGGCCGCCGGAGCCGTGCTGGCTGTAGACGATGGCGCTGGGATCGGCGCCGATGGCGCAGCTGGGCACGTGGTAGGCGTAGCCGCAGTCCCCGATGGTGTCCTGGCCCGTGCCCGTCGGCCCGCCGCTGCCGCCGGTGCCCCAGTCGGTGTCGGTGTCGGCGTCGGTGTCCGCATCGGCGTCGGCGTCGGCGTCGGCGTCCGCGTCGCTGTCGGCGTCCGCGTCGGCGTCCGCGTCGCTGTCGCTGTCCGTGTCCGTGTCCGTGTCCGTGTCCGTGTCCCCCTCCGGTGGGAGGGCGGTGTCCTCGGGGTCACCCTTGCAGGCGAACAGGGCCAGGGCGGCCGTCAGGGCGAAGATGCGTGCGTGCCTCATGGGGACTCCCGGAATCTCGGAATAGGGAGTCTACCCCCATCGTCCCCCCGAGCCATGCCCCGCCTGAAGCCCCTGCCCATCGACGAGGCCCTGCCGGACCTGCTGGCCGCGCTGGCCGGTCCGGGCCAGGCGGTCCTGGTGGCCCCGCCGGGCTCGGGCAAGACGACCCGGGTCCCCGGCGCGGTGCTCGACGCGGGCCTGGCGGGGGCCGGCTCGGTGCTGGTGCTGCAGCCGCGCCGGGTGGCCGCGCGGCTGGCGGCCCACCGGGTGGCCTGGGAGCGCGGCGTCCGCGTGGGGGGCGAGGTGGGCTACCAGGTCCGCTTCGAGCGCCGGGTCGGGAAGGCGACCCGCATCGCGTTCTTGACCGAGGGGCTGCTGCTGCGCCGGCTGCAGGCGGATCCCTTCCTCGAGGGTGTGGGCTGCGTGATCCTCGACGAGCTGCACGAGCGCAGCCTGCACGTGGACCTGGCCCTGGCGCTGCTGCGGGAGGTGCGCGCCGAGGCGCGGCCCGATCTGCTGCTGGTGGCGATGTCCGCCACCATGGATCCCGATCCAGTGGTGGCGTTCCTGGGTGGCGCCGCGGGCTGCCCGGCCATCCGCGCGGGGGGTCGACTCCACCCGGTGGACCATCGCTACCTCGAGCAGCCCGACGATCTGCGCCTCGAGCAGCGCTGCGCCCGCGGCGTGCGCCGGGCCTCGAAGGAGAGCGGAGCGGGGCACGTGCTCTGTTTCTTGCCCGGGGTGGGGGAGATCGAGCGCACCGCCCGGGCCATCGGCGCTGTGGACGGCGTGCAGGTCCTCCCGCTGCATGGCCGGCTGCCCGCGGCGGCTCAGGACCGCGCCCTGGCTCCGAGCCCCGGACGCAAGGTGGTGCTGGCGACCAACATCGCCCAGACCTCGGTCACCATGGAGGGCGTCACGGCGGTGGTGGACAGCGGCCTGGTCAAGCAGCCGCGGCTCGATCCCGCCTTGGGGCTCGAGCGCCTCGAGACGGTCCGGGTGGCCCTCGACGCCGCGGACCAGCGGGCCGGCCGCGCTGGACGCACCGGCCCGGGTGTGGCCTACCGGCTGTGGACCCGGTCGGAGCAGCGGCTGCTGGCCGCCGCGACCGAGCCGGAGATCCTGCGCTCGGACCTGGCCCCCACGGTGCTCGCCCTGGCAGCCTGGGGCGCCGATCCGGAGCGCTTCGGCTGGTTCGAGGCCCCGCCCGCGGCGGCCTGGAGCGCCGCGGTGCGCCTGCTGACGAGGCTGGGAGCCCTGGACGACCACGGGCGCATCACCAAGCTGGGGCGGACCATGGAGGCGCTGGGGGTGCACCCGCGCTTGGCCCGGGTCGTGGTCGCCGGGCACCGTGACGGCGCCCTGAGCGAGGCCGCCGGCTTGGCCGCCGCCGCCAGCGAGCCCCCCGGTGGGGTGGACCGCCTGCAGGCCCAGCTGGTGCGGGAGGCCCGCCGCGTGCTGGGGGCCCCGCCGCGGCCGGGCGGTGTGGAGGGCGACCCGGTGGCCTGGCTGCTGGCGGGCTTCCCCGATCGCATCGGGCTGCAGCGCGGCACTGGCAGCCTTCGCTATCGCATGGTGGGCGGTCACGGCGCCGTGATCCCCGAGGGCTCGGAGGTTGAAGGGGAGCGCCTGATCCTGGCGGTCGGCATGCGGGCGGCCCGGCGCGGCGTGCGCGCGGAGCACCGCATCGACCGGGCCATCGCCGTCGTGCCCGGGGAGCTGTCCCTGCAAGAGCGGGACGAGCTGGCCTTCGACACCGACAAGCAGGCCGTGGTGGCGGCGCGGGTCACCCGCTACCTCGATCTGGAGCTGGAGCGGCGCCCGGCCCTGGACCCGCCGGACCCCGGCGCGGTGGCGGCCTTGCTGGCCGAGCGCGCCGCAGCCCGACCCGAGCGCGCCCTGCGGCTGGACGCCGAGGCCCGCGCGCTGCTCGACCGGATCCGCTTCCTGGCCCACCACCTGCCCGAGCTGGGCTGGCCGCCCCTCGACGATCTCGGCGCGTTGCTCCCGGAGCTGTGCATCGGGCGACGCAGCTTCGCGGAGCTGGCCCGCGTGGACTGGCGACGGGAGCTGCGGGGCCGGTTGGGGGGGGCCCAGCTCGCGGCCCTGGACCGAGAGGCCCCCGAGCGCCTGCCCCTGCCCTCGGGCTCCACGGCCCGCGTGCGCTACCCGGACACCGGCGGCCTGTGTGAGGGCACCTGGGCGCGGGGCGCCGAGGCCGAGCCCCCCGTGCTCGCGGCCCGCATCCAGCAGCTGTTCGGGATGCGCGCCACCCCCAGGCTCGCCCGGGGGCGGGTGACCGTGTTGGTCCACCTGCTGGCGCCCAACCAGCGTCCGGCTCAGGTCACCAGCGACCTCGAGAGCTTCTGGCGCAACACCTACCGCGAGGTCCGCAAGGATCTGCGCGGCCGCTACCCCAAGCACAGCTGGCCGGAGGACCCCCTCGACGCCGAGGCGGAGGACCGGCCGCGGAGGAAGCGTTGAGCCGGTGGGAGGCTACTGCAGCGTGCAGCTCTTCTGGGCGCTCTCGCAGTCGATGGTGACCCGTTCGCCCGCGGCGAGGCTGACGACACCCGCCAGGACCCAGCCCGAGGTGAAGTGGGCCTCGATGTCGTAGGTGCCGATGGGAACGGTGCCCGGGGTGAGTCGGCGGTCGCCCGAGATCAGGAAGATCTGGTTGGCATCGCCTGCCGCCTCCACCTGGGCCGTGGCCGCGGGCTCGGGGGCCGCGGCGGGCTCGGGGGCGGGACCATCGGCGTGGGACTCCGTGACCATCATGGCGTTGGCCCGGTGCTCGTCGGCCGTGCGGCGATCCTCGTCCAGGCTGCTCGAGGTGGCCCGCACGGCCCACCAGGCCATGAAGGCCAGCAGGGCCATCAGCACCAGCACCCCGATGCGCATGGCGTTGTGCCAGGGCGGGCGCTCCCGCGGAAGCACCGAGGTGAGCTCGTCGTCGTCGGACTCGCTGAGGATGTCGCCGAGCAGGGGGTCGTTGTGGACCGGGATGCGCAGATCGAGGGCTCTGGAGACCTCGCCCTCGGCCCAGTCCCGCAGCCAGGGGCCCGGCAGGCCTGGGAGCAGCTGCTTGCAGGCCAGGGCGACCTCGCGGGGCGTGGGGCGCTCTTCGGGGGAGTAGGCGAGCATGCGCTCGACGAGCCGCCGCAGGGGCTTGCTCTCGAGGCGGAAGAGCTTGCCGTCGGCGCCCTCGAGCAGGTCGCAGTGGTCCCCCAGGTTGGCGCTGGTGCGGCCGAGGATCTCGCCGAAGAGCATCTCGTACAACACCGCGCCCAGGGAGTAGACGTCGGCGGCGGGGGTGTCGCTGAAGTGCCAGCGCTCCGGCGCCATGTACTCGGGGGCGCCGAAGAACAGCTCGTCGGTGTTGGCCTCGCGCACATCGGCGTTGGCCAGGGCCACGCCGAAGTCCACCAGCTTCACCGAGCCGTCGGGGGTGACCAGCACGTTCGAGGGCTTGATGTCCCGGTGCACAAGCTCCAGGGGCTTGCCGCCATCCTTGGCGTTGTGGGCGGCGTCCAGGGCTTCCGCGATGCGCTCGACCATCTGGACGGCGCAGATGACGGGGATGGTGCCCTGGGCCAGCAGCTCGCGCAGGCTGGCGCCGGGGACGTGCTCCATCACCACGGTCCAGCGGCCCTCGAGGCGCACCAGATCGGCGACCTGCACGATGCCGGGGTGGCTGACGTGGGCCAGCAGGCGGGCCTCGTCGCGCAGCCGCTCCACGATGTCGTGGGAGCTGGCGCGGTCGGGGTGCAGCAGCTTGAGGGCGATGGACTTGCGGAAGCCCGCGCTGCCCATCAGCTCCGCACGGTAGACCGTTCCGAACGCACCGACCCCCAGGACCTCGTAGATCTTGTAGAGGCGGCGAACGCTGGCCATGGGTGCGCTTCCGTTGTGGGCGAGCGCCGCAGTCTACCACGTGGGGGTGTGGAGGGCCGGCGCTATCCGCAGCCGTCGTATTCGCACTCGAAGTCCGCGTCGTCGGCGTACCAGTAGGA
Organism: uncultured Enterobacterales bacterium; assembly: GCA_964481655.1. GTDB lineage: Bacteria > Myxococcota_A > UBA796 > UBA796 > JAFGLY01 > CALDOK01. The sequence goes on along the minus strand of CAYZVO010000030.1, from coordinate 14,813 downwards.
CTCGCTCCACTTGGTGGTGAAGACGTCGTCCGGCGTGTTGTTGGCCTCATCGGCGCCGAAGTCGCAGCCGACGGACGAGAATGAGGCCTGGTTTCCGTCCACGGTGACCCCGCCCCCCGCGGTCGTGGCCGTGTTGCCGTGGAAGCCTTCGGTGGACTCCATGGCTCCCCTGCAGCTGACATCGGCGTCGTCGAGGTACAGCCCGCCGCCGTTGTCGGCCTGGTTGCCGGTGACGAGGGTGGTCGTCATGGACAGGTCGGTGTCCCGGTCGATGGCGAACAGGCCACCACCGGAGTCATCGCACTGGTTGTCGCTCACGGTGCTGTCGGAGAGGGTGAGGACGGTCGCGTCGAGGTACGCGCCACCTCCGTCGCCGCGGGACGTGTTGCCGCTGATCCGCAGGCCCGAGGCCGTCCCGCTGCAGGCCGCGGCGTACAGCCCGCCGCCCTGGGCGGTGGCCAGGTTGCCGTCGATGTGGAGGTCCTCGAGGTCGAAGGTGACGCCCGCGAGGTACAGCCCACCGCCCTCCGACGCGGCACCGTCGGTGATCGTCAGGCCCGAGACGCTGAGAACCGAGGCCCCGGCGGTGGTGCTGATCACGGCGCCGTCGGAGGCTCCCGACAGCACGGTGGCCTCGGCCCCGTCGCGGCCCACGATGCTGGCGGCGGCCGCAGAGACGGAGATGAGGCCGGTGTAGGTGCCGGGGCAGAAGAACAGGGTCCCGTCGGCCTTCATCTCGTAGAGATCGGCCCGTCCGTCGTCCTGGAAGGCGGCGCTGACGTCGGTGTAGACGCCCTCGCCGTCCATGAAGCTGACGATGTCCGAGGGGTCCTCGAGCTGGTCGCAGTCCGTGTCGATGCCGTCGCACCACTCGATGGCGCCGGGGTGGATCGTGGCGTCCGTGTCGTCGCAGTCGGTGTCGTCGGCCACCCAGCCTTCGGGAGCCTCGCAGGAGGTCGCGCCGCCCTCGCTGTCTCCGTATTGGTCGTCGTCCTCGTCGGGGTACCAGGTCGGTGCGTCCGTGGGGTCCTCGTCCACATCCCCGTCGCAGTCGTCGTCGACCTCGTTGCAGAGCTCATCGGCTTCAGGGTGGACCGCTGCGTCGCCATCGTCGCAGTCTCCCGCGTCGGCGAGCCAGCCTTCTGGGGCCGAGCACGCGGGCGCACCGAGATCCCCGTCGCCGTAGTCGTCCTCGTCGGCGTCGGGGTACCAGGTGGGGGCGTCGATGGGATCTTCGTCCTCGAGGCCGTCGCAGTCGTCGTCCACCCCGTTGCAGCGCTCATCGGCGCCCGGGTGGACCGCGGCGTCGTCGTCGTCGCAGTCGTCGCCGCCGTTGACCAGGGCGAGGTGACCGTCACCGTCGCGGTCGTTGGCCCGATCCCAGTCCTCCTGGTCGACCCAGGTGCAGGCGGGGAGCAGCAGGATGAGGGCGAGGGTGCGCATCACTGGACCTTGCACAGCGCGAAGCCGCTGTCGCAGGTGAGGGTGATCGAAGCGCCGGACGCGAGCTCCACCCGGCCCGCCTCCACGAGGCCGCGGCCAGCGAAGCGTGCCTGGATGACGTAGCTGCCGGGGGGGACGGCGCCAGGGGGGAAGCGGCCGTTGTCGCCCAGCAGGAACAGTTCGTCGGCGTCGCCCTGGAGGGAGACGGTGGCGGGCTTCTGCGCCGGGGCCGGCGCGGGTCGGGGCGCGGTGGGGGTCGCGGGTGCGGCGTCGGTCGTGGTGGACGCGGGCGGCGGGGGCTCCGGCTCGGGAAGCTCGGGATCGGGGCTGGGCTGGGGTGCGGGCTCGAGGGCCGGGGGCGCCTCGGGTGTGCTCACCCGGCCGCCGTCGTGCTCTCCCGCTTCGCGCAGGGTGTTTCCGGTGTACACCGCCCACAGGGTCACGGCGGCCACGGCGGCCAGGGTCGCGAGCACCCCGATGCGCAGCCCGCGCTGTCGACCGGTGTCGGGGGTCGGGGGCACGATGGTGGTGACCTCGCCGGGCTCCGACTCCCCCAGCATCACGTCCATCAGCGGATCGTCGTGGTCCATGGCCCGGCGCGCGCGGGCCCGGGGGACCTCGCGCTCCGCCCAGTCCCGCAGCCAGGGGCCGGGCACCTGGGGCACCAGCTCCATGCAGACCCGGGCCACCTCCCGGGCGTCGGGGCGCTGCTGGGGTGCGTAGGTCAACATGGCGTGGATCAGCTCTGACAGCTCGTGGTTGCCCAGGTGCTGCAGCTGCGCCAGGGCGTCCTCGACGATCTCGTGGTGGCGCGGGGCGTTGGCGCTGGTGCGGCCCAGGATCTCTCCCACGAGCAGCTCCCAGAACACCGCGCCCAGGGAGTAGACGTCGGCCTTGGGCGTGTCCCGGAAGTCCCAGCGCTCCGGGGCCATGTACTCGGCGGCCCCGAAGAACAGCTCGTCGGAGCGGGCCTCGCGGGCGTCGGGGTTGGCCAGCGCCACGCCGAAGTCCAGCAGCTTCACGTTTCCGTCGGGGGTCAGCAGGATGTTGCTGGGTTTGATGTCCCGGTGGACCAGCTCGAGGGGGCGGTCGCCGTCCACGGCGTTGTGGGCTGCGTCCAGGGCCTCGGCGGTCTTCTGGATCAGCTGCACCGCGCAGAGGATGGGGACGGGCCCCAGCGCGATGAGCTCCCGCAGGCTCACCCCCTGCACGTACTCCATCACCACGGCCCACTGGCCCCGCAGCTGGATGAGCCCGTCGACCTGGACGATGCCCGGGTGGCTGACGTGGGCCAGCAGGCGGGCTTCATCGCGCAGGCGGCGCACGACCTCCGGTGAGCTGGTCCGGTCGGGGTGCAGCATCTTCACGGCGACCTGCTTGCGGAAGCCGCCGCGGCCCTGCAGCTCTGCCCGGTACACCGAGCCGAAGGCGCCGCGGCCCAGCACCTCGAGGAACCAGTAGCGGCGCTCGCCGGCTACCATCGCAGCACCGCCATGGTGCCGAAGCCAACGGTCAGGACGCCGGCGCCCGCGGAGGCGACGGTCATGGCGTTGGCCTGGGTGCGCAGGCCCTCGAGCTCACCGTAGGGCGTGGTCGGATCCAGGAAGCGGGTGTGCCGGCCGGCCGCGAGCATGTACAGGCCACCCGCCGCCAGGGCGCTGGCGCCCGCGCCGCCCACCAGGGCCCAGGGGCGGCGGTCGGGGGGCGCGTCCGGGAGCTCGGGGACGGGGCCCCAGTCCGGCATCGGCCCCCCTACGGTGAGGTAGCGGGTGTCGCGCACCTCGAGCTCGGCGGCGGTCCACTGCAGCAGCGAGGGGCGGTCCCCCGGAGCGTGGCTGGCCTCGGCGCCATCCACCGTGACAGCGCCGTCGCTGGGCACGGGCAGGGGCCGCAGCACCCCGGGCTGGAGGCTGCGGGCGACCTGCAGGTGCAGGCGCAGGGGGTGGCCGTCGGGGAACAGGTCGGCGGGCAGATCGAAGCCCGGGTCGCTGCGCAGCGCGGCGTGCAGGTTGGCGACCGAGGCGCCGTCGTCCTTGTCCAGGAAGGCGCTCAGGGCCATCAAGCCGTGGACGCTGGCCGCGTCGCCGGGCTGCAGGGGCTCGGCGAGGCAGGGCAGCCCCGCGAGCAGCTGGTCGCGGCCCGCGGCGAAGCCGTCACGATCGAGCTGCCGGAAGGCCTCGATGGCGGCCTGCGCGCCCAGCGCGATGTCCGCTCGCTGCACGGACTGCTCGCACTCGGCCCGGGCGAGACCCGGGGTGCACAGCAGGGCGGCCAGGGCGAGGGCGCGGGTGCGGTTCATGTCTGGAAGGGGCGCTCCAGGTGAGCGTCCCAGTCTACCACGGGCAGGCTACTGCCCCCCGCAGCACGGCGGGATGGTGCCGTCGTCGGCCTGGCCCATGGCCCGGCGGCGCAGGCGGTTGGCGACCTCCGGCGACTCCTTGATGGCGCCGGCCACCAGGCCCACGCCCTTCTTCAAGAGCGCCTTGGTGTCGTGGCGGTAGCCGGTGGGGGGCGCGCCGACCTCGGTCCAGCCCTGCTCGTCCGGGGTCAGGTTCTCCCAGTTCTCGAACAGGCGACCCCAGTCGCTGTTCAGCACCTCGAGCACCCGGTCGTTGCCGTTCTTCGGGTACCAGTACATGTCGTGGTAGACCACCGAGGCGATGTAGGCCCAGGGCGCCATCCAGGTCTTGAGCGACCACTCGATGGGCTTCTTGAGGGGGCCCCAGTAGATGCGGTGCTGGTTCTTGGAGGCGAAGGTCATCTCCTTGTAGGGGCCGTCGAAGTTCCAGTCCTCGTTGCCGGTGACCGTGTCGCCCACGATCTCGATCTCGCGGGGATCGCCGCAGCCCAGGCCCATGTCGTGGGCCATCTTGATGAACTTGATGGACAGGGGATCGAAGCCCATCAGCTTGGCGGCCACCGCGTCGATGGCGGTCTGGTCGGCCGAGGCCAGGATGACGTCCTTGACGTGGGGCACCATGCAGCGGGGGCCGGGGCCGTCGCCGGCGAAGGTGCCGTCCATCACGGCGAACAGGCCGTTGTGGATCTTCTTCTGGATCATCAGCAGGTCCACGAGGGTCTCGTGGATGACCGGGTGGGTCCAGTGCCGGTGCTCGTTGAGCAGGCCACCGAAGGCGTTCTTCATGGCGCCGGTGGTGTGGGTGAAGACGTGGGTCTTGACCGTGGGGAGGTGGATGATGTTCTCGCCGATGAAGCGCTTGGGGATCGAGAAGCCCCGGGGGTAGACCTCGTTGAGGACCGTGAACTTCTCAGCGAGGTCACCGACGGCCTCCCGGATCGGAATCCAGGGCTCGCCCTCGTACAGGTGGATGTTGCGCAGGCCGTTGTCGAGCACGGGGCCGAGCTGCTTGTTCTCCACCTCGCCGAGGTGGGAGTCGATCACCACGGTGCGGTTGTGGCAGCCGTGGATGAGATCCTTGTCGTAGCCGTCCTTCTTCATGGCCCGGATGACGCCCTCGAGCTGCCAGGGCGTGGTGGAGCTGGCGGGGAAGAAGTAGTGCCAGGAGATGTTGATCTTGAGCGCCGTGTCGGCGGTCTTGTCTACGACGTCCTGGTAGCCGGCCAGGTTCATCAGCTCGTGGTAGTCGGACAGGACGGTGCGGGGGGAGGTCTTGAGGATGGCGACCTTGGCGCGGGCCATGGGATCTCCGGGGCTCGAGGGGTGCGCCACCTAACCTGATGCTCCGCAGTGCCCATCGGTGGGAAACATCTGCACTGCGCTTGCACCGGGGCTACGCTGTCGCCCCATGACCCGCACCCTCACCATCCTCGCGCTGCTCGCCCTGGGCTGTCCCACCACCAAGCAGGGAGACAGCGCGGACAGCGACGCAGCGCTGCCGGCGTACGATGGACCCCGGGTGGTGCTCGTGCTCATCGACGGCGCGCGCTTCAGCGAGGTGCTGGGGGACCCCGAGGCCCAGTGGTCCCCCGAGCTGGCCGCGCTGGCCGAGCAGGGCTGTTCTCCCGGGCCGATGCTCAACCTGGGCATCACCACCACCAAGTTCGGCACGGCCTCGATCCACACGGGCATCTGGAACGCCTGGGTGGGTGAGAGCAACCAGCACGACGCGCACTTCGCCTACCCGACCCACTGGGAGTACCTGCGCTCGAGCTACGACCTGGCCCCCGAGCGCGTGCTGTACGTGCTGCCCGGCTACGACGACAGCTCGGTGTGGAAGCCCAGCTTCTACGACGACTACGGTCCGGATGTCTGGCCCCTGATCGTCAACGAGGGCCACAGCGACGCCGACGTCTTCGAGGCCTTCGTCGACCGGCTGGACGAGCTCGATCCGGTCTTCTCGATGGTCTACGGCTCGGACGTCGACAGCGCCGGCCACTACGGCAGCTTCGAGGACTACACCAGCGCGGTGTACGAGGCCGACCGCCTGGTAGGTTGGCTCTGGGATGAGCTGCAGGCCCGCCCCGCCTACGCCGACAACACCGTGCTCATGGTGACCTCCGACCACGGCCGCCACGACGATGACAACGGCGGCTACGCGAACCACGGCTGCGACTGCGCGGGCTGCCAGGAGGTCATGTTCCTGGCCCTCGGTCCGGGCATCGATCCCGGCTGCGACCCGGTGAAGCCCTGGGAGCTGGTGGACATCGTGCCCAGCATCGGCGCCATCATGGGTTGGGAGCCGATGATGAGCGATGGCGGGGTCATGCGGGGGCTACTGGACGATTGAGGGGTCGCCAAGTTTTGTCCGGCGTGCAAGATAAGCTCTGAGCACGCGGAGCATCCCCCCCATGAGCGAACCCAAGCGCGACGAGTACGACTGGATCGAGACCGTGGCCCAGCTCGGCAAGGCCGTGGGTATGAACCCGGTGCGCATCCGCTGGAAGCTCCGCAGCTGGCAGGATCGCCAAAAAGGCCGTGGGCGCGCCGTGGCGGGCAAGGCCAAGGCCGTCAAGCGCGAGCACAAGACCTGTCCGGTCTGCAACGGCATCAACGCCGCCGGTGACAAGACCTGCGCCCACTGCGGCGCCCGCCTGCGCAGCCGCGGCGGCGAGATGGTCGCCCGCTTCTTCCGCCAGTTCGGCATGGGGCTGGGCTTCGAGACCCTGCTCGCGGTCGGGTTCATCGTGGTCTACATGCTGGTGGCGGCCGGGGGCGACGACTCCAACCTCTGGAGCCTGGGCTCCCTGGATCTGGTCCGCGCCGGGGGCAACCACCTGGTGCCCAGCTCCCTGCTGGCGGTGATGGAGACCTGGCGGGACGGCCAGACCCTGGCCGACATGCAGTACTGGCGCCTGTGGACCTACACCTTCCTGCACAGCGGCCTGCTGCACCTGGGCTTCAACGTCTGGGCGCTGCTGTACATCGCCCCCAAGGTGCGCGAGGTCTTCGGCACCAACAAGGCGCTGGTGGTCTACGTGATCACCGGGGTGCTCGCGGGCGCGGCGTCGCTGGCCTGGGCCCTCATCGAGCAGCGGCACTTCGCCATGGTGGGGATCGGCGCCTCGGGCGCCCTGTGCGGCTTCATCGGGCTGATGATGGTCTGGGGCCACCTTGACCGCACCATGTTCGGCATCCGCTTCCGCAACATGATGCTGCGCTGGGTGCTCTACATCGTCATCTTCGGCTTCGTGATGCAGGCCGACCACGCCGCCCACTTCGGCGGCCTGCTGGCCGGCGGCCTGCTGGCCCTGATCATCGACCCCAACGAGAAGAAGCGCGGCGACGCCACCCCCTGGCGCTTGGCCGGCACCGCCGCCGCCCTGCTCTGCCTGGGGGCGGTGGTCTTCACTGGGGTCTCGGCGATGATGTAGCGAACCGGTGGCCGGCTCCTGGCTCCCGGCTCCCGGCTCCCGGTTCGCATGGTAGGGGCGTAGCGCCCCGACGCGGACGTCGCTGGCGGGTGGAGGCCGCGCCAGGGCCAGGGCTGCAGCGGTGTCTCCGGCGCCACCATCGTTGGCCCCGCGGATGAGCTCCGATCAGGGCGCGCCGCGGAAGCCCGGCCCGCCCGGCAGGCCGGAACACGCCCCTCGCCAACGCCGCGCCGAGCGATGGGATGGAGTCGACGCTGTCTAGTCGGCCATCGGGCTGTCGAAGATCCAGACCTTGCCTTCCATCGGGTAGTAGGCGGCCATCATCACGTCGTCGTCGCCGTCGTGGTCGTAGTCGTGGAAGCTGCCGGCCCAGCCGTACAGGTCGTCCTGGTACTTCGACGCGAAGTAGTAGGGGCTGTCGCTGGCGCTGACGGTGCCGCCTTCGGCGATGGCCGACCCGAGCCAGAGGTAGTTCTCGGACTTGATGCCGGAGACCATGTCGCCCATGTGCACGAACACCAGGTCGCCACGACCGTCGCCGTCGATGTCGGCGGGGCGTTCCGACGCGGTGCCGCGGCCGAACTCGAGGGAGCCGGTGATGGTGAACATGGCCAGGTCCGAGGCGTCGCCGCCGCCCATGGCGTCGTCGCCGGGGATGACGTAGACCACGCCGCCTTCCTCGACGCCCACATCCGAGTACCAGCCCGAGGCGATGACCTCGTCGTAGCCGTCGCCATCGACGTCGTGGGTCCAGCCGTTGCGCCAGCCGATGCCCTCGGAGTCGGAGCCGGTGATGGTCGAGACGTCGGAGGCGCCGAACCAGCCACCCACCGCGATGTCGGCGCCAGGAAGGACGTACTGGTTGCCGTTCGAGCCGACCATGACGTAGAACTTGCCCGAGGCGTCCAGCTCCCAATCGTAGCCGTCGTCGCCGGTGATCAGGTCGGGCATGCCGTCGCCGTCGAAGTCACCGCCGCCCACGGTGGAGCCGCCGTAGCCGGAGGCCGTGAAGGTGGCGAGGGCTTCGTCGGAGGACATGTTGCCGTTCAGCGCCTCACCGCCGGACCAGATGTGCAGGCCCAGGTTGACGTAAACGCCGTACGAGCCCATCAGGTCGCTGGACGTGGACGCGATGAGTTCATCGAGGCCGTCGCCAGTGACGTCGCCGAGCGTGGCGGTGTCCATGGCGAAGTAGGAGTAGCCCTCGTTGCTGTACAGCGACGCGACCGCGTTGGAGGCGGTGATGTTGCCCAGATCGAGGATGTCAGCCCCGCTGAAGAGGTGGGCTGCGCCGTAGACGCCGGAGATGGAGTACACTGGCGAGCCGGCCAGGATCTCGTCGTAGCCGTCTCCGTCGAGGTCGTTGACCACCGACATGCCCCAGCCCAGGTACTCTTCGGCGCCGCCGGTGACGGTGGCGATCTCGTTGTCCGCGAAGTTGTTGCTCTCGCCTTCGCCAGCACCCGGCAGGATGTAGCAGCGCCCCTGAACGTAGGACTCCTTGTCCAGGGAACAATACCCCCACAGCGGTCCGCAAGCGACGACGTCGTCGAGGCCGTCGCCGTCCATGTCGGAGATCCAGTCGGCGCGGTAGCCGATGTAGTTGTCGTAGTCCGAGTAGTTGGACCCCAGGAACTCGGCCGTGGCGTCGGCCTGGTCGATGCGGCCCGGCTCGCCGTTGCAGTCGTGATCCTGATCGTCGAGCAGCTCCTGCGCGCCGTAGTAGGTGGTGTCGTCGGTGTCGTCGCAGTCGGTGCCGCCGTAGTCTTCGTGGTCGTCGCCGTCGAAGTCCTGGTCGTAGTCGGACTGCAGGTCGCAGTTGCCGTCGATGCCGTCGTACCAGACCTCGTCGGCGCCCGGGTAGGACTCGGGGATGTCGTCGTTGCAGTCGTCCCAGCGGTCGTAGCCGTCGCCGTCGCAGTCGTCGGTCTGCTCGGAGCCGTCGCAGTCGGCGTCGATGCCCGCGTAGCGGTCCTCGCAGGTCTCCTCGGCGCCGGGGTTGATGTCCGGGTTGCCGTCGTTGCAGTCGTCGCCGCCGGCGGCTTCGCCGTCGTAGCCGTCTTCGTCCCAGTCGGTCAGGTCGCCGTCGCCGGCGCAGTCGTTGTCCTTGCCGTCGTAGGGGACCTCGTCGGCGTCGGGGTTGACGTAGTAGTCGGAGTCGTCGCAGTCTTCGGGCTCGGCGAAGCAGTCCCCGTCGAGATCGTCCTCCGGGGCCGGACAGAGGTCGGTCTCGGGGGTGGTCTCGCCGGTGTCCTTGGGGGTGGGGCAGCCCAGGGTGAGGCCGAGGGAGGCGAGCAGCAGGACGAGGCTGGGACGCATGGGGGACTCCAGAGCGCGAGGCGGCTCCATCATATCCCAGCGGCGAGCGGTTCGGGCTCTCGCTTCAAGGCTGCCCAGCGGAGGTTTTCCATAGGCTGCGTTGTGTGGGCAGTGTCGGTTTGAATAGTATCGCATATGGTCGATTTACTTTAGGTATTTTCGGTACTGGCGTGGAATATCCAGCCCACCAGGCTTTCACAGCGCTTGTTTTCACCACAGGTTTTCCACAGGTTGCGCAAGCCAGGATGTGACCCTGAGCAAGGGCCGGCTGTGCTGGAGACGAGAAAGGTGGGGAACCTTGCGAGGGGGTGATCTCACAGGGCTTTCGATGGGTAATCGCGGTTGGAAGCGGCCTGCGACAAAGGGTTACAAGTTGTGCGCTGTGCGCGTCCTGCACGCAACTGTGGTGGCGTGGGTCAGCGCTCCCGTGGGATGCTCTGCCAGCGCTCGTAGCGATCCAGCCCAGCGCCGGCCGCCAGGATGCCGAGCCCGCCCAGCAGCACGGCGGCGGCCCACGACGGCGCGTCGAACCACTCCCGGTGCTGGGAGATGAGCACCAGGGCGGTGCCGGTGTTGAACAGGCCCGCGTAGTAGAAGCTGCGCCGCTGGCGATGGTGGCTGAGGAACGCGATGGCCAGCGCGGTGGCCAGGTAGAGCCAGTCGTAGTTCTGGGAGTAGTCGCCGGTGATCACCAGCCAGGCCAGCGGCTCCAGGATGGCGAAGGGGGCCAGCGAGAACAGCAGCTGGGCCGCCGGTCGCACCCCCTCGGAGCCGTGGCGATCGGCCAGGGCCGCCGCCAGGTAGATCAGGGCGCCGTTGACGGTCATGGCGGCGAGGGTGTCGAGCAGCAGAGGATCGCTCAGCCCATCGGGCTGCGCACCCACCATGGAGATGCCCAGGTAGTGGAAGCTGCGGCCGTCCAGCGCCAGCAGCTCCAGGCAGAGCACCAGCAGCAGGGCCGCCGCCAGCCAGGTGGGCAGGCTCAGCCAGGGCTGACCGTGGACCTCGGCGCGGTGGCCCGCGAGGCTGGCGATGAGCACCAGGGGAGAGAGGTGCAGGGCCAGCAGATCGTAGCGCTCGAGGCTGAGCCAGTCGGGCAAGCCCAGGTCGGTGAAGAGCGCCAGAGCGAACAGCAGCACCGTGACGGTGAAGACCGTGCCCAGCACGGTGGTGCGAGTGCGCACCGCCAGCAGCAGGGACCAGCCCGCGCCCAGCAGCGTGGCCAGCTGCAGCTGGCTGTTGGAGATGGCGCCGCTGGAGAACAGCTGGCCCGGGGTCTGTGGGTCGACGGTGCCCAGACCCAGCTCCGCCATGGTGATGAGCGTCAAGAGCGGCAACAGGGCCACCGAGCCCAGGCCGAAGGCCACCGCCACGGCCTGGTGTTGCCGGCGATACAGCAGGTGGGCGGTGGTGTTGAGCAGCAGGAAGGGCAGGCCGAGCACGGCCATGGGGGCGAACCAGCCCGTCTCCGCCCCGAAAAACCGGTGGGCCGCCAGGTACAGGAAGGCCCCGCAGGCCAGCACGAAGGAGCCCAGGTACAGGGCGATGCGCGACAGGGACAGCTGGCGGCTCTGCACGATCCAGTCGTCGTTCCGCAGCTCGAGCCGGCGGTACACCGCGCGCAGGCGGGCGGCCTCGTGGCCGTACACCAGCTTGAGCCGGAGCCACTCCTGGATGTCCTCCAGGTGCGGCAGGATGCGGCGGCCCAGGGCGGAGTTGTAGCTGGTTGGTCGGGCCAGGACCGGGCGACCGTCCAGGTAGCGGCGCAGCTCCAGGGCCATCTCGCCGGCGTCGGGGTAGCGATCCGCCGGGCGCGGCTCCATGGCCTTGAGCGCGATGGCCTGCAGGGGCTCGGGCACGTCGGGCTGGATCTCCACCGGCAGGCGCGGCTGGTGCTGGTCGGGGGGCACCCCGCAGAGGACCTCGTAGAAGATGGCGCCCAGGGCGTGCACATCTGCCCGCGCGTCGATGGGCTGCTGGGGATCGAGCTGCTCGGGCGCCATGTAGGGCAGGGTGCCCAGGCCGTGCCCCTGGTGGGGTTCGCTGCCGGCGAGCCCGAAGTCCAGCACCTTGGGGCCCAGCTGCTGGTCGAGCATGATGTTGGACGGCTTGAGGTCGCGGTGCTGGACGCCCAGGCTGTGAGCCTTGTGCACCGCCTGGCAGACCTCGGCCAGGATGCGGGCGCGCTGGGGGTATTCCAGCGAGGGGGCCACCGCGCCCAGCTCGAAGCCCTCGACGTATTCCATGATGATCATGGGGGGCGCGGTGTCGCCGCGCAGCTCGTAGATGCGCACGATGCGCGGATCCTCGAACAGAGCCAGGGTGGAGGCCTCGCGCACGAAGCCCGGCAGGCCCTGGGCCACCCGGGCATCGGCCCGCAGGATCTTGCCGGCCACCGTGCGCCCCAGCGACAGGTCCTCCAGCTTGTAGACCTCGCCCATGCCGCCGCGCCCCAGGCGCTCGACGGTGCGGAAGCCCGGGATCTGCGGGAGGGGCTCGGGCGCCGCGGGGCCCGGTATGGCGTGGGGCAGGGCCGCCAGGTCCTGCTCGATGGACTCGTAGCGGGCGATCAGCGCGCGCAGCGGCTCCAGCAGCTCGGGCGCCTCCGCGCAGAGCTGGGCGGGATCCAGGCGCTCGTCCTCCACGAGGAGGTGATCGATGTAGCGTTCCAGCAGGGCCTGGGCGCGTTCGCTCACGAGACCTCTCCTATGGCGGCGGTGAGCGCGGCCATGGCCCGCGCGAAGAGCATGCGGCTGGCATCGGCGCTGCGATCCAGCCGAGCCCCGATCTGTTCGAAGCTCAGCTCCTCGAGCCGCCGCAGCACGATGACCTCGCGGTAGTGGGGCTGCATGGCCTCGAGGGCCGACTCGATGCGGCGGGCCTGCTCGCTCATGGCCACCCGGCTGGACACCGAGCGGGCGCGACCCTGGAGGGAGTCGCTGTAGGGCGCCTCGAGCCTGGCGTCGCGGCGCTGCCGGCCGTGGAAGGCCACCTGGTCGTTGATCTCGTTGGCCGCGATGCGCGCCAGCCACGCCGTGAAGCCGCGGGCGTCCTGGCCCTGGAAGCTGCCCAGGGAGCGGAATGCCTTGAGCAGGCACTCCTGCAACAGGTCCCGCGACTCCAGCCGCGCGCGCAGGCCCGGCCCCATGCGCAGCCGGATCGTGGCCAGCAGCCGCGCCGCGTGCCTGGTCAGCAGGGCCTCGGTGGCCTCGGGCGACCCCTGCCGGGCCTGCTGCAGCAGCGCGGCGAAGTCATCCATCCGGGACCTCCTCTCCATGGTGGGAAGCGGTGAACCCACAAACCCTATCGCAGGGCCTGGGGTCCGGGAGGTGCCGCAGCGGGAAGGACTCGAGCTGCGCGGTGCCAGGTCTCCCCTCGATGGCCGTGGCCGGGCGGCCGCTCGCAGATGTCACAGCCGTCGCGGTCCGCCGAGGCCAGCGGCAGCCCCGCCAGGCCGCGCCGGCCGGTGGTCAGGTACAGCGGGGCGCGAGCCCAGGCCCAGCGGGCGAGATCATCGAGCCGCGGGGGCCTGTCCAGCCCGGCTTCGTCGGTGTCGAGCGCCCGGTCGATGCGGGCCTGGTGCTCCGACAGCAGGCGACAGGACAGCTCGCCGCCAGGCGGCCGCTCCTTCGGCGTTCGGTCCGGGGTGCGCACGTCGTCTCTACAGGGGAGGGCCCATGCAGGGCCCGCGAGGAGAGACCCCAATGTTCAACAAGCTCATCGCGCTCTTTTGCTGTCTGCCCCTGCTGTTCTGCAGCGGCTGCCTGCTGGAGGACACGGATCACACCCTCTTCCTTGAGCCCGACGGGAGCGTCACCTGGCGGGTGATCCGCGACCTCGTGCGCTCCGACGAGGACAGCCTGCGCAAGCGCTACGACGAGGAAGCCGACTTCCTGGCCTCGGTGGACGGCGGCGAGGAGAGCTGGAGCCAGTCATTCGGAGAGCTGGGCGCCGAAGAGACCCGCGTGCGGCTCATCCGGGTCGAGCGTCCCTACACCGTGATGGTGGAGGCGCGCTTCGCCAGCATGCGCGATCTGTGGACCGAGATCCTGGCGGAGACCGACGGCGGCGGCGAGGTCCGCTTCGAGGCCGACGGCGACCTGCGCGAGCTCGCGATGCGCATCAACCTCGAGCCCGATGGCGAGAAGGCAGAGGCCGACGATGACGGCAGCCTGGACCACCTCCGCCTGGTGCTCACCGAGGGCCGCTTCGTGGACTCCCAGGGCTTCGAGCTGAGCGGCGACGCTACCGTGGCCGTGCCGCTGGTGCCCGAAGACAGCAGCGCGCCGGTGCACTACGTGCTGGTGTGGGACGTGGAGGGCTAGGAGCGGCCGCTGAACGGCCAAGTCCCGCAGCTCCGCCCGCGGAGATCGGAGCATCGACCGCTGGGCGGCCAGAACTCGCAGCTCCGCCCGCGGAGATCGGAGTATCGACCGCTGGGCGGCCAAGTCCCGCCGCTCCGCCCTCGGAGATCGGAGTATCGACCGCTGGGCGGCCAGAACTCGCAGCTCCGCCCTCGGAGATCGGAGCATCGACCGCTGGGCGGCCAGGTCTCGCAGCTCCGCCCTCGGAGATCGGAGTATCGGCCGCTGAGCGGCCAGGTCCCGCCGCTCCGCCCTCGGAGATCGGAGTATCGACCGCTGGGCAGCCAGGTCCCGCCGCTCCGCCCTCGGAGATCGGAGTATCGACCGCTGAGCGGCCAGAACTCGCAGCTCCGCCCGCGGAGATCGGAGTATCGACCGCTGGGCGGCCAGGTCCCGCCGCTCCGCCCGCGTTCGTCCTACTTGTGCCTGAACGTGATCCGCCCCTTGCTCAGATCATAGGGCGAGACGGCCACCGTGACGCGGTCGCCCAGCACGACGCGGATGCGGTAGCGACGGAGCTTGCCGGCGAGGTGTGCCTGCACCATGGTGCCGGCTTCGGTCTCCACCAGGAAGGTGCCGCCGGGATGGACTTCCTTGACCACTCCTTCGATGTCAATCAGATCGTCGCTGGCCACGGAGAGCTCCTGGTTCTGGTGCTGGGCGCACAGGCTAATCGTTGATCGGGCTATTCTCAAGCTGGATCAGACACAGGACTGTGCATGCGCCTCCTCGCCCACCGCCTCACCCTGCTCGCTGCCGGGCTCCTGCTGGCTGGCTGCCCGCCCGACAAGCCAGGGGACAGCGGACCGCCCGAAGGCGACAGCGACACGGACAGCGACGCCGACAGCGACGCCGACAGCGACGCCGACAGCGACGCCGACAGCGACGCCGACA
>CAYZVO010000029.1:0-54747 GCA_964481655.1 uncultured Enterobacterales bacterium | reverse complement strand
ACCGCTACCCGCCGCAGACCTACACCTGCTGCGTCCCCAGAGACGGTCCAACGTCGATTTAATAGCCCTGGACAATCCCCCATCAGCACGGATCACCGCCACGATAGCCCTCGGCCGCCGCCGGCCACGGTGGCGACGACACCCCACCACCACTTCATCCTCGCACAAGCCCTGGGCAAACACCCCGTTCTTAGCTCGCCGTGGATAGGGCTCACTCCAGGTCCAGCAGGAGCCGGTCTGCGGGGCTCTGCACGCCCGAGGGCCCGCGATTGAGTACGTGGGTGTAGATCATCGTGGTGCGGATGTCTTTGTGCCCCATGAGGGTCTGCAGGGTGCGGATGTCGGTGCCGTCCTCGAGCAGATGGGTGGCGAACGAGTGGCGGAACGTGTGGCAACTCGCACGCTTGGTGATGCCCGACGCGATCACAGCCTGACGCACCGCGCGCTGGAGCACGGTGGGGTGCAAGTGGTGGCGGCGCCGTAGGCCGGTGTCATCGTGGACGTAGTGGCGGGTGGCCGGGAATACCCACTGCCATGGCCACTCGGTGGCAGCGTTGGGGCACTTCCTGGCCAAGGCGTAGGGCAGCTCCACGGTACCCTGCCCAGCACGGAGGTCGGCCTGGTGCTGTTCCTGCACCAGGATGAGATGCTCGCGCAAGGCGGGCTGGACCGCCTGGGGCAGCATGGTGGCCCGGTCCTTGTCGCCCTTGCCCCGGCGCACCACGATCTGGTTGGCGTCGAAGTCGATGTCCTGGACCCGAAGGCCACAACACTCGCTGACCCGCAGGCCCGATCCGTACAGCAGGGTGGCCATGTCGCGGGTGACACCGGACATCTCGCCGATGACGGCCACCACCTCGCCCCGGGACATCACCACCGGGAGCTTCTGGGGCCTCTTGGCGCGGACCAGGTCGTCCAGCCATGGCAGCTCGAGGCCGAGCACGTGCTTGTACAGGA
The DNA here is from genome assembly GCA_964481655.1 of uncultured Enterobacterales bacterium. Taxonomy (GTDB): domain Bacteria; phylum Myxococcota_A; class UBA796; order UBA796; family JAFGLY01; genus CALDOK01. The sequence goes on along the minus strand of CAYZVO010000029.1, from coordinate 53,790 downwards.
ACAGCAGGGCGGCGATGGCCTGGTTCTGGGTCGACGCCGCGACGTTCCGCTCCACAGCCAGGTGAGTGAGGAAGGCGCTGACGTGCGCAGGACCGAGCTCGGCGGGATCGCGCCGGTCGTGGAACTGCCAGAACCGACGCATCCAACCCAGGTACGCCTTCTGGGTGCGGTGGCTCAGGTTGCGCTTGCGCATCTCGGCCAAGGCGCGGTCCCCCAGCCTGGGGCTACGCGGATTGGAGGCGCGGTAGCGCGCGGAGCCCTGGCTCGCCACGGGCGGTGGGGCGGCCCATGCGCTCGGCGGGTAGAGCACCCCCGTGCGTTGCGATGGGGTGGTCGCGGACGAAGAGGACAGTAGACATTCCATGGAACCCTCCAGCAGACGTGTGCTGGACCGTAGTCCCAGAACGTCGGCGGGCAAGAGACCACCGGACACAAACTGACCGAACGGTCAGAAGCTGTCCGGGGCACCACATCGGTCCCCCTCGGCGGACAGGTTAAAGGTCCGGCCTCCTCCGAATCCACCAGCGCAGAAAGGAACGGACCCATGCACGAACCCACCATCGATCCTGCCGCCCTCGAGATCTGGGCCGACTACCTCATCGAGCACTCTGTCGGAGGCGTGGGCCCCGGCGACACGGTGATGATCAAGGGCGAGCGCATCTGCTGGCCGCTGATGGCCATCCTCGAGCGCAAGGTCATCGAGCGCGGTGGCACGCCGGATGTGAACCTCGTGCCCCCCAACAACGAGCGCGGCCGCGTGTGGTCCGCCGACATGGCCCGCATGGGCACGCCCGACCTGATCGAGGCCACGCCGGGCTGGAACAAGGACCGCTACGAGGTGATGAACAAGTACATCGAGGTCCTGGGCGCCGAAGATCCCACGATGTACGCCGGGTTGACCCCTGAACAGGCCGGGCTGCTGGCCAAGGCCGATCGGCCGTTCTCTACGCTTCGGCTGGCCCGCACCTGGGTCATCACGCTCTACCCCACCCCGGGCATGGCCAAGGCCGAGGGCATGGAGCTGGATGAGTACGTGGACTTCATCGTCCGCGCCTCCACCCAGGACCCGCAGCCGCTGAAGGAAGCGGAAGAGAAGCTCGAGCCGCTGTTCAACGAGGCCAAGCAGGCCACGATCATCACCCAGTGCCCGCACACCCAGCGGGAGCTGACCCTGACCATGGACCTCTCGAAGTCCCACGCGGTGCTCTGCTACGGCCTGCGCAACTTCCCCGACGGCGAGATCTTCACCAGCCCCGACGCCAACAGCGTCGAAGGCGAGATCTTCGTGGACCTGCCGGTGTCCTACGGCGGCGTGGACATGAAGGGCATCTTCCTGAAGTTCGAGGCCGGCCGCATCGTGGAGTACAAGGCCGACGAAGGCCACCAGCAGCTCGAGGCCATCATCGAGACCGACGACGGCTCCCACCGCCTGGGCGAGTTCGCCCTGGGCATGAACCCCGGCCTCGAGAAGGTGCTCAAGCACCCCCTGTTCGTGGAGAAGGTCGGCGGCACGCTGCACATCGCCATCGGCATGTCCTACGAAGACTGCTACGTGCAGGATCCGGGCTCCGAGGAAGGCAAGGCCCGCCTGCAGGCCCTGGTGGAGCAGGGCGTCTGCAACCGCTCGGCCCAGCACGTGGACATCGTGACCGACTTCCGCCCGGGTGGCTGCGGCCGCCGGGTGCTGCTCGACGACGTGGAAGTGGTCGTCCAGGACGGCCTCTGGGTCGTCAAGTAAGGGGCCTGCCCCCAGGCTGACCCCCTGATCCCGTGCGCGCGGGGGTATATGGGTGACACCCATCCAGGAGGTCACCCATGCGCGCGATGCTCGCCCCCCTCGCCCTGATCCTGATCGCCGGCTGCTTCTCCGGCAAGCCCGAAGGCCACTTCCCCGGTGAGTGCACCGACGGACAGGACAACGACAACGACGGCGTGACCGACTGTGATGATCCGGACTGCTCGGGTGAGGCCGCCTGCGAGGGCGAAGGCGACACGGACACCGACACAGACACCGACACAGACACCGACGCTGACGCCGACGCCGACGCGGATGCCGACGCCGACGCGGATGCCGACGCCGACGCCGACGCCGACGCCGATGCCGACGCCGACGCGGACACCGACACCGAGCTGATCGGCGAGGTCGAGTACCTCTCCACCGCGGACGGCCGCATGGTCTGTGACGCCACCATCGATCTGGTGGGCACGCCCTACACCGGCAGCTGCCCGGGCTGTGACTTCGCCTTCGAGATCGACGCCTCGGTCTCCCGGGACAACAGCACCGCCGACTGCGCCCTGCACCCCTTCCTGTCCTACATCGACTCGGTGCCCTACGTGAACATGCTGATGGCCTACATGCCCAGCTACAGCGGTCACTACGGCAGCTACTCCAACGCCTTCGCCACGGGCTTCTCCTACGATCTGTCCAGCTACGGCATGGGCTACTACCCCGGCCCCTACTGGTTCATCCTGTCCTATCAGGGCTCGTCGGTGGGCAGCTTCTCCCAGACCGGCGACGAGATCGAGTGGAGCTTCGCCTACACCGGCCACAGCTCCAGCGGCGACGACGCCTACTACAACGACTGCGGCAACGCGGCGACCGACGACCTGTACGCCGATGTGAACGGCAGCTTCTCCGGGCAGTCGGAGCTGGACTGCGGCGGCGACGAGGTGGACGTCTGGACCATCCAGGTCAGCGCCGGCGACACGGCCCAGATCGCGGTGGACACGGTGGGCACCAGCACGGCCTTCGACCCGCTGATGTGGGTCAACGACCCCTCGGGCTGCACCCTCAACGGCAGCGACGACAGCTTCGACTGCACCTACCCGCCCCCGTCCTACCAGTGCCCGTCCACCGAGCAGTACACCCGCGACGCGGGCACCTACCAGATCGTGGTCGCCAGCTACGGCTCCTGCGCGGGCAGCATCGGTGAGTACGAGCTGGTGGTCGATCTGGGCGGCGCCAACCCCCGCCTGACCCTGCTCCAGGACGACGTGACCCGCTACGGCAGCGGCGAGACCTACGGCTACGATGTGAGCGGCTTCGCCGTGATCGGGGAGTAGACCCCACAGATCGCTGGAAGCCCCCCCCGACGGGTGCTATGGTTCGGGCCCCTTTTTTTCAGGAGTCCCCATGCAGACCCGTCGCGCCGTCGGTTTCGACAACGAAAAGTACCTCGACGCCCAGGCGGCCGCGATCCTCGAGCGGGTCGACCGCTTCGGCGGGCGGCTCTACATCGAGTTCGGCGGGAAGTTCCTGGGTGATCACCACGCCGCGCGCGTCTTCCCGGGCTTCGAGCCCAACGTCAAGATCCGCCCGCTGCAGCGCCTGAAGGACAAGCTGGAGATCCTGTTCGTGGTCAACGCCAAGGATGTGCAGCGCGGGCGCGTGCGCGGAGACTGGGGGCTGACCTACGACCTCGCCACCCTGCGCACCCTCGACGATCTGCGGGCCAAGGGCCTGCCGGTCTCGGCGGTGGTCATCACCCGCTTCAAAGGACAACCAGCGGCCGTGCAGCTCGAGAACCGCATCGAGAAGCGCGGGGTGCGGGTGTTCACCCACTTCTCCGTGCCCGGCTACCCCGACGACGTGGACCTGGTCGCCAGCGCCGAGGGCTTCGGCATCAACACCTTCATCCCGACCTCCAAGCCCATCGTGGTGGTGGCCGGGGCCGGCCCTGGCAGCGGCAAGATCGAGACGGCCCTCCAGCAGATGTGGCACGAGCAGCAGCGGGGCGTGACCGCCGGCTTCGCCAAGTGGGAGACCTTCCCGGTCTGGGACCTGCCCCTGGACCACCCGGTCAACCTCGCCTACGAGGCCGCCACCGCGGACATCCGCGACGTGAACATGATCGACCCCCACCACCTGGCCGCCTACGGTGTCGAGACGGTCAACTACAACCGCGACGTCGAACACTTCCCCATCCTGCGCGCCCTGATGGACCGCATCATCGGCGACGACTCGGATCAGCCCCGCTACCAGTCGCCCACAGACATGTGCTGCAACTGCGCCTCCGAAGGCATCGTGGACGACGCGGTGGTCCGCGAGGCCTCCCGGCAGGAGATCGTGCGCCGCTTCTTCCGCTACAACTGGGAGCTGACCATCGGCGTGGAGAACGAGGAGACGGTCGCCATCGCCACCCGCCTGATGGACAAGGTCGGTGTGTCGGTCGAAGACCGGGCCACGGTCCAGCCCGCCCGGGACGCGGCGGCCGAGGCCGAGCGCCGCGAGGGCAAGGGCTGGAAGGGCGCCAACTGTGGCGCCGCCATCGAGCTGCCCGACGGCACGGTGGTCACCGGCATGAACTCGGAGCTGCTCTACAGCACCGCGGCCGCGGTGATCAACGCGATCAAGGTGCTGGCCGGCATCCCGGACAAGATCCACCTGCTGTCGCCGCTGGTGATCCGCAACCTGCTGAGCCTCAACGAGACCCTGGGCGACGGCTCCGACAGCCTGGACATCGGCGAGGCCCTGGCGGCCCTGTCGGTCTCGGCGGCCCACAACCCAGCGGCCGAGGCCGCCTTCGAGATGCTGCCGGTGCTCAAGGAGTGCGAGATGCACATGACCCACGTGCCCACGTCCCCCGACCAGGACGTGCTGCGCAAGCTGGGCATCATGTTCACCACCGACGCCCTGCACACCCCGGGCGGCTACTTCTTGAAGTAGACTGGGGGCGATGCGCCCCTTCGCCCTTGCTGTTTCGCTCGCTCTGGCCTGCTCGGGCCAGGACGACACGGGGCATGTCCCCCAGGGCGACGCCGACACCGACCTGGACGCCGACAGCGACACCGACGCGGATGCAGACGCCGACACGGACGCCGACAGCGACAGCGAGGCGCCCGAGGCGGGGACCTATGTGGGGGTCACCGAGCTCGAGCTGATCTGGGTGTCCGACGATGTCTACTGCGACGACGGCGGCTTCGTGCTCACCGTCGAGGCCAACGGTCGTAGCGGCGGCTGGGCGGCCTGCGCGGAGCACCGGGCCTCCCACCACGGCATGATCGACGGCCAGGTCAGCGACGGGGTCTTCATCGGCACCTGGTCCATGAAGGTGCTGATGGGGCGTCACTACATCGACGTCCCCATGGAGGGGGTCGTGGCCGACGGTCACGCCCTGCTGTTGGTGGACGTCGAACAGGAGATGGCCAGCCTCTCCATCCGCGCCGAGGGCTGGCGGGTTCGCTGAGCCCCTCACGGCTTCGCTTTCCCCTGCAGGTCGCGATCCCCTCGGCTACGCTTCCCCCCGCACCACCGCGGAGGAACCCCCATGCGCATCGCCCTGCTCGCCCTGTTCGCCCTCGGCTGCCACTCGGTCGGCGGCATCGCCCCCGCCGACACCGGCGCCCCCGACGGGGACGCGGACACCGACACGGACACCGACACCGACACCGACGCCGACGCGGACGGCGACGCCGACGGCGACGCGGACGCCGACGCCGACAGCGACAGCGACGCCGACGCCGACGCCGACCCGGGCTACGACGGCTTCTACGAGGGCGAGGTCTGGGTGACCATCGAGGAAGACTGGTGGACCGAGGAAGGCCGCGGGGAGTTCGAGCTCGAGGTGTTCGCCAACGGCGACGCCGAAGGCTGGGCGTTCGTGGAGATCGGGGAGTGGGACCCCTGGATGGTCGACGGTGAGATCTACGGCGAGGTGAACACCAGCGACGGCGCCTTCGACGGCACCTGGCGGGTCCGCATCTGGGACGACGAGTACCAGCGCGTCGATGTGACCGGCGACATCGAGGACGACGGCTCCATCTTCCTCGAGTTCGAGCGCCACATGGACTGGATGTGGATCTACGGCGCGATGGACGGCCAGCGGGAGCCCTGATTAGGGGGCCCCATGCGTATCACCCTGCTTGCTCTGTTCGCCCTCGGCTGCCACTCGGTCGGCGGCATCTCTCCCATCGACACCGGCGCCCCCGACGGTGACGCCGACACGGACACCGACGCCGACACGGACACCGACACGGACGCCGACGGCGACACCGACGCGGACACCGACGCGGACAGCGACGCCGACACCGACCCGGTGGCCAGCTTCGCCGGCCACTACGAAGGCGAGGTCCAGGCCATGGTGGACTACGACTGGTGGACCGAGGAAGGCGGCGGCGCCTTCGAGCTCGACATCGACGACGCCGGCGAGGTCGATGGCTGGGGCTGGGCCCAGTCCTACGACCACTGGTCCTGGGATGGCGAGGGCGAGCTGTACGGCGAGGTCGACGACAATGGCGACTTCGAGGGCGTCTGGATGGTCACCATCTACGAGGACGAGACCCTGCCCCACGACCTGGTCGGGACCGTGGGCGCGGACGGCGTCATCGCGCTCGATGTCTCCTACTACGGCGACTGGTGGACCACGACCGGCACCCTGGTGGGAGCACGCCAGGACTAGCGGCGCCCTGCGAGGGCCGCCTTCACACTGGTTTCACCTGCGGAATTGCGACACGTCGGCTAGACTCACCGCGGCTGCGGAGGAGTCCCCCATGCGCATCGCCCTGCTCGCCCTGTTCGCCCTCGGTTGCGCCTCGGTCGGCGGCATCCAGCCCCAGGACACGGCGGTCTACGACGCCGACACGGACACGGACACCGACGCCGACACCGACACCGACACCGACACGGACGCCGACGGTGACACCGACGCGGACACCGACGCGGACACCGACGCCGACGTGGACCTGAGCCCGGAAGGCATCTACGAAGGCGAGGTCTACGTGCTCGCCGACAACGACTGGTGGCCCATGGAGTGTTGGGGCAGCTTCGAGCTCACCATCGACGAAGACGACAACGCCGAAGGCTACGCCATCTGCGATTTGGACTACTTCACCCTCGAGGGTGTGGTCGGCGGTGAGGTCCGCGAGGACGAGTTCCTGGGCTGGTGGACCCTCTACGAGAGCAGCCACAGCGGCGAAGAGTACGACGTCGAGCTCGAGGGCACCGTCGGCGGCGGTGAGATCTACCTCGATCTCTACCAGGACATGGACTACTTCGTCGCCACGGGCACCTTCGAGGGCACCCGCATCGAGTAGGCGGCTTCGTCGAGACGAGAGGACATGAAGTCCTCCCCTGGGGCTGGTCGTCTCGAGTGAACCCAGGGGAGCGGTTCATCTGCTCCCGCCCGGCCTCGGTGTCAGAACGCGAGCTGGATCTGCAGCGCCCCCGTGCTCGCGGGCACGAAGCTCACGGTGAGCAGCTCGCCGTCCAGGGCGTAGCTCGAGCTCTCGAGCGCCACGCCGCTGGTGCTCATGTCCGGGCGGCCGTAGCCGTCGGGCACGTACACGGCGATGTCGTACTCGAAGGGCGCGTACTCGCTGGGGGCCGCGGCGTGCAGGGGCAGGCTGAGGGTCTGGGCGCCGTCGTCCCAGCTCACATCTCCCAGCAGCACCCCACCCATGGTGATCTGGCGGTTCCAGCCCAGGAACTGGGGCGTGCCGCTGGGCTCCCGCAGGGCGATGATGCGCCCGCTGTGGCTGGGGATGGCCCAGTGTGCCTCGCCGCTGACGGTGCCCAGGAAGGTGCCGGTCCAGAACTCGTAGGCCAGCCGCTCGCCCTCGATGCCCAGGGCGTCCAGATCGATGAGGTGCACCCGGTCGGCCTTGCTGTCGTCGATGGGGGAGAAGGGGTTGGTGGTCTGGTCCACGTTGAAGCCCCAGTGGAACAGGCCCAGCAGGTCCCAGGACTCGGAGAATCCGTCCAGGCCGCCGTCGTAGTGCAGGTGCCAGCGCTCGGGGTACTCGAGCTCGAACAGGTCCAGCGGCCTCGCCGGCGCCCCGTGGGTGGGCAGGATCTTGCGCAGGGCGTTGATGTGCTCGGGCTCGAGGTCCACCAGGCGGTCGCCGATCTTGACGATGCCGCCGCTCAGGGCCACCCAGCTGCACCAGGCCTCACTCTCCTGCTGGGAGAGCCGCGGCCAGGACTCGTCGTTGGTGTTGGACCTGAAGAAGATGAGGTCGGGGTGGTTGACCCAGACGGTGTCCTGGAAGAACCAGCGCCGGGCCGCGGTGCGCAGGGTGGGCTTGAGGCCCTGCTGCTCCGAGCGCTGATCCCAGTCCATGGCGCCCTGGTCCCAGTCCCAGATGGGCATGGAGTCGAGCCCCAGCCGGCCCGAGTCCAGGATCCCGAAGTTGGTGCCCAGGGTGCCCACCAGCATGAAGAAGGCGTCCTCGCCCAGAGCCTCGCGGATCACACCCACGCCCTGCCGCCAGGCCTCCTCGCGGGTGGTGTTGTCCTGGTGGTAGTTCTCGCCGAACAGGGCGAAGTAGCCGAAGTCCAGCTTGAGCCAGTCGAAGCCCCACTCGTGGCGGAAGGTGGTGAACAGCTCGCGCAGGTAGTCCTGCACCTCGGGGTGGGTCAGGTCCAGGATGTAGGTGTCCCCCAGGATCACCTCGCCCAGGTCGATGGGATCGGCCAGCCAGTCGGGGTGCTCTTCCACCAGGGGGGCGTCGGGGTAGATCTGGAAGGGCGCCATCCACAGCCCCGGGATCAGGCCGGCGTCGCGGATCTGCTCGCTCAGCCAGGCGGGGCCGTTGGGGAAGCGGTCCTTCCGCCAGGTCCACTCGCCGTAGGTGGGCTCGTAGCCGTCGTCGATCTGGAACCAGTCGATGCCCCAGTCCCGCAGCTGGGTGGCCATGATGTCCAGGTTCTCGAGGATGACCTCCTCGTTGATGTCGGTGCCGTAGCCGCCGGTGCTGGACGAGCCCGCCCAGGAGTTCCAGCCGTTGGGCACCCGGCGGCCCTCCTCGCGCTTGTGCCACGGGGTCAGGTCGAGGGTCAGGGCGATGGCCTCGGCGTACAGCTCCAGGCCCGCCAGGGCGTCCGTTCCGGTCCAGAAGGCGTACAGCTCGGACTCCAGGCTCTCGCCGGGCGCGAGGGCCTTGGGAGCGGGCAGGTAGGCGGCCTCGAGGGCCAGGAACGAGAAGCTGGTGTGGCCGTCCTCACCCTCGGTGGCCTTGGACGCCTTGTAGGAGAGGTTCATCACCGGGGTGGTGCGCTCGAAGGTCAGGGCCCCCGCCACCCAGGCCCGCTCGCTGTCCAGGTCCTGCACGCCGTGGTTCCAGCTCGAGGCGCTGTGGCCCTCGAAGTGCCCGGGCATGACGGTGGCGTAGCCCTCGTTCCGCTCCACGTCTCCGGGCACCAGCTCGGCCACGAAGTCCAGCCCGGCGTAGGAGCCGTTCTCCACGATGCGGGCGGTCTCGGGGTGCGCGCCCAGGAACAGGGCGCCGCCGTCGCGGCCGTCCACGAACAGGGGGCTGATCTTGGCCACCTGCAGGGTGGCGTCGGTGCTGTTCTCGACGGCGAGGGCGGCCTCGAACCAGCCGTCGGGGTGGGCGCGCAGGGTCCACGCGAAGCCGGGGGTGTCGCCGTCACCGGGGCAGCCGGCGGTGAGGGTGTCGCCGGCGCTGTCGCTGCCGCAGTCCAGCTCGGAGAGCATGAACTCGACGCCATCGTCGCCGGTGCTGTCCAGCATGACCCGGGCGGTGGCCCCCTGCAGCACCAGCTCGCCGCCGGCGTCGTGCAGGGTGAGCAGCCCCCCGTCGAGGGTCAGGCAGCCGGCCTCGTTGCAGGCCTCGACGGCCTCGATGGGGGGGGCGGCGGTGTCGTCGGGGCGGCAGGCACCGGCGAGGAACAGCAGGAGGAGGCAGGGAATGCGCGGCATGGTGAGCTCCGGGGTGAGCGCCGGCACCATGCTGCCACAGCCCGCCGGGGATCGCTGGCCCGGGGGTGATATCAAGCGCTGTCCCGCCCTCCTGGAGCCCCCATGCCCACGCTCCCCGCCGTCCTGTCCCCCGAGGCCCTGGCGTCCGAGCTCGGCGCGCCCGACCTGCTCGTCGTGGACTGCCGCTTCGACCTGGATGATCCCGGCCACGGCGCCCGCGCCTTCGCCCACAGCCGGCTGCCCGGGGCGGTCTTCTGCGATCTGGACACCCAGCTGTCGGCCCCGGTGGTGCCCGGCCGCACCGGGCGCCACCCGCTGCCCCCCGTCGCCGCCCTCGAGGCCACCATGGCGCGGCTGGGCGTCGGCCCCACGACCCGGGTGGTGGCCTACGACGACTTCGACGGGGCCTTCGCGGCCCGGCTGTGGTGGACCCTGCGTTGGCTGGGCCACGACAGGGTGTCGGTGCTCGACGGGGGCTGGCCGGCCTGGCTCGAGCTGGGCCGCGTGGTCGAGCACGGCGCGCCCACCCCGGTCGCCCCGGCCCGCTTCCAGGCCCGGGCCCTCGACCTGCTGCGGGTGGGGACCGACGAGCTGCTGGCCCGGCTGGGCGATCCCGACCTGTGCCTGGTGGACGCCCGCTCCCCGGAGCGCTTCCGGGGCGAGGTCGAGCCCCGGGACCCGGTGGCCGGCCGCATCCCCGGCGCCTGCAACGCCTTCTGGAAGGACAACCTGGACGCCGCGGGCCGCTTCCGGAGCCCCGCGGCGCTGCGCGCGCGCTTCGAGGCGCTGCTCGACGGGATCCCGGCGGAGGCCGCGATCCTCTACTGCGGCTCTGGGGTGACCGGCGCCCACGATGTGCTGGCGATGGCCCACGCCGGCCTGCCGCTGCCCCGGCTGTACGCGGGGTCGTGGAGCGAGTGGATCTGTGATCCGGGGAGGCCGATCCAGCGGGATCCGTGAGCCCCGGGGTCAGGCGGGGGGCTAGGCTGTCAAGGGGGATTGCGCGAGCTGCATGTTGCCCCTAAGTACTTGGGGCTATTTCGTGAAACATGCGGAGAATCCCATGAAGCTCGCCCGTCTCCTCCTTCTGTTCCCCCTCGTCTCCTGCGCCGACTACCAGGCCGTGGGTGGCCGCGACCTCTGGGTCGCCCCCGCCGTCGATGGCGAGTGGGACGACTACACCCAGGTCAACGGTGACCTCACCTTCACCACCATCCAGGCCGCCATCGACGCCGCGGCCCCTGGCGACACGGTGAACGTGCCCTCCGGCACCTACTACGAGAACCTCACCATGGCAGAAGGCGTCATCGTCGATGGCGGCGGCCAGGACGAGACCAACCTGGTCGGCTCGGTCTACTTCGACGGCCTGACCGCGGGCACCATCTCCGGCATGTCCATCTACGACCCCATCTGGGTCAGCAAGGGCACCACCTACGGCACCCAGTACGGCGTCGGCATCCAGAGCGGCTCGGCCACCATCACCGACTGCGCCATCTGGTACTTCGAGAAGGGCATCCTCGCCGCGGCCGGCGACACCGTCTACATCGAGGGCAACACCCTCGGCTACAACTGGTACGGCACCGACCTCTCCAGCGTGTCCAACCTGACCATCGCCAACAACCTGGTCGGCCTCAACCCCGCCGCCGGCATCGCCTCGGCCTACAGCGCCGGCACGATCATGTTCAACACCGTGATCGGCAACGGCTTCTCCGGCACCGCCGCCTACCTCACCGGCGGCATCGCCATCGAGGGCACCGGCTCCGAGCGCGTGGTGAACAACATCATCACGTCCAACTACTACGGCTTCAACTGCTACTCCTGCTCGGGCAGCTGGGACTACAACCTGGTGTGGGGCAACACCACCGACTACGTCAACGACGCCTCCGCGGGCGGCTCCGACATCGCCGGCGACCCCCTGTTCGTCGCCAGCTCGGAAGGCAACTACCACCTGACGGCCGCCTCCCCGGCCATCGACGCCGCCAACAGCACGGTCGGCATCGTCGTGGACATCGACAACGAGTCCCGCCCCCAGGGTGACAACTACGACCTGGGCTACGACGAGTACGGTGTGTCCGCCTACAACCTGGTCATCACGGAAGTCATGGCCAACGCCAGCACCGAGTCCACCGGCGAGTACGTCGAGATCTACAACGCCGGCTTCGCCCCCGTGGACCTCGCGGGCCTGATCCTCACCGACTTCGACGACATCGACACCCTCGAGGCCTTCGACGGTGGCACCACCGTGCTGGGCGGCGGCGAGTACGCCGTGGTCGTCGATCCCGAGTACCCGGGCACCTACGGCATCGACACGGCCATCACCGTGGTCACCACCGGCGACACCACCATCGGCAACGGCCTGACCACCTCGGACAAGGTCACCCTGTACGAGTCCGACGGCTCCACCGTGGTCGCGACCTTCACCTACCCGACCGACCCGGGCGACGGCGTCTCCCTCGAGATGTACAACCTGGACAACGGCGACGCGAACGGCAACTGGCGCGCCAGCCAGTGCGCGGGCGGCAACTCCCCGGGCGCGGCCCACTGCTTCCCCGAGTCCGGCGACCCGGCCGACCTGCTCATCAGCGAGATCATGGCCAACGCCGCCTCCGAGTCCACCGGCGAGTACGTGGAGATCTACAACCACACCGCCACCGACATCGATCTGGCCGGCCTGATCATCGCCGACAACGCCACCAGCGACGTCCTCGTGGCCTTCCAGGGTGGCTCCACCCTGCTGGGCGCCGAGCAGCACGCGCTGATCGTCGATCCCGACTACGCCTACGACTACTACCTGCCCAGCGAGATCATCCTGGTCACCACCGACGACGCCACCATCGGCAACGGGCTGTCCAACTCCACCGACAACGTCTACCTCTACCAGAGCGACGGCACGACCCTGATCGACAGCTTCTCCTACCCGGGCGACAACGGCGACGGCGTGTCCTGGGAGAAGTTCGACTACTCCATGGGTGACACCGAGAAGAACTGGTTCCCCGCCAGCGACTTCTGCTCCCGCGGGGCCTCCCCGGGCCGCCTCAACGGCGCCGAGCTGGGCGTCTGTGACCCGATCATCATCAACGAGGTCATGGCCAACGCCGACGACGAGGACACCGGCGAGTACGTCGAGCTGTACAACGCCGGCTACGACACCATCGACTTGGCCGGCATGACCTTCACCGACGGCGACGAGGACGATCTGCTGACCGCCTACGAGGGCGGCGACACCATGCTCGCCCCGGGTGGCTACGCCCTGATCGTCGATGCGGAGTACGCGGGTGAGTACACCATCGACTCCAGCGTCATCATGGTCACCACCGAGGACACCACCCTGGGCAACTCCCTGAGCGTCAGCGACACCGTGACCCTCTACGAGTACGACGGCGTGCACGTCATCGACAAGTACCAGTGGCCCACCAACCCGGGCAACGCCATCAGCTCCGAGCGCGTGGCCATGGGCGGCCTGCTGGACGCCGACACCAACTGGGAGGCCTCCACCTGCGCCTCCGGCGGCTCCCCCGGCGCCGAGAACTGCGTGTCCGCCAGCACCTCGGGCCCCACGGTCTCCGACCTGTACGGCGACCTGGTCATCACCGAGATCATGAGCAACGCGATCACGGAGTCCACCGGCGAGTTCGTCGAGCTGTACAACGCCGGCAGCACCGACATCGACCTGCTCTACTACGTGCTGTACGACGGCGACGCCGTGGACACCATCTTCGGCTTCTCCGACCCCTACGACACCGTCCTGGGCGCCGGCGAGTACGCCGTCATCCTCGATAGCGGCTACGCCAGCGAGTACACCATCCCCGCCGGCACCCTGCTGCTCGTGACCGACGACGCCACCATTGGCTCGGGCCTGGCCACCAACGACCCGGTCTACCTCTACGAGGACAACGCGGTCTCCTTCATCGACAGCTACACCTCCCCCTTCGACGCCGGCAACGGCATCAGCGTCGAGAAGGTGGACATCGCCGCTGGCGACGTGGCTGACAACTGGGCCGCCTCCGACTGCACCGACGGCTCCAGCCCCGGCGCCACCCACTGCTTCTAGCGAACCCCACAGCACGCACACACGGAGACACCATGCGCTGGCTGATTCCCCTCGCCATCCTCGCCATCGGCTGCGGCGACCCCGAAAAGGACGACACCGCACCCCCCGAGGGCGACACCGACACCGACACCGACGCTGACAGCGACACCGACGCCGACGGCGACACCGACGCTGACACCGACGCCGATACGGACCTCGAGTCGGTCAACCTGACCGCGACCACCGAGAGCCTGTCCACCCGTGAGACCGTCATCTTCGGTCTGCACGCGATGTACGCCAACGGCGACAGTGAGAACGTGACCGACATGGCCACGATCACGTCGAGCGACGACACCATCCTCACCTTCTACGACGCCAGCGTCGGTCAGCCCCTCGCTGGCGGCACCGTGACCGTCACGGGCGCCTACGAGGGCCTCGAGGACACCGTCGAGCTGACCATCGAGCTGTCCGCCGCCACCACCGGCGACCTGGTCATCAACGAGCTGCTCGCGGACGCCACGGTCGATGGTGACCCCAACGGCGACGGCACCACCGACGCGGTCGAGGACGAGTTCATCGAGCTCGCCAACACCGCCGGCGTGGCCGTGGACCTGGGCGGCGTGACCATCGTCGAGAACGACTGGAGCACCTACCTGCCCCGCCACACCTTCCCCGAGGGCACCCTGCTGCCCGCCGGTGGTGCGGTGGTGGTCTTCGGTGGTGGCGACGTCAGCGCCATGAGCGCCGACAACGTGTCGTTCTACACCGCGGACAACGAGGACCCGGGCACCCCCTACGGCCTGTCCCTGCTCGACGCCGGTGAGACCGTCAGCGTCTACGCCGCCGACGGCAAGACCCGCCTCGACTACGTCTCCTACGGCACCGCCAGCTTCGACGGCTCCGTGCCCGCCGGCGAGGACGAGTCCATCACCCGCACCCCGGATGTGACCGGCTCCGACTGGGTGGCCCACAGCGAGACCGGCGCCACCGACGCCTACAGCCCCGGCACCTACGCCGACGGTGGCCCCTTCGGTGGCCCGGACAGCGTCTTCTCCGAGTAGTCCGCTCGCTGCGGGAGAGTCCGACGCCCCTCATCCCCTTCGTGGGGGTGGGGGGCGCTGCGCTCAGGACAGCTGCTCGCCGTTGATGAAGATCTCGCTGACGATCTCCACGCCGGGGGCCAGGCTGGCGTTCACGCCGCAGTAGCGGGTGTTGGACAGCTCCACCGCCCGCTTGACCCGCCCTCCGTCGAGCTCGTTGCCGGTGACCATGTAGCGGACGGTGATGCGGTCGAACTTCTTGGGGTGCTCGTCGGTCAGCACCGAGTCCACCTCGATCTCGAGGCCGGTGACGTCCTGCTTCATCTTGCGCAGGATGGCGATGACGTCCATGCCGGTGCAGCCGCCGAGGCTGACCAGGGTGAGCCCCTTGGGCTTGGGGCCACGGCCGGTGCCGCCGACCTTGGCGTCGGCGTCCATGGCGATGGTGAAGCCGTCGAGCTGGGCATCGAAGGCCATACCGTCCTTCCAGGTGATCCGGGTGTTCATGCTGGGCCTCCAGGGGGCAAAGGGGTAGGGATGCATATCGTGGAGCCGTCGACAGGGGAGAGTGTTTCCCTCACCGGCGCGGAGGACCCCATGCCCAGCACCGACCATGACCACCGCCTGGACCGCCTCGAGCGTGTGAACATCCGGCTCGCCGCGGCGCTCGAGAAGCTCGCCGCCGCCGATCACCCCATGGTGAGCTTGAAGGCCGGGGAGCGGCACGTGCTGCGCCCCGGCGAGATGCTCCTGATCCACGACGGCTTCTTCTACCTGGAGCCCACCGACGGCGACGCCCACACCGCGCGGGCGCCGCGCATGGCGGGGCTGCTCGAAGAGGCCGTGGGCGAGCCGGTCTCGGTGCAGATCGAGGCCCTGAAGGACTCGTCTGGCTACCTCTTCGCCCCCAAGCAGTTCTACAGCATGGCCAGGGAACACCCCTGGTGCCGGCAGCTGCTGTACGCCCTGTACGAGTACGAGCTGTTCCTGCTGACCCACGAAGCCCGGGCCTACCGCAAGCACATGCACGAGTTCTACGCGCCCTCGAGCGCGGCCCTGCTGCCGGGGCCCTACGAGGGCGACGACGTGGACATGGTGGGCCTGCTGATGCGGGCCAAGGACCCCTGCTGGACCCGCCGCATGCTGCCCCCGGGCGTGTTCGTGCCCCCGGGGCTGCGGGGCGTGTACGCGGTGGTGCTGGCCCACTTCCGCAACGTCACCTGCAAGCACCCCCTCGCCACCGACGTGAGCTTCGACTACCGGGAGACCACGGTCTTCATCCCCTGCGTGGCGGGCCTCCGGCCGGGCATGTTCTCGCCCATCCTGTTCCCCGACAACGCCATGGCCATCACGCTGGGCCGGGAGATCTACGGCTTCCCCAAGCGCTTCGGCCGCACGGTGCTGGACATGGACCAGCGCTACGCCGAGCTCGAGGTGGACGACAAGCTCGAGTTCTGGTGCGAGTGGGACAAGAGCGATCCGGTGCAGCCGCGCACCTACGTGGACCGCTTCGTCGAGGAGACCTTCGCGGATCGTTTCTGGGCCGACAAGGTGGGCGACGTCGGCGGCTGGTTCTTCGAGCGGCTGTTCACCCCCGACCGCAACAACACCTGGCCGGCCATGTCGGTCTTCGTGCGCAAGCAGCTGCCCGACGTGGCCTTGCCCTGTGAGCGGGACCTGGTCTACGAGTCCGATCGCCTGGTGCGGGTGCCCTTCGACATGTCCGACGTCAAGAGCTGCCACATGCTCTGCAACGCCAAGCTGCACCGGGGCCGCAAGGCCAGCTTCCTGCCCAAGAGCGATCTGCTGCTGGCCGGGCACGTCAACCTGGACATGGGCTTCGGCGTGCGCCAGGAGCTGCACAGCCACCTGGGCCCCCTCGACAAGGCCCGCCTGGTCAAGCGCCGCATGCAGCGCACGGCCCTGCGCATGAGCGGCCGGATCCACGGTGGCGCCCAGCTCGGGAGCGACTTCCTCTACGACAGCTGGACCTGGCTGCGTGCCGGCGCTCCGTCACGCGAGCAGGAGCAGCCCTGCCAGTGCGACCAGGATGGCGACGCCGGCGGTGAGCCCCAGCCCGAGTAGCGGGATCAGCAGCAGGCTGGCCAGCACCAGCCCGGCGCAGCCGCCCAGCAGGTCGGCTCCATAGAGGGGGCCGGCCAGGCGTCGCGGGTCCGGCGAGCCGATGCTGCCGGCCAGGCCGAACAGGGTGGCGGTGACCGCGCCGGCGGCGGCCAGCAGCCCCGCGGTGGGGACCAGCGCCGACCAGTGCCCCGGGGCCAGCAATACGACCACGGCGACGGCGACACCCGTGCCGCCCAGGGCCCAGCGCAGCCACGCGGGCGCGCCCTCGACGTCGCTCACGCGGCGCAGGAGCGGGTCCAGCCCCAGGGCTCCCCCCGCCAGGCCCGCCATGAAGGCGGCGAGCAGCAGGCCGAGCTGGCCGTAGAGCACGCCGTGCTGGACCTGGAAGCGGATCAGCAGCACACCCTCGAGCAGGGTGCCCAGCAGCCCGGCGACCAGCGCCAGGCCCACGCGGCGGCTCGGTCGCCACCGGCGCGCGACGCCGGCCGCCACCAGCAGCAGCAGGCCGAGGCCCCCGGCGATGGGCAGGGCCGCGCGCTGGGCGCCCATGAGCCAGGGGCCTGGGTCCTTCAGGGCCAGCGCCGGGTGGAAGCGGGCCAGCCACAGCAGCAGCGTGGCGGTGGTGGCTGCGGGCCGATCGTCCCGGTTGGCCTCGGCTGGGCTGGCGGCGATCGACGCCTCGATCTCGGCGGTGCGGTCGTTGGTGAGCAGGTACTCGAGGTAGGGCTCGGACACCAGCTCACTCTGCACGGCGCGGGCCACGAGCTGGCGGCCGAGCACGGAGGCGCCGCGCTCGAGGGGGATGCGGGCGGCGAGCCAGGTGGTGGTGGAGCCGGGCAGCACCAGGACGTCGTCGAAGCTGGCGGTGAGCGCCCGGTGGATGGTGGCGTTGCGCCAGCTCAGGGTCGGGCTCCACAGGTTCTCGTCGGCGGGCAGCTGGAAGGCGAGCACGGCGCCGGGCTCCATGTGGGCGGCGCACTGGGCGAAGAACTCGGCGGTCCAGGTGCGGGAGGCCGCGACGGTGGCGGGCTCCGGCTGGGAGATGAGGATGAGATCGTAGCGGGGGGCGTCGGCGAGGAAGGCCCGGGGGTCGTCGAAGTGGGTCGTGGTGATCCGGGCGATGTCCTCGAGGGCTCGATCGTCGGCCCGCTCGGGGAGCTGGGCCACCAGGGTCTCGTCGGGCTCGACCAGGTCGACCTGCTGGGGCCGGTGCCACCACAGTGGCTCGAGCAGGCGGCGCTCGGCACCGCCCAGCAACAGCACCCGCGAGGGGGCGTCCACCTGCAGGGCCGCGGCGTGGACCAGCAGCTCCGCGTCGGTGTCCTGGCTCTCCCAGCGCAGGGCGCCGTTGTGGTAGACCACCCGCTGCCCCTGGACATCCGCGATGGTGATGCGGCCGTAGGGGCTGTCCCAGCTCTCGGCGGGCCCGGGTTGGTCCATCGATGTGAGCGCGCGGTCGATGGGGCCCGAGGCCGCCAGCAGGATCACCAGGACGACGGAGCCGGGCAGGGAGAGCAGCTTCAGCCAACCCCGGCTCCCGGGGCCCGGCAGGGCGGCGGCCACCACCGCCAGCAACGCGGTCGCGAAGGTGGCGACGAGGTTGGCCTGGCCCAGGCCCGCCAGGGCCACGCTGAGGCCGCCGGCCACGACCGCGCCCAGGCTCTCCCAGCCGTAGGCCTGGGCGATGGAGCGATCGTCGCCCAGCCAGGCCCGAGCGGCGAGGCGGAACAGGGCGCCGGCCATCAGGGCGCAGGGCAGCACGCTCGCGGCCAGGACCGCCAGCTGCTGGGCCCATGGCAGGGCGCCCCCCGGCGGTGCGCCCAGCAGGGTCGGCAGGGCGCGGGTGCCCGCGACGGACAGGGGCAGCAGCAGGGCGTAGGCGAGCAGCGCCAGGCGCACCAGCAGGGGGGAGGGGGTGGCGCCTGGGCGGCCGACGGCCGCGCCGAGCCCAGCGCCCAGCAGCCAGCCGGCCAGGCCCACCAGCATCATCAGCTCGCTGCCGTCGAACACCACGGCGAGCTCACGCAGCAGCACGACCTGGCCGAGCAGGGTGACCGCGCCGACGGCGATGAGCTGTGGAGTGATCGGTCTAGTCCACGATGTACTCATCGGGGTTGGACGACATGCCGCCCCCGAGCTGGTCGATGAAGTCGGGGATCAGGCCGGTGTACCAGGCCCAGCCGACGCCTCCGAGGAACAACACGCAGGCCCAGAGCTTCCAGTTGCCCATGACTCGACTCCTTGACGGGGATGTACGGGGATCATGCCACGGGGCCCGCGCGCGTGTCAGCTACGGGCCTCTTTCACCGGGGGGGAGGCGCGCCTGCGGGCTTGGTGCGTCCCCGCTGCTCGAGCTCCCGCTCGATGAGCTGCTCCCGGGTGAGCGGCCGGAGCGCAGCGTCCAGATCGAGGGCCTCGCAGCGCCACGCCTCGACGGCCCAGCCGTGCTCGGTGGGTCGAGGCTGGAGCCGGGTACAGCTGGCGGCCAGCAGCGCGGCGCGGGCCTCCGGATGGCGGTCGCGTTCCCCCCCCTTGCCGGGGGGGAAGGGGGGCGTGATCAAGGCGACGGTAGCGGCCTGACCACCGGGGGCCAGGGCGAGGGCCGTGGGCTCCCAGCGGGTGATGAGCTCGAGGCCATGGGCGCGGTCGGCGGCCCAGGCGTGCAGCAGCCCCTCGGGGTAGCCCCAGCCCTGCACCAGCATGGTCGCCGCCTGGTCGCGCGCTAAGGCCAGGGTGGTGAGGACCTGGGACAGCTCGGGCTGGATGGGGTGGTCGGGGTAGTCGTTGGTCACGCTCGCCAGGCGGGCGGCGAGGCCCTGGCTCGGAGCGGGCGGAGAGGGAACCGTGGCGCGCCAGGTCGCGGGGATCAGCAGGGCCAGGGCGGCGAGCAGGGCGAGGGGGCGGGTGAGGCCCCGGGAGCCCCAGCGCAGGCGCAGGCCGGTCCATGGCAGCAGGGCGGCGAGGGTGATCAGCGGCGCGACGGTGGCCAGGTTGCGGGTGAGCTTGAAGGGGTGGGCGCTCAGGGCGAGGGCGCCGATCAGGGCGGCGATCTGGATCAGCAGCAGGCCGGGTCGGCGCAGGGGCGTGAGCTGGAGGTGCAGGGGGCCCAGCTGCCGCTCGAGGGGGACGTCGTCGCGGTGCAGCCAAGGCAGCAGGCCGGCGATGAGGGCGCCGAGCAGGATGGCCGCCATGGGCGCGCTGCCGATGCTGCGGGCGGCGTAGGCCCAGGGGAGCCAGAGCCAGCCGACGGCGCCGGCGCCCTTGGGCTGTGCGGTGACCAGGAAGGCGGCGATGGCCCGGGGCAGGGCGGGCTCGAGGGCCCACCACAGGCAGAAGACCAGCACCGTGGGGGCGAGCCAGCAGGCCCAGCGTGCAGCGCGCTGGCGGAGGGGCGTGCGCCAGCGCAGCAGCAGATCGGCGGCCAGCAGCGGTGGGGCGAGCAGCAGGGGGCCCGAGAAGCGGGCCAGGCCGGTCAACGCCAGGGCCGCGCCCGCCAGTAGCCAGGTGCCCGGCGTGTCGCGCTCCATGGAGCGCGCGGCGAGCACCAGGAAGCCCACGCCCACCAGCAGGGTGGTGGGCTCGGTCATGCAGGTGAACAGGTGCGAGGCCTGGAACGGGCCCGCCAACACGATGAGCCCGGCGACGAGGCCCGCTGCGGTGCCGCGGCTGCCCGCTGTGCTGCGGCCGAGCAGGGGCAGGCCCAGCACCAGGGCGATGGAGGCCGCGGCCGCCCCGCCGAAGCGCAGCAGCTCCTGGCCGGTGCCCACCAGCAGGGACCACAGGGCCAGCAGCAGAGGGTGCAGGGGCGGGTGCAGCTCGGGCCAGGTCAGGCGCTCGAACAGCGCGCCCAGCTCGCCGCCCAGCAGCAAGGCGCGCAGCGCGAGGGCCTGGGCGATGTAGTAGCTGGCGTCGCCGCTGGGGAGATCCGCCACGGTGACGTGCAGCTGCCGGGCGCGGACCACGAGCCAGGCGGCGGTGATCAGGGCCGCCAGCAGCAGCAGCGCGCGCGGGAGTCTAGTCTTCACGCCGGCGCAGCCCCAGCAGTGTGGCGCCGATGATCAGGCCGGCCCAGCCGGCGGAAGACGTCGCGCCCGCGCACCCGCAGCCGTTCAGGTCGCCCCGCGGGCCGTCCCAGTCGGGGCCGCCCTCGCCGGTGTCCAGGCCGCTGTCGACGGGGGCCTCGGCCTGCTCCCAGCTGCCCTCGATGGTGTAGCTGGCGCCGGCCAGGACATCGTGGGCGCCGTACACGGCCACGTACCAGCTGCCCCCGGCTGGCGCCTCCATGGTGATGGTCTCGTCCTGGATGCCGGCCTGCGCGGAGGCGAAGTCGTGGTCGTCGGGGGTGGGCCAGCGCTCGTGGGCTGCGTACAGGTCGCAGTCTGCGTCGAGCCCGTAAAGGGTGACGGTGGCCTGCTCCGAGCGCTGGGGCAGGGCCAGCTCCCAGTAGTGCAGCTGGCCGTCACCGACGCGCTCGTCTTCGCGCCCCATGGTCACGCGGCGGTCCCTCAGGACGTTGCCCTTCTCGGCCCAGGGGGTGCCTTGGCCGTCCAGGGCGTGTTGGATGATGGCCGAGGTCAGGTCGAGCTGCTCGCCGGAGCTGTAGCCTTCGGGGTGGGAGCAGATCACCACCACCCGGCCCTCCTCGTCGCTGCCCTTGTACACCATCATGTTGTAGTAGCCGTGCATGGTGCCGGTGCCCGGGTCGTCCACGATGCCCAGGAACTCGGTGCCTTCGGGCACGTCGTAGTGGTCGTAGTCCAGCCGGCAGCCGTAGTTGTGGTAGACGTCGGACACCAGGCCGTCGGCCAGGCTGGGGTACATGGCCACCAGGGGGTGGTCGGTCTGCTCGAAGACGATGTCGTGGTACTCGCCGCCGGTGTAGGTGGCGTCGCCCACCCCGGGCCACAGGTGGTAGTAGGCCTCGCGGGGGCCGTTCTCCTCGTAGTCATCGATGTCGTAGTGGGTCATCGAGATGAAGGCACCGGCGCAGGAGCCCGTGAAGGAGCCGCCGCCGGCGTAGAAGTTCCGCACCCGCTGCCGGCCGTCCTCGCCCAGGGAGGTGCCGTGGCCGGTGGCCGAGCCGCCGTTGGTGTAGATCACCCGGTAGCGGGGGGCGCCGTCGGGGAACAGCAACGCGCCGTTGGGATCCTCGGCGGTCCCCACGATCACCTCGTTCTGCTCGTCGGCGTCGTCGGTGAGCAGCACGTCGTAGGTCAAGCCCAGGGCGTGGGCCGCGTGCAGCTCGCTGCGCTGGGTGAGGTCGTGCCCGCTGTCCATGAACAGGTCCGCGGCGTAGCCCCAGCTGGCCGAGGCGGGGGCCGAGATCAGGATCACGGAGAGTGCAAGCAGCATGTGGGCCCCGTAACCTAGGGGAGGACTTCACGACCGGTCGCGGGGCTGTCGGGTGGAACGTTCGGGGCACCCCTGTCGCGGACGTGGACCGTTCGTGGCGGTCCTTGTAGCTGCGCAGCAGCAACTGCACCACCGCGCAGTGCCCCGCGGCCCAGTGGGCCGTGATCTCCCCCGACTCCAGATCGATGCGCAGGGCGTCCACCGCCATGGGCTCGCCCTTGCTGCCACCCACGGCCTCGAAGATGAGGGACCAGGTCTGGGGGCGCAGCAGGGTGGTGGTGAGCCTCCCCAGGCTGACCTGGGGGTTGCCCACGTGCTGGCGGATGGTCTGCAGGTAGCTGGGCCAGCGGTAGCCGGGCTCGTAGGGGCGCCAGTAGGAGAAGTCGATGCGCAGCTCGATCTCGCCGCTGGCGCTGGCGGGCAGCTCGAGCACCTCGCGGCGGACCTCCCAGGCCTTCAAGGCCGTGGTGGGGCCGTTGTCCTCGGCGATGGTGACGTCCAGGGTGTGGGAGCCGTCGGCCATCAGCTGCGACGCCCGGTAGGAGCGGTCGTCCAGGGAGCCACCTTCGGCCGGGCAGGGGCCGGCGCAGGCCCGCAGGCGGTACTCCGGGGCGGGCGGGTTGCCCGAGGGCAGGTCGTGGCCGGCGAGGTTCTCGACGTCCACCAGCAGGCGCACGCCGCTGGCGTCGCGCTCCACCCCGGCCAGGTGCAGGGTCATGGCCTCGGCCACGAAGTCGGGGTCGTGGCCGCCGGGAAAGCTGTGGTCCCGCAGGTCGCGCTCGGGCACGCCCTCGAGCTGGGCGGCCTGGCCGCGGTAGGCGGGCATGTGGCACTCGACGCAGTTTTCGTCGTCGGGGCCGGCGTCTTCGTGCCACTCCTGCCAGGTCCAGTCGATGCTGGCGTCGGTCAGCGGCCAGGTGGAGCTGTGGCAGCTGCCGCAGACCTGGTTGTCCCAGCGCTGGAAGTGCACGGAGGCTTCGGTGGCGTGCCAGGGGGAGACGGCGTCGTCGAAGGGGCCCAGGATGGGGCCGTGGGGGTCGTTGATCATCCTGGCCGGAGCGTCGTCGGTCCAGACCTGGGTCGCGGTGTGGCAGACCACGCAGGTGACGCCCTCCTGGGACAGCGGGTCGTCGCAGTCGATGTCCTCGGGCCAGGCCAGGGCCAGGGGGGCGTGGCACTCGAGGCAGAAACGCTGCTCGGCTTCGTCCATGCCCCGCAGCCGCAAGGTGAGCCCGTGCAGCCGGGTCTCCACGTCGGCCTGGGACCAGGACTTGGAGAGGTAGGAGCGCTGCCACTGCTCGTAGATCTCCACGTGGCAGCCGCCGCAGAACTCCGCCGAGCGGTAGGCTCCGCGGTCCACCGACGCGCGATCCCCGCGGTTCTCGTAGGAGTGCTCCCGGGGGAGGGGCTCGGTGGTGAAGCCGTGGCTGGCCTTCCAGCCCAGCAGCAGCACCCATGGCAGGGCCAGCGCGCCCGCGACGATCCAGCGGCGGCGGCTCATGGGGTGTCCTCGAGCCAGCGGGCCAGGCAGGCGAGCTGCTGGGGGGTGTACTCACCCGCGGTCACGCCCTGGTGGCGCCACTTGGTGGGCGGGGCGTCGGGCCGGCCGATGACCACCGAGGCCAGCAGGTAGCCGGCGTCGTGGTGCTCGTGCTCGAAGAACCCCCGCAGGGCCGGGGCCGAGGGCTCGTCCCCCAGCGGGCCGCGCTCGGGGTCCTCGTGGCAGTGGACGCAGAGATCCTCGTACAGCTGCTCGCCGGCGTGGACCAGCACGACCTGGCCTTCTTCGTCCTGGTCCTGCACCTCGCAGCTGTCGATGACCAGGCCTTCGTCGGCGAGCCAGTCGTCCACGCTCCAGCGCCAGGGGTGCTCGGCGAGGTAGGCGGCGCGGGCCGCATCGTCGCGCCCCTCGAGGTAGTCGCTGCGCTCGGTGTGGCAGGCCTCGCAGCTGGCGGCGGCGACGCGATCGTAGGTCTGCTGGTCCGGCTCCCACACGAGGTTGGCCGTGAGCACGTGGTCCACCAGGGCGTCCAGCTCGTCCTCGGTGATGATCGGCTGGCCGTCTTCGCTGCGGAAGGCCTCCATGAGGCTGCCGTCGCGGCCCTCGGCGATGGTGTGGCGGACGAAGTCTTCGGAGGTGTAGGTCAGCCACAGGGGCGAAGCCAGGGCGGGCACGGCGCCGGGGGCGCGGCCCCGCTCGCGCCCGCTCCCGTCGTTGGCGTGGCAGGGCTCGCAGAACCAGTGGTAGGTCTTGCCGGAGCAGTCGACGCTGGCGGGGGCGCCCGGGTCCCAGGCGCCGTGGTTGTGGGCGTCGACGTGGCCCTGCAGCGACAGCCACACGGCCAGCGCCTCGCGCTCGATGGGGTCGAGCTCCATGGTGGGCATCTTGCTCGCGGGCTGGAGCACCAGCGGGTCCTCGAGCTGCATGCGGGCCTGGATGCGCCGCCCCTCGTAGACCGCGGTGGGATCGCTGACCGGGGTGGCGCCGAACGCGGCCAGCTCGGGCCCCACCAGCCCACCGCGGCCACCCATGGTGTGGCAGGCCAGGCAGCCGTGGCGCTCCATGAGATCGTGCAGCTGGGTCTGCAGCGCGACAGCCCGGGGGTAGGGAGCCATGAGCTCCGGTTCGAGGCGGGCGTCGTGGCACTGCAGGCAGCTCATCCAGGACCAGGCGCCGCTCATGGGGGTGTCCCGGCCGAAGGCGGGCTCGTCGTGGAAGGCCAGCGAGCCCGGATCGCCCCGGTGGCAGGGGGTGCAGCCCAGCTCGAGGGGGTCGTGGCCGACCTCGGGATGGGCCCCGAAGGGCTGACCCTCGAACGCGGCGTAGCCGGCCCCCGCGATGTGGCAGCTGGAGCAGTACTCCCGGCCATCGACGGGGACGTCGGCCACAGGTCCGATGGGGGCGGCCCGCAGCTCGGGCTCGAACTCGGGAGCGAGCGATTGGTAGTCGTCCTGCACGGCCCGCCAGTCGGGCAGGTCCCTGGCCCCCAGGGCCGCAGCCGCGATGCCCGCGCCCACCACCGTCAGCACCAGCCACGGGCTGGCCGCGAAGGGCTGCAGGCTGGGCTTGCTCACGGGATCCACAGCAGCCCCCAGTTCGGTCCGCGCAGCCAGACGGCCACGGCGGTGACGCCGCCATAGGCCAGGAAGATCCAGCCCAGCAGGAAGACGGCGAGCCGCAGCCTGCCGAGGCTGGTGGCCAGGGGCCCCCGACCGAGCCACAGCACCGCGGCGGCGATGGCGCAGGTGATGATGAGCACCAGGTCCCAGTGCCAGGCCCAGACGGGGGTGGAGGCGACGCAGACCGCGCCGAGCAGGCCGTACAGCCCCAGGGCCCAGCCCCGGGACAGGCTCGCCACGGTGGCCGACGCGAAGCGCGGGGGCAGCACGGGCATGGCCAGCAAGAACAGCACGAAGGCCCCGGTGACCACGTAGGTGACGAAGAAGGCCGGGTGGAAGTGCAGCAGCTCCTGCAGGCCCACCAGGTACCAGGGGGCCTTCATGGGGTTGGGGGTGACCAGGGGATCGGCCTCGGGCCCCAGGGGGATGGGGGCCACGAAGGACAAGAGCACCGCCAGCAGGGTCACCAGCAGGGTCAGCCACAGCTCCCAGCGCAGGATGGCGCCCCGGGCCTTGGTCTTCATGCCGCCGCCTCGGGTCACGGCCGCGGGGCTCAGGGTCAGGCCACCGTCGCGGCGGATCCGGTACAGGTGCACCCCCAGCAGCCCCGCGAAGATCAGCGGCAGGGTGATGCAGTGGTGCACGTAGAAGCGCAGCAGGGTGGTGCCGGTGATGGTGTCGCTGCCCAGCAGGGCGTGCTTCACGGCGCCGCCGACCACGGGCGCGGAGGCGGCCATGTTGGCGCCCACGGTGATGGCCCAGAAGGCCAGCTGATCCCAGGGCAGCAGGTAGCCGGTGTAGGACAGGGCCACGGTCAGGAAGAACAGCAGCACCCCGACCCACCAGTTGGCGGCCTTGCCCCGCTCGAAGGCCCCCCGCCAGGCCAGGCTGAACAGGTGCAGCACCACCGTGACCACCATGGCCTGGGCGGTCCAGTTGTGCAGGGCCCGCAGCATCCGGCCGTAGCGCACGCGCTCCTCGAGCACCTGGATGCTGGCCCAGGCGCCCTCTTCGGAGGGCACGTAGACGTACATCAGCAGGACCCCGGTGATCGTCAGGATCACGAACAGCGCGGTGCTGAGCAACCCGCCGAACAGGGTGGCCCGGAAGCGCAGGCTGGCCAGCCGCACCCGCGGCGCGTGCAGGTGCTCGAAGAAGCTCCACCAGTGCCCGGGCCAGTCGCGCATGGTGGCTAGACCTCCAGGAACAGGCGCTCGCCCACGGCCACCACGGCGAAGCGGTCCAGGTCGCGGGTGGCGGGTCCGACGGTCACGCGGCCGAGCTCAGCGGCGAGGCCGTCGGCGCCCAGGAAGGTGAAGCTCGAGCCGTGGCAGGGGCACTCGAGGCTGCGGTTGCCGGCGGTGGGGCGCAGGGTGCAGCCCAGGTGGGTGCAGACCAGCGAGGTGGCCGCCAGGCCGGCGGGGCTGTCGGGGTCGATGGTGATGAGCACGCTGTTGTCGGCGTCGAGCCAGAAGCCCTCGCGGGAGCTGTGCAGTCGGGCCAGGACGTCGGCGCGCCGGCCGAGGTAGCGGCGGGTGCGGGTGCCCTGGCCGTGCCCGTCGGCGAAGAAGCCCCAGCTGAACACACCCCCCAGCGCGGCCACGCCCACCGCGGCCCCGCGGCCGAGCCAGAGCAGGAAGGAGCGACGGGAGGCGGGCATTGCGAGGCTTCCAGGGGGGAAGCTTGGCTAACCCGAAGCCTCCCATGGGGGGACGTACATGCGCGCCCTCGCAGCTTCTCAGGCCCAGACCCCGGCGATGGGCTCGTCGCAGCTGCCGCAGCGCCCGTCCTTCAGGTTCATGGCGGTGATGAAGAAGCCCTTGCGGCCGATGACCACCTCGCCGCACTGGGGGCAGTAGCTGGAGTTGCCCTCGTGGCCCGGGACGTTGCCCACGAAGGCGTAGTGCAGGCCCCGATCCATGGCGATGGCGCGGGCCCGCTCGAGGGTCTCCACCGGCGTGGGGGGCAGGTCCTGCAGCTGGTAGTCGGGGTGGAAGCGGGTGTAGTGCACAGGCACGTCGGGGCCCAGTTCGCCCATCACCCACTCGGCCAGGGCGATCAGATCCCGCTCGCTGTCGTTCAGCGTGGGCACCACCAGGTTGACCAGCTCGAGGTGCAGCCCGCGGGCTCTGACCTGCTTGATGGAGCGCAGCACCGGCGCCAGCTCGGCGCTGCACACCTTGCGGTAGAAGTCCTCGGAGAAGCCCTTGAGGTCGATCTTCACGGCGTCGAGCACGTCGCAGAGCTCGCCCATGGCGGGCTCGGTGGCGTAGCCGCAGCTGATGAGCACCGAGCGCAGCCCGTGCTCCCGACCGGCCCTCGCGATGTCGGAGAGGTACTCGAGGAACACCGTGGGCTCGTTGTAGGTGTAGGCGATGACCGGGGCCTTGCGGGTGCGCACGTTGCGGACCATCTGCTCGGGGCCGATGAAGGCGCTGCGGTAGTCCTCGGGGCTGGCCTGGGACAGCTGCCAGTTCTGGCAGAACGAGCAGCGCAGGGGGCAGCCGGAGGTGGCCAGGCTGAAGGCGTCGGTGCCGGGCAGGTAGTGGTAGAAGGGCTTCTTCTCGATGGGGTCCACGTGGGTGGAGATGGGCCGGCCGTAGACCAGCGAGCGCAGCTCGCCGTCCACATTCACCCGGGCCCGGCACAGGCCGCGGCCTCCAGGGGCGATCACGCACTCCCGGGCGCAGAGCTGGCACTGGGCGAGCTGCTGGTCGGGATCGCCGGTGGGCACCTGGTAGCGGGCCACCGGGGCCTGCTCGAGCAGCAGGGCCAGGCCTTCGGCTGCCAGGGCCGGCCCGCCCAGGTCCAGCAGGGCCTCGATGAGCCGGGGCGCAGGCAGCACACCCGCGCCGGCGGCGAGGGCACAGCCCCCGAGGGCGCGCTCGAGGAAGCGGCGGCGGTCCATGGCGCTCATGCGGTGCAGTATGCCTGGCGCGGCGTCAGGCCGCATCTCCGTGCTACCCTCGATGAAGGATCGCGGGCGCTGGCGACACAGACGCCTCCGGAGGTACCCCATGCCCTACGACGAGCTGCTGCTGGACAGCGACCTGGACGACACCGGCGACACCGGGGTGGGCGTCTGCCTGTCCACCACCGCCTGCCTGTGTGCGTGCCACGACGCCGCCCTGGCCCCCGCGGCGTTCCTGGCCCTGCCTCTGGTGGGTGTGGCCCTGCTGCGCCGTCGGCAGGTCTCCGACAAGCTGGCCGCCGAGGGCGTGCTGCCGGCGGATGTGGTGGCGCGGCTCGAGCGGGACTGATCGTCCTACTCGCAGGGCATGTCGCTGTACTCGGCCTCGTTGTTGGTCTCGTCGCACTCGGTGACCTGGCCGACCCCCTCGCCGTCGTCGTCGACGCGTAGCAGCACGCCCCGCTCGCCCCACTCGTCCGGGCCGAGCTCGAAGACGCCGCCGGCGATCGCCTGGCCCGCGGGGAGCTCATCGAGCTCCATGGTGTCGATCAGCTCCTTGCCGTCGCTGGCCACGGCGTACAGGGCCACGCTCACGCCAGCCTGCAAGGGCTGGTAGCCCTGGTTCGCCACCGCGAAGCTCAGCTTCACCGGTCCGTCTTCGCAGGAGGCCACACAGACGTCCTCCACCGCGACGGTCAGATCGGCGTAGGCCGGCCCGTCCACGACGGGTCGAGCGCGGAAGACGTTGTGCCCCTCCCAGGGCAGCGGAGGTGGGTTCGGCACGCCGCCGTCCGGGTCGAGGTTGCCGTGGGAGTAGTCGTGGGTGCCCCAGGTGGGCCCGGAGGGCTGCCAGCCGTCGCCGGCGTGGCCGAAGACCGTGATGCCGTGCCAATCGAGCCCGTTCGAGGCGATCACGATCTCGGCCGAGCCGTCGCCGTCGACGTCAGCGGTCACCGGGTACTCCCACAGCGTGGCGGAGTCGTGGGACCCGTTGGAGTAGTGCTCGGTGCCGCTGGCCCCGTCGTAGAGGTGGAAGCGCTGCTCGTCGGCGTAGAGCAGCTCGTAGGCACCGTCGCCGTCGATGTCGTAGCCCGAGCAGCCCGCCATGCCCGATGAGTCGCTGATGGGCTGCGACCAGCGCATCACGCCGTTGACCTCCCACATGTTGATCGTGCCGCCCGCGGCCACCGCGATCTCCACCTCGCCGTCGCCGTCGAAGTCGGCCACCGAGGGCGGGCCAGGGTGCGAGCCCGGCAGCATGATGGTTCGCAACAAGCTGCCGTCGTGCTCGTACAGGCCGATGGACGAGCCGATCGCCATGACCACCTCGCTGGCGACGGCGTCGCCGTTGAGGTCGGCCACAGCGGCGAAGGCGCTCGTGTAGCCCGTGCTGACGCTCCACTCGAGGGCCCCGGTGTGGGAGAACACGCCCTCGCCGAGGATGATCTCCTGGGTGCCGTCGGCGTCCAGGTCCGCCACCACCGGCGCGCGGTAGCTCGTGGTGATGCCGCTGAGCTGGAAGAGGGTGGAGCCGTCGGCTCCCGAGACGACGGCGCTGTCGTAGACCACCTCGACCTCACCGTCGCCGTCCAGATCGGCGACCGCTGGCTGGGGGTAGGAGGAGAGGATGAACGTGTCCGAGGTCCACTCGACGGCGCCGGTGCCATCGACGGCGACCACCTCGTAGTCGCTGGTCAGGCCGATCACCTCGGACATGCCGTCTCCATCGACGTCCGCGATGGTCACGCCGCTGATCCCGATGAAGCCATCGGTGCGGAAGATCTCGCCGGAGCCGTCGCCATGGAGCGCGACCAGGTCGCCCATCGTCCAGTCCGTGAAGGCGATGTCGGGCGTGTCGTGCTCGTCGATGAGCCCGTCACCGTTGTCGTCCGTCAGGTTGCCCACCGCGGGCATCACCACCACACCGCTGCCGTCGGAGGTCCACTGCCACTCGATGGTGACGTTCCAGGGGTCCACGACCTCCTCGACCACGGTACCGTCGCAGGCCGCGACCTGCTCGACGGCGCCGCCGGGGTGCTCGTCGACGGTGCAGTCGTCGTCCACGCAGTCGGCGATGCCGTCACCGTCGGTGTCGTCGAAGCCTTCGTCCACCAGCCCGTCGCCGTCGTCGTCCTCGCCGTTGCACTCTTCCTCGACCGGAGGTTCGGTGTCGATGGGGGGCTCGGTGTCGCCCGGCGGCTCGCTGTCCGGGGGCGGGGCCTCGGTGTCGGTGGGGAGCTCGGGCTCGTCCTTCCACCACCCGAAGTTGTAGTCACTGCAGCCCGGCAGCATCACACCTGCGATCAACAGCACCCGGAGCATCGGCACCTCCGCACCATCTTCAGTGTCGCATATGCGAGTGGCTGATCACCCCGTGTGTCAGAGATCCCAGCTCAACCCGACCCACCCCGACCAGTGGTCCTTGTCGAGGCAGGGGCGCTCGTGCCAGCCCTGCTCGGGGCTCTCGAGCACGCAGCCGACGCCGACGTTCATGTCCAGCGCCGGCAGCTTGGCCATGGGGTTGGACAGGCCCCAGGTGTTCAGCTCGGCGCCCAGCACGGTGGCCGCGGTGGGGTCCTGGTCGTGGGACCACAGCCGGTGGCGTTCGAGGGTCACGACCATCGAGCGCTCGAGATCGAGGGAGGCGCTCCAGCCCTCGTACTGCCGGCCGCTGACGCTGCCGCTGGCCAGGGCCGGCAGGGCGATGGTGCCGGCCTGCCAGGCGTCGGGCAGGGTGGGCAGGTGCATCCCGCCCAGGCTGATGCCGTCCATGGCACCGCCGCCGGTGCTGCTGTCGCGGCGGTAGGTGCCGAACAGGCCCACGGGGCCCCAGCCGAGGCCCAGCTGGCCCTCGCCGCTGGCCCGCTGCCACATGGCGCCCCGGGTGGTGCCGTGCTGGCCTTCGATCTGCGCGGCCAGGTCGAGCCAGGCGATGCCCGCCCACAGGCGCTGGCCGCCGCCGACGCTGGCGTAGCCCGCGGCGCGGTAGGGCTCGGCCTCCTCCCAGCCCAGATCGGACCAGACTCCGGCCTTCACCCGGCCCCAGCGGCCGTCGCCCAGGCGCAGCACGCCGGCGCCGAGATCGAGCCCGCCGGGGCGGCTGTGGGCACCGACGGGGGAGTCACCGAGGGCGAATGCCTGGGCCCGCAGCTCCACGGGGAGCCCGCGCCAGGCGGCGGCGATGGAGCCGGCGTGGGGGGCGGTGCCGCCGCCCAGGCCGACCTGGCCCATGGCCTCCCAGCGGCCGACCACGTCGCCGACCCGCAGACCCAGCTCGGTGGTGCCGGCCTGCTCCCAGGCGTTGGCCCCGATCAGGGGCCGCCACTCGGCGCGACCCAGACCGTAGTCCCGGGGGGGCTCCGCGAAGGGGGTCGCCGCCGGGGTCGGCACGGCGCCCTCCCACTCGTGGGGCACCGCCGGGACCCGGGCCTCACCCGCCGCCAGGCCGTCGGCCGGTACCGGGTGGTCGCTCGGCAGCCAGTGCAGGTCGAAGCCCTCGCTGTCGGGCACCAGGTAGAAGATGCCGTCGGCGGTGGGGTAGGGGGCCACGGCGGCCGTGGCGGTCTGGGTGAGGCGGGTGGGGGCGCTGCCGTCGATGGGCTGACGCACCAGCTCCACGAAGCCGTCCTGAGCCAGGCTCAGGACGATGTGGTCCGCGTCCTCCCAGGCGATGTGGAGGGGCTCGCTGCCGACGGGCAGGGGGATGCTGCGCTGGGTGCCGTCGTTCAGGTGACGCAGCGTCAGCTCCCACGCGCCGCTGTGGCGCAGCCAGGCCACGTGCTGGCCGCCGGGCTGGATGCGGGGCTGGTCGTGTACGACGTCCAGCTCCCAGTCGGTGATGCCGCTGACGGCGCCGTCGTCGAGGTTCACCCACACCAGCCGGGCCCGGCCCCAGCGCTGCTGCGCGGCCACGGCGAAGCTGCCGCCGCCGTGGGGGTCGGCGTCCTGGACGCCCGCGCCGCGGGTCAGCCGCCGGGTGCGGCCGCGGTCCACGTCCCAGATGAACAGCTCCGGGAGGTAGTCCCCGTCGGCCTGGCGCACCCACGAGGTGAAGAGGATCTCCTCGCCGCCGGGCAGCCAGCGGGGGCCCACCGGTCGGCGGGCGCCGTGCTGGAAGCGGGCGAGCTCCTCGTGGGCGAAGCGCTCGGGCTCGAGGGCAGGGACATCCTCGGGGTCCTTGGCCAGCAGCTCGTCCACCGACTCCTGCCAGCTCTCACGGGCCTCGCTGTTGTCGGCGATGTCGAGCACCAGGATGCGGCGGCCGGTGTCCTCGTCGTCCTCGACCACGGCGACCCGCGCGCCCTCGGGGGACACGGCGGGGGCGCCGGTGGTGCGCGAGAACTCCTGCCAGAGGGTGCCCTGCTGGGCGGGGCGTTGGTCCTCGATGCTCAGGGCCCGGTGGGTCAGCTCGGCGCAGAAGCGGGCGTAGAGATCCTGCGGGGAGGCGCCGTAGACGCCCTCGAAGGCGTCATCGAAGAAGCGGATCTTGCGGGCGGACAGCCGGGCCCACAGGTCCCGGGCGCTCTGCTCGCCGTGGGCCTCGACGAGCCACTCGAAGAACGCGGAGCCCACCAGGTAGGGGGCGGCCCCCCCCTGCCAGGCGTCCGAGCCGTTCATGGCGCCGTAGTCGGGCAGGCGGCCCTCGAGGGCCATCGCCCGCAGGTAGGCGGCCCGGGCCGGGCCGTGGGGGCGTCCGGCGCCGGTGAGCTGGCCCTCGAGCATGGTGGCGTAGCCTTCGATGGCCCACATGGGGGTCTTGAGGGCGATGGGGCCCACGCCCAGCCAGTAGCGGGTCAGGATCGAGGTGACCGGGTTGCGGGAGGGGCGGTCCATGTGCACCAGGTGCACGTCCTCGTGGGTGACCAGGTCGTCGGCCCAGTCGTGGTAGTGGGCCAGCACCGAGTCGGCCCCGGGGGGCGAGGGGAAGACGCCCATGCGCGGGGCGTTGAGCAGCGGCATGGCGAAGCCGTTGGCCCTGCCGTAGGGGTCCATCACCACCACGTCGACCTTGCGATCGGGGTCGTGGCCCACGACCTCGACCACGGACTCGTGGATGGCCTCGAAGCGGCTGGCGGCCTGCAGGACCCAGGCCTCGGCCGCGAGGGGGTAGTGCACCCGGTAGTGGCCGGTGTCGAGGGTGCGCCACTCGTCGTGGGGTGACTGGGCGTGGGGAGCGCCCAGGAACAGGGCGGCCAGGGCCAGGGAAGGGAGCACAGCGCCTCCAGGGGCCAGCGGAACGGCTGGAACACCCCTGTATGCGGCGCTATGCCAGGGCGCCGGTCTCGACGGGGGCCGCGGTGAGCTCGCCGCGCTCGGTGGCGAGGACCTTCAGGAACGCGTCCACCACCCGCGGCTCGTACAGCCGGCCGCGGTTGCCCACCAGCACGGCGATGGCGTCCTGGTGGCTGCGGGCGCGGCGGTAGGTGCGCTCGTCGGTCATGGCGCTGTAGGTGTCGGCCACGGCGATGATGCGGGCCCCCATGGGGATGGTGTCCCCCGCCAGGCCGTCGGGGTAGCCCGAGCCGTCCAGTCGCTCGTGGTGGCTGCGCACGATGGGGGACACCGCCGCCAGCACCCGCACGTGGGCCACGATCTCGGCGCCGATCTCGGGGTGGCGCCTCATGATCTGCCACTCGTCGTCGTCCAGCGGCCCGGGCTTGCGCAGGATGTGGTCGGGGACGCCGATCTTGCCGATGTCGTGGAGCAGCGCGCCCCAGCGCAGGGCGCCGATGAAGTCGTCTCCAAGCCCCAGCTCTCGGCCCACGGCCTCGGCCCAGGCGGCCATGCGCTGGCTGTGGTTGGAGGTGTAGGTGTCCCGGGCGTCCATGGCGTTGGCCAGGGCCAGGGATGTCTGCAGGTAGCTCTGCTCGAGCTCGGCCCGCAGGGAGGTCCGGCGCAGGGCCGAGGCGGTCTGGTCGGCGATGGCGCTGATGGTCGCGAGCTTGTCGTCGGAGAACGGCGCCCGGGCCTCGGCCCGCATCTCACCGAGCACCAGCACACCGATGCTGTGGCTGCGCACCCGCAGGGGCACCACGCACACCGACGCGCTGCGCCCGAGATCCAGGGCCGCGCGGGTGTCGTCGGCCAGATCCTGGTCGTCGCGATGCAGCACCCGGGGCCGGCGCTGCTCGAGCACCTGCCGGAACAGGAGGGCCGCGGCGGCGGGCTCGGCCTGGCCGGTGCACAGCTCGAGCTGCAGCCCGCGACGGCAGTGGGCGGCCTGGCAGATCAGGCGGTCCTCGAGCTTGGAGACCACCCGGCACCAGCTCACCTGCAGGGTGTCCACTACCTCGCGGGCCACGGTCTCGAGCACGGTCTCGCTGACCCGGGCGTCGGCCAGCTGGCGGCTGAGGGTGTACAGCCCGGTGAGCTCGCGCCGGCGGCTCTGCTCGGCGGTGAGCAGGGTGCGCTCGCGGGTGACGTCGCGGATGACCACGACCAGGTCACTGCTGGGGCTGCCGGGGTCGAGCCGGCGCAGCTCGAGCTCGAGATCGTGGTCCCCCGGCCCCTCGAGGCGGCGGTGTTCGGGCTCGGCGCCGACCACGCCCCCCTCGGGCAGGATGGGCTGGCCGGCGATGTGGGTGAGGAGATCGCCCACGCGCACCGAGCCCATGCCCAGCATCAGCCGCTCCGCCGAGGGGTTGGTCATGCGCACCCGCCCCTCCGGGGAGAGCACGACCACGCCGTCGGGGAGGGTGCCCACCAAGCCCTCGAGGCGGCGGTGCTCCCGGGACAGCTGCTCGCGCATGCGGTCCACGGTGGTGGTGGCCAGCCCGGCCAGGGTGTGCACCAGGCCGGCCTGCTCGCCGGCCACGGGCTCGCCCCGCTCGGCCTGGACCGCCAGGATGGACTGGGCCAGGTCGTCGGGGCTGGGCACCGCGGGCTCGGTCGCCAGCAGGTCCGCCAGCTCCTGCAGGCCGGGCTTGTGGTCCAGGTCCCGCAGCCGGGCCATCAGGCGCTGCAGCTGCTGGCCCCGGCGCTCGGACCAGGCCTCGAGGGAGTCCGCACGGGGGCTGTCGCCGTCGGGCAGGGCCGCCAGCAGGGTGTGGTTCAGCGCCCGGGCGCTGCGCAGGGAGCTCGCCCGCCGCTGCTGGCGCACCAGGGTGGCGATCTGGGCGTCCAGCCGCCGGGCGTCGAAGTCGTCCACCATCAGCTCGGCGGCCGAGATGGCCCCGGGGTTGGGCAGCAGCTCGTCCTCGAGGACCATCATCGGGTGGACCTCGAGCATGCGCACCAGCAGGTCCGGATCGAAGCGTCCGCGGTCGTAGACGCAGAGGCACATGGCGGGGTGCTCCCGCACGATGTCGTCCAGGGCGGCCTCGAGCTCCACCAGGCGCGGGGCGCCGGCGCTGGGCACCAGGCTGGCCATGTCCAGGAGCAGGCGCACCCCGGGGAAGCCGGCCTCGAGGGCGTGGCGGGTCCAGTTGCGCAGCTGCCAGGCGGGGGCGCGCTGCCCCAGGGGCGGCCGGCCGCTGCGGCTGAGGGCCGCGGGCATCAGGCTCAGGCGGCCCCGCTCCAGCCAGGGGGCGGGGGCGAAGCCGGCCCGGTCCATCAGGCCCGGAATGCGGGCCAGCCAGGACTCCGATCCGACGCAGATCACCCGCTGGCCCTGGGTCAGGCCCCCCATCAGCCAGTGCAGCAGCGCGGGCTCGGCCTGCCCCGGGTCGCGGGTCATGGCGCAGCAGTGTGCACCGGGGGCGAGGGCCTCGAGGCCCAGCTGCGTCGGGTTCGGGTGGCGCGCGCTTGCCATGGTTGCACATGGACAGTGCGCGCGAATCGGCCTTCAGTTGTCGAGACGTCGCCAACAGTTGGTGGCGATTGTGTGAACTGTGGCTAGCTGGCCTCGAAGTCCGACACGAAGATGCTGAACCGGTAGAAGTACGGCGCGCCCCCCGGGGCTGCACCGGTCTCGTCGTACACGCGGATGTAGTGGGTGCCGGTGGTCTCCACTGGGAGGTTCTCGAGGTCCGGCGCGTCGTCGTAGCCGTCGTACCAGTCGGCCAGCAAGGTGCCGGTGGCGTCGTAGACATCGATGGCGGGGTCCATCAGGGAGCCGTTGTAGTCGGCGGTGCCCCAGACGTTGAGGTAGTGCCCGGCGGTGGCGTGGATGGCGTACCAGTCCTCGTCGCCTTCGCTGTCCTGGGTGCCCCAGACGTAGGCGGCGGTGTACTGCCCACCGCTCGAGCTCTCCAGGTCGGTCTGGCCGAGCAGTTGGGCCTCCTCGAGGGCGTCGTTGGGCTCGCCGTCGAGCTGGTAGTCGATCTCCTGGCCCTCGGCGCTGGTGCTGTAGCCCTGCTCGTAGATGGAGGCGATGACGAAGAACCAGTGGTTGTCGCCGCCGGCCCCGTTGTCGTCCAGGGCCTCGATCACGGCCTTGCCGCCGTCGACGTCGGGGTACAGGCCCACACCGTTGGTGCCCAGCTCGTCGAGGTCGAGCAGCATGTCCTGCTCGGCGCTGTACAGCCGGACCCGCGGCTCGGCGTCGGTGCCGTCGAGGTGGGCCGAGCCGCGCAGCACCACGGGGCAGTCTGCGTAGGGCAGGCTCAGCTCGATCCAGTCGCTGTCGCCCTCTTCTTCCAGCAGCACGGGGATGGGGTAGAGGTAGCCCTCTTTGACCTCCCGGTCGGCGCCGGGGGTGGTGAAGCTGTCGTCCTCGTCGGGCGGGCCGCTGTACTCCTGGATGCTGAGCACGTAGCTGAAGTCCGGCCCCCCCTTCTTCTCGTCGCTGTCGAAGGCGCTGGTGTAGTCCATGACCGAGATGATGTAGGTCCCGGCCTCGGGGAAGTAGGTGTAGACGATGCTGTCGCTGCCGCTGACCGAGCCGCCGGTGGGGTAGTCGTCCTCCCAGGACAGCAGGTTGCCGTCCATGTCGTAGGTCGCGACCACGGTGTCCATCTCCTCGCTGGCCTCGGTCTCGCCGTCGCCGGATCCCGTGGGACGCGTGGCGATGCGGGCGAACTCGCCTCCCTCGACGGTGATGGCGTAGTAGTCCCAGTCCTCTTCGGGGTTGAGGTAGCCGAGCAGTTCGTCGTCCCAGGTGATGGTGGTGGGGCCGGCGAAGCTGTCGCGGTCGCCGTCGATGCAGGCGCCGGACTCGCAGATCTCCCAGTCCTCGCAGGCCTCGTCGTTCTCACACCCGTCGTCGATGGGCTGCGTGTCTCCGGTCTCGTCGGGCTTGGTGCCGGGATCGGTGATCTCGTCGCCGGGGGGGCAGGCGGTCAGGGCCAGCAGGCTGAGGACGACAAGGCGCATGGGACCTCCACAGTTGGAGGCCCAGTGTAGCAGCGCTAGAGCTGGAACTGATCCTGCTCGCACTCCTCGAACATCGCCGCGAGCAGCTGGATGCTGTGCTCGACGTCGTCGGGGTGCACCATCTCGATGACCGAGTGCACGTAGCGGGTGGGCACCGAGATGCAGCCGGCGGCCGCGCCGCGGGCGCCGCGCTGGATGGCGGAGGTGTCGGTGCCGCCCCGGGGCAGGACCTCGAGCTGGTGGGGGATCTCTCGCTCTTCGCAGGTGGTGCGCATGAAGTCCACCAGCTTCCAGTTGGGGATGACGCTCGAGTCGTAGACCTTGATGGCGCAGCCTTGGCCCATCTGGGAGATGTACTGGTGCTTCTGGGCGCCGGGCACGTCGTTGGCCAGGGTGACGTCCAGGGCGATGCCCACGTGGGGATCGATCTGGGTGGCGGCGACGCCAGCGCCGCGCACGCCGACCTCTTCCTGGACCGACCCGACGGCGTAGATGTCCATCTTGTTGGAGCGCATGGCCTTCATGGCCTCGATCATCACGAACACCCCGACCCGGTCGTCGAAGCTCTTGCCGTTGATCATCTCGCCCACTTGCACGATGTCGCGCTCGCGGGTCACCACGTCGCCGACGCGCACCTTCTCCTTGACCTGCTCGGCGGGCAGGCCCAGGTCGATGAAGAAGGACTCGATCTTGGGGGGCTTGCCCTTCTCGGCGTCGGTCATGATGTGGATGGGCTTGGAGCCCATCACGCCCAGCAGGTCCTCGCGGCCGTGCACCACCACCCGCTGGGCGGTGAGGGTCTTGGGGTCGAAGCCGCCCAGGGGGATGAAGCGCAGGAAGCCGTCATCGCCGATGTGGGAGATCATGAAGCCGATCTCGTCCATGTGACCGGCGGCCATGAAGCGCCCGCCCTGAGTGCCCTTCTTGAGGGCGATGACGTTGCCCATGGCGTCGATCCGGATCTCGTCGCAGATGGGCTCGAGCTCCCGGATGACGATCTCGCGGATCGCCTCTTCGCGGCCGGGAACTCCCGGGGCTTCGCAGAGCTCTTTCAGCAGGGGCAGGTTGATGGCCATCACATCCTCGCGCGCGCATGGGGGGCGCGGAGGTAACCTGCTGGTTCCGCTGCTCAACTCCAGAGCCGCTGACAGCTGACAGCTGACAGCTCGCTAGGCCACCTTCCGCCGCTCGTGCCAGACGCTGATGGACAGGGCCAGGGCCTTGCGGCGCTCGAGGGGCAGGTCCACGAAGCGGGTGCCGGCGGAGCGCAGGTGGCTGCCCTCGCGCCAGCTGCGCACGTTGGTGACCCGGAGCAGCATCTGCATGAAGGTGAAGGCGGTGGGGAGCAGCAGGCGGGCCTCGACCAGCTCGCCGGGGCGCATGGGGGTGCGGTAGGGGTCGAAGACCACGCCCAGGCCGTCGGTGGAGATGTCCAGCAGGGAGAAGGTGCGGAAGCCGGGGGGCTGCCAGGGGCCGTCGAGCTCGAGCTCGAAGGCGGGGTCGCCCACGCTGTTGTGGCGGTGGAGCAGGCCGCCGTCTGCGGGCTGGATGCGGCTGGGGGTGTTCACCAGCCAGCGGCCGCGCTCGTCCACGCCGGCCATGGTGGACTCGAAGCGGTAGCTGACGCCGTGGGCGTTGTACTCCAGGGTCGCGGGCATGCCGCGCAGGGGCTTCTCGAGCTGGCCCTCGTAGGCGCCGTGGGGCACGAAGGGCACCAGGCGTTCGTAGGTCGGCATGTCGGGGGTACCGAGCACCGTGCGCCCTTCGGTGGTCAGGGCGATCTCGTCGATCTCCGAGCCGAGGAAGACCAGATGGGCGGCGACGCGATCCGGATCGGTGAGCCACCGTCCGGGATCGGAGACTTGTTTGCGTGCGACCTGCGACATGCCGGCCTCGATGCTGCGGTGAGGGGGTGCGACCGGCGTGCGGATCACCAGCCAGGATGCCTATCGGTACAGCGCGTGCGCCGATCGAGGGGTGGGCGTCGTTTTCTTCAGGGCGTGGCGGGAGGTCTACGATTCTTGCGTTCCCCCCAGGGATCTCGGGGGTCTGGCAGCGCCCCCTCGGCGGGCGGCCCGCCCACCAGTTCGGTGCCGGCCACGGGGGGGAGGCCCGCCGCTCGGCCCAGCTCCCAGGTCGGCGTGGGCTGTGTCGAGGCTGGAGGGATCAGGCCCTGGGCCTCCATGGCCTCGAGGGCGGCCTCGGCCATGAGGCCGTAGCCCACCCAGCTCATGTGGCAGTTGTCCACGAAGAGCCGCTGGTCGGCGATGCCGTCGGCGGACAGGGCCGTGCTGCGGGCGTCCAGGTCCAGCAGCAGCACCCCGTCGTGTCGGGCGGCCAGCTCGCGGATGGCCTGGTTCAGGCCGGGGCGGCAGCGACCGCGGGGCACCAGCTCCGCGTACTGGGCGAGCAGCTGGCGGGCGGTGTCGTGCTCTCCCTCGCTGTGGGACAGCAGCCCGAGCCAGCGCAGGGCCTCGAGGTCGTCGCAGGCCTCGAGGGCGGCCCGGCCCTGGTCGGTCTGCCCGGCCTCCAGCAGGGCCCGCGCCTCGCCGACGCAGGGCTCGTGGGTGTCCCAGGGGCAGTCGCCCGCCCTGCACTCCCGGACCACAGAGCGCAGCGGGCCGCCCTCGCTCCGGGCCTGCAGCGTGCCCGGGATGCCGCCCTCGTAGCGCAGGTTCACGGGCAGGGTGGCCAGCAGCAGGGGGACGCCGCGAGCCTCGGTGATGCGGGCCATCGCGGCGAGGTTGCGCTCGAACTGGGCCTGCAGCTGCTGGTAGTCGGTGTCCTGGAGGGTGTAGAGCGGGCGCTCATCGAGGGTGGGGCCTGGCTGCAGCAGCTTGCTCAGGAAGCGCACCCCCGCCATCTGGCGCAGGCTGCGCTCGATGAGGTTGGGGGCCAGGGAGCCCTCGTTGTTGCAGCTGGCCACCAGCACCAGGTCGGGCTCCACGGCCATGGCCTGCTCCAACACCTGGAGCACGCGCGTGGAGCTCTGACCACCTCCGGCCAGGTTGAGCAGCTCCGGAGGGTGTTCGGGCAGGCGCTCCGCCAGGCGTGTGCGCAGCCACCAGCTCAGCCCGCCCGCCCGCTCTTCGCCGTGTCGCTGGTGGGCGTAGGGGGTGCCCATGGCGAAGGACCCACCGCTGACCACCAGCCGCAGCCGCTCGGGTTCCCGCTCCACCGGCAGGCTGCCGGGGACCATGCTGCGCTGGGCGTAGGCGGTGGTGCGCCACGCCCCGTCCACCTGCTCCAGGATGGCGCCTTCCACGTGGTGGACCAGATCGTCGGGCTGGCGGGTGTCCAGCACCTGCTCGTCCTCGAGCAGGCCGATCAGGAGGTTGGCGCCCCCCAGGGCCGCCGCGGTGACCACAGCCGCGTACAGCAGCTTGCGTGATGTGGGGATCGTGCTCAGGGCAGCAGGTCCAGGGCTCGGATCAGCTCGACGTTGGCGATGGCGGCGCCGGCGGCCCCGCGGATGGTGTTGTGGGCCAGGGTGAACAGCTTGACGCCCATCACCGGGCAGCGCTCGATGTTGCCCACGGTGATGGCCATGCCGTCGCCGTTGTCACAGTCGAAGCGGGGCGAGGGGCGGTCCCGGTACAGGCCGAAGTGGAACAGGGGGCGCGGCGACGAAGGGATCGGAGGGATGGGGGGCTCGAAGCTGCGCAGGGCCTCGGTGACCTCGGCCGGGCTGGGGTTGCCGGTCAGCCGCAGCTGGGCCGACAGCAGGTGACCGTCTGCGCTGGGCACCCTCACGCAGCGGGCGGAGATGGCGATCTCGGCCGGGGTGTCGGCGCCGCCGAGGATCTTGAGGGGCTCGGTCTGGAGCTTCTCCTCTTCCCGAGCGTTGTGGGGGTGGACGTTGCCGACCATGTCCCAGGATGACTCGCCGGGGTAGCCGGCGCCGGAGACGGCCTGCCAGGTGGCGGTGACCACGGCCTCGACCCCGAAGCGCTGATGCAGGGGGGCGAGGGTGAGGGCCAGGGGGATGGCGCAGCAGTTGGGGTTGGTGACGATGTAGCCGTCGCCGGGCTGCTGGGTGCACAGGCGCAGGTGGTGGGCGTTGACCTCGGGGATCACCAGCGGGACCAGGGGGTCCTCGCGCCACGCCGAGGCGTTGGAGACCACGGCCCAGCCCGCGGACCGGAAGGCGGCCTCGATGTCCAGCGCGGGCACCCGGTCCAGCGCCGACAGGGCCACCCGGGCCTGCGTCGGCATCGCGTCGGGATCGCAGGGCAGCACGGGCATGTCCCCGCACTCGCCGAAGGGCACGCCGGGCAGCCGCCAGGTGCACGCCTCGCGGTAGGGGCGGCCGGCGGAGCGGGCGGAGGCCGCGACGGCCACCACGCGCAGCTGGGGGTGGCCCGCCAGGCGCTGGACGATGCGCTGACCGACCATGCCGGTGGCTCCGAGGACGACGACGGGCAAGCGGGACATGAGGGGCTCCTGGGGAGTGGGGGCGACCTTGGTTGTGCAAGGGGCGCGCCAGCTTGGTCTATCAAGGTGCTCGGCGCCGGTTCCACAGCTTGGCGTGAGG
Organism: uncultured Enterobacterales bacterium; assembly: GCA_964481655.1. Lineage (GTDB taxonomy): Bacteria > Myxococcota_A > UBA796 > UBA796 > JAFGLY01 > CALDOK01. The sequence continues at coordinate 11,807 of CAYZVO010000029.1, read as the reverse complement.
GCCTACAGCCCACAGCCCACGGCGAGTTTGTGGGCGTTGTACGGTTCCAGGAGCCACGATTCGTAGCGGGTGCGCTACTCCGGCTGCTCGAAGCGGGGGGTGGACATGACCGATTCAGCGGCCTTGCGGCGCTTGCGGGTGTGGCGCAGGGCGCCCTCGGCGTCGATGGCGAGCTGCTCCTTGACCGCGCGGGTGGTCCAGGACTCCGCGCCACGGAGCAGGCGCTTTTCGTTGAGGTGCTCGGCGATCCAGGAGGGGTGCTGGCCGTCGTCGGCCATGGCGCGGAGCTCGTCCAGGACGTACAGCTCACCGCTGACGGGGGCCAGGATCGCGCCCTCGTCTCGCCAGCCGTAGGGGGCCTCGTCCACCAGATCCGAGGGGGCGCCGTCGGGGGATGAGTAGAAGGTCTCGAGGCCGTCGCGGCCCTGGCGCTGGACGATGGTGGCCCGCTGCATGGGCAGGGCCTGGATGCCGTCGAAGCCGTCCACCCGCAGCTTGCCGTCCACCGGGGCGGAGACCCCCAGCCCGCCTTCGCGGACCTGGGCGTACAGCACCATCAGCTTGCTGCCCGCGGGGGCGATGTCGTCCCCCAGCAGGAAGCCGGGATCCACGGCCATGGCCCCCCGCAGGGCGAAGGCCACCCGCTCTTCGTCCCGCAGCAGCCACCAGCCCAGGGCGTGCACGAGGTGGGCCTGCAGGGCGTCATCGGGGGTGATCTCCTGGGTCAGGCAGGCCAGGTCGGTGTCCACCTGCTCCACCGCCAGCCGCAGCGCCTCGAGGTCCTCGTCGGCATACGCCGCCCGCGCCTTGCCCATGTCGGTGCGCAGGGTCGCGAGATCGGCGGGGCAGTCCGCCTGGGCCGTGGTCGAAAGCAGTGCGGCGGTGAGGAGGCTGGAGAGCATGGTGAACCTGCGGGAGGGGCAGCGGATGGCCTAACGCCTACGGGTGGTGGTGGGCGGGCCTGCAGCCCATAGCCTACAGCCTACAGCCCCATCGGCGGCAGCTCCGGGGGGCCTCTCACACGCATGCCGCGATGCTGTTGGCCCAGAGCGCCTCCCAGGCCAGCCCCGCCCTGGCTGCCGGCTGTCGGCTGTCGGCTGTCGGCTGTCGGCTGTCGGCCCCAGCGCGACTACTCCTCCAGCCCCGGAAACGCGACCTCCACGATCTCTTCTGCGTCCATGTCCACCAGCAGCAGCCCGTCGGGCTCGAAGGCCAGGAGGTACTCCAGCAGCTGGCGCCGGGTCGCGGGGCGCAGGGGGTCGGTGGCCAGCTCGCCGGTCTTGACCTCGGCGATGAAGCGCCAGCCGTCCCGCTCCACCAGCAGATCGGCGATGACCTCGACCCGGTGGTCCTCGCCGTCGACCTCGACCGTCCACCCGCCCCGGAGTTGCTCGTCGAGCACCGTGTAGCCGTGGTCCTCGAGCAGGGCGATGGCGTCGTGTTCCCCCCGCTGGGCCCTGCGCACCCGCCGCTTGCTGGCGCGGGAGGCCTTGCCGCGCTCGTGGACCAGCATGGACCACAGCAGCACCACCGCGGCCAGCAGGCCGAGGATCAGGACGGGCAGCGGCCAGAGGTCCTGGAGCACGGGTCAGCCGCTGATGCGGCTCAGGGCCATCGACGCGAAGGTCACGCCGATGATGAGGGCCATGGCGAAGGTCAGCGCCGTCGCGGTGCGGCGGCTGCCCTCTGCGCCGGGGATGATGGGTGAGCCCAGCAGCAGGGCCAGCAGCGCGCCGCTGAACAGGCCGCCCATGTGGCCCAGGTTGTCGATGCGGGGCAGGGTGATGCCGATGAACACGTTGAGCACGATCCAGGGCATCAGGCCCTTCCAGAAGATCTGTCGCACCGGCGCGGGCAGGACCCGGCGGAAGCGACGCCCGTAGACCACCCCGGCCCCCATCAAGCCGAACACCGCGCCGCTGGCCCCCACGGACATGGAGGCGACCTCGTCGGCCGCCATCGCCCGCCCGCCGAAGGACAGCACTGCACCGGCCAGCCCGGTGAGCACGAACAGGGCCAGGAAGCGAGAGGGGCCGTAGACCGCCTCGCACAGGCGCCCCAGGCCGAACAGGGCCAGCATGTTGAGGGCCAGGTGCAGCAGGTCCGCGTGCAGGAACACCGAGGCCATCAGCCGCCACAGCTCGCCGCTGGCCACCCCCTCGATGTCGTTGGCCCCCCACAGCAGGGCGCCTGCGGTGGAGCGAGCGCCGAAGATGATGTCGTACACCCCGGCGGTGCGCCCCTCGAAGAGCTCGCGGCCCAGCAGCCAGTCGTCGAGCCCCACCAGCAGGTGGATGAAGACGATCACGGCCACCAGCCCCGTGGTCACCGGGGGCAGCTTGCGGAAGCGGCCCCGCAGGCGCTCGAGCACCACCTGCTGGATCGGCGGAGGTGGCGGGGGCGCGGCCTGGCCCAGGTGGGGCAGGTAGGGGGGCTGGGGCTGCATCAGAACGGACCGTAGAGGTACAGCAGCGCCGAGCCCACGACCATCCCCACCACGAAGGCCACCAGCATCAGCATGAGCCCGAGCACCCGGGGGAACCAGGAGGCGCGACGGGCAGGGGGCTCGGGGGCGGGCCGCTCGACCTGGGTGTTGCGCTCCTGGAAGACCTGGGTGACCGAGACGTCGCGGGGCATGACGCCGCCGGAGGCCACCGGGGGCACGCTCGCGGGCAGCTCACCGGCGAAGGCGAGGGGGTCGAGGGGGCCGGCCAGGACGAGGGCCTTGACCGCCTGGCTGGGGCGCAGGGCGTCGCCCGGCATGCGGGCGGTGGTGCTCGCCTGCTCGAGGGGGGCCAGGATGCGGGCCAGCAGCTGGGTGCGGCGGCCCTGGCGCTCCGCCTGCAGGTGGATCGAGCCGGTGCCCTCGATATCGGCCTGGGTGTGCTCGGCGGAGGACTCCCGGGTGACCTCGCCGGCGGAGCTGGACCAGCTGATCTGGCTGCCCGTTCGTTCGGTCTCGGGGCCCAGGATCGGCAGCAGTTCGTCCACCCGGCCCCGGGTGCCCTGGGTGTGCTCCACGGCGACCTGCAGCATGGTGGGCTCTTCGGGGATGGTGGCGCGCTCCCGGGCGCAGATCACCGCGAGCTCGTCGCGCAGGACGTCCTGGTCGTGGTCGTCGAGCTGCTGCTCCAGCATCTCGTGCAGCACCTCGGCGCTGGCGGGGGCGACCTCGGGCAGGTGCAGCCCGGGCTGCTCACCGCACAGGGTGCGGCCCAGGCGGATCAGGGCGGCGAGGTCTTCTTCGGGGTGGGCCTGGCGCTGACCGACGCCCACCAGGGTGGTGTAGCCGCCTTCGCCCAGCACCACGCGCTTGGACTTGATGTCGCCGTGGACGCGCCCGGCGTCGTGCAGGGCGGCGAGGCCTTCGCAGCAGTCCACCAGCACCAGCGCCACATGCATGGGCTCGAGCAGCTGCGCGATGCGGTTGAGGGGCACGCCGGGGGGCCTGGCCTCGAGCCAGATGGGCTCGCCCTGGGCGCGACCCGAGAGGATGCGCGGGGCCAGGGAGGGGTGGAGCGGGCCTTCGGGCGGGGGCAGGCCGGGCCAGAGGGTGAAGCGGGTGCTCGGATCGTCCGGGTCGGCCAGCTCCAGCACGGCCCGCCCGCGGGTGCGCTCGCGGGTGGCGACGACCACGAGGGTCCGGGTGCGCTGGCGTTCTTCGCTGATCTTAGGTTCCGTCGAGGGTGTCGGGGGGCGGGGGCTCCATGGGGAGCTCGAAGCTCTCGAGCATCCGCTGCAGCAGCCGCGTGTGCTCCGGCAGGGTGCCCGGTGGGGCCTGCAGCTGGACTATCAACAAGTGGCGCGGCGTGCGCGTGACCCAGGCGGTGAAGTCCAGGCTGTGGGGGCCGTGGTGGCGGCTGCCGGTCAGGGCGATGGTGCGCCGACCGGCCAGCAGGATCTCGTGCTCGTGGGTGGCCACGGTGCGCATGCCCAGCTTGCGCCCCAGCTCGCCCACCACGACCTCGGCCAGCAGGTCCAGGGGCAGATCCTCGCCGCCGGGGCCGGTGCGCATCAGGTCGACGGTCAGCGTCGAGTCGGGGGGCGAGGGCATCAGCTGCACGTGATGGCTGCCCAGCCAGCGGTAGTTGCGGGTCAGCTCCCAGCCCGGCTCCACCTCGAAGCTGACCCGGCCCAGCAGCTGGTCGTCGACCCGCTGGACGGCCTTGGGGCAGCCCAGCAGCGTGAGCGTGAGCAGGATGAGCGGGAGCACGCTCGGGAACGGGAACGATGACGGGTTCGGGTTACGCTTCCCGACTCCATTTCCGTCATTCTGGGGCAGTTCGCATGGCATCCCTCCGCATCTATCAAGGACGGCACCTGCTCATCGAGTCGCGGCTGGGACAGGGGCGCTTTCTGGTGGGCCGAGCCGACCACTGCGACCTCGCGCTGCCGGACGAGCGGGTCAGCCGGGTGCACTGCACCCTGGAGCGTCTGCGGGGCGGCGATGTGGTGGTGGTGGACCAGAGCCGCCACGGCACCTTCGTGGACGGAGAGCCCGTGGAGCGGGCTGTGCTGCAGCACGGCGCGCGGGTCGGTGTGGGCAGCTTCGAGCTCGAGCTGGTCCTGAAGGATGGCGACGAGCCCGAGCCCACCGCCCAGGCCTCCCGCGACAGCAGCCACGAGCAGCTGCTCTGCGCCGACGCCGGTGGGCTGGGCGTGGTCAAGCTCGCGCTGCAGGTGAGCGAGGGGCCCGGGGCCGGTGAGTCCACGCCGCTGCCCTCCACCGATGTCACCGTCGGCGCCGCACCCAGCGACGTCGCCTTCGAGGACGCGGGGTTGCTGCCCCACCACTTCCGGCTGCGGGTCAACCGCGGTCGCGTGATCGTCCAGCCCGAGGCCGGCGCCGTGACCGTCGATCGCGAGCGGGTGCGCGGGCTGCTGCCCCTGCTCCCCGGCGAAGGCTTCTGCGCCGGTGGCTGCGAGTTCCGGGTGGTGCCTGTCACCGATCACGAGGCCCTCGAGGCCGACTCGTTCGGGACCATGATCGGCGCCTCTCCGGTGATGCGCCGGGTCTTCGGCCTGCTGCGACGCATGGCCCCCCACCCGGTGCCCGTGTTGCTGCAGGGTGAAAGCGGCACCGGCAAGGAGCTGGCGGCCCGCGGCTTGCACGACACCTGCCAGGCCCGTCGGGGTCGCTTCGTGGCGGTCAACTGCGCCGCCATCAGCGGCAACCTCTTCGAGTCCGAGCTGTTCGGCCACGAAAAGGGCGCCTTCACCGGGGCCGCCTCCCGGCGCGACGGCGCCTTCCACGCCGCAGACGGTGGCACCCTGTTCCTCGACGAGATCGGGGAGATCCCCCTGGCCCTGCAGGCCAAGCTGCTGCGGGCCCTCGAGAGCGGCGAGGTGCAGCGGGTGGGCTCGAACACCCCGACCTTCCCCGACGTGCGCGTGGTGGCCGCCACCAACCGCGACCTGAGCCAGGACGTGGCCGACGGCCTGTTCCGCGAGGATCTCTACTTCCGGCTGGCGGTGCTCACCGTGCACCTGCCGCCGCTGCGGGACCGGCCGGAGGACCTCCCGGTGCTGTGCAACACCCTGGGTCGCGCCATGGCCGTGCCCCTCGAGATCCATGCGAAGGCCATGTGCCTGCTGCAGGCCCACCCCTGGCCTGGCAACGTCCGCGAGCTGCGCAACGTGCTGACCCGCGCCTTCGTGCTGCACGGCCCCCAGGTCGACGAGCGGTCCCTGAGCTTCACCCCGGCGGTGCCCGACGACGCCCTGACGCTCAGCGGCGACGACGGCGTCTACGAGATCTCGAGGCAGAACGAGCTGGCGGTGTTCCGCAACGCCCTGGCCAAGCATGCCGGCAACCGCACGGCGGCCGCCCGCGAGCTGGGCCTGCCCCGGACCACCTTCCTGTACAAGCTGCGCCGCCTGGGGCTCGATCTCTGAGCCCGCCTCCGGGCGCTACTGGTCGCCGATGACGTCCTGGATGGACGGGCCGTCGGTCTGCACGTCGGAGCCTTCGGTGCCGATGGTGGGGCCGCCCTGCTGGGCCTGGTCCTGGGTGAGCTCGTGGGAGCCGAGCAGCCAGGACATCACCAGGCCTTCGCAGGCGGGCTCGCGGTTGAGCATGGCCGCGCCCTTGCCGGCGCCGGCGTAGATCTCCATGTGCTTGACACCGCGGGCCTGGGCTTCGAGCAGCAAGGCCGACTTGGCGGCGTAGGCGTCGTCGCCCGAGACCACGAACAACACGGAGCGCTCGCCCCAGGCGCGGATGGCGGCGTCGGCGCGCACGCTGTGGATCTTCAGGCCCGGTGAGAGCAGCACGGCGTTGGTGACGTCGTCCTCGTCGGCGCCCGCGGTGATCACCAGGTTCGCGCCCAGGTCGGCACCGACCAGCATGATCTCGCTGGCGCCCTGGTCCCGCAGGTAGGCGATGCCCGCGTCCACATCGGCGGTCATGGCCTGGTAGGTCTCGTCGGGCAGAGGGGGCACGCCCACGCCCTGGCTGTCGCCGTGGCCCCGCAGGTCGATGGCCAGGGTGGCGAAGCCGGCGTGCTGGAGCTTGCCCTGCAGGAAGGTCCAGTCGTGGGCCGTGCGCCGCTCGCCGTGGACCAGCAGCACCGCCTTGGCCGCGCCGTCTACGGGCTCGTGGACGCCGTGCAGCTCGATGCCGTCAGCGGTCGTCAGCGTGACGTCGGCGGCGAGGGCCGCCTGGGAGATGATGGCGGCCGCGCAGAGGCTAACGATGCTCATGGATGCTCCGGGAGGGGCGAGACTGCCCATCATCTCTCAGCTGTCCATCAGAGCAAGGCGTCGAGGCTCGAGAGCAGCTGTTCCAGGGGGATGTCGTGGCCGCGGGCGACCTCGTCGAGGGTCTCGTCGTGGCGCACGGGGCAGTCGGAGCAGCGATCCAGCTGGTGCGCCGCGAGGACATCCACCGCGCCGGGGTGCAGGGCGAGGGCGCGGGCCACGGTGGTGCGCGGGGTGAAGCGCACCCGGGCCATGGACTGGGCGAGGGCGTCTTCGAGGGGGGCGTAGGCCTCGTCGAGGGCCGCCATGCGCGCGGTCGCCCGCTCGAGCTCGCTCCGGGTGCCGCCCATGCTGGCGGCGCTGCTCAGGAGCTGCTGCTCCACGGTGCGCCGCAGCCAGGCGTCGAGCCGGGGAGGCAGGCGGCCGCTCACCGGGACGCCCCGGGGGCGAAGGTGGCGTCCATGCCCGCGTCGAGCTCGGGGTAGCTCCACTCGAACTCGAGCTCCTCGTCCAGCCGCTCGGGCTTCATGCGCACCGAGGCCTTGAGCAGGTCGAGCATGTCCGGGGTGAGCAGGGGGCGCTTGCCCATGCGGCTCACGCCGCGCTCGTACACGTCGGCGATGCCGCGCTGCACGAAGGTGGGCACGTAGGTGGACCAGAAGCGCGCCGGCTTGCCGCCGACCCGAGCGGCCACGGCCGCGTAGAAGTCCCGGGCCATGACCGGATGCCAGGTGGAGATGTGGTAGACCCGCTCGCTGTTCCCGCGCTCCATCACGGCGCGCAGGGCCGTGATGCAGTCGTCCACGTGGATCACGGGCATCAGGTTCTGGCCCTCGCCCGGCAGCCAGCAGCGGCCGCGGCGGATGGCGTCCTCGAGCAGCACGGTGAAGCCAGGGCCGTAGACGATCCCGATGCGCGCGATGCGGATGGGGAGCTCGCTGCCCTTGTGGGCCTCGCGGAACAGATCCTCGGCCTCGGCCTTGGACAGGCCGTAGCGGGTCATGGGGGAGGCCTCCATGTCCTCCTCCATCCACAGCCCGGAGCGGTCGCCGTAGACCGCGCAGGTGGAGGCGAAGAGCACGCCCTCGGGGCTGCCCTCGGCCCGCTCGAGGGCCGCCAGCAGGTTGGCGCTGCCGAAGCGGTTGATGCGGTCGGCGGTCTCGCCGCCCTTGCCGCGGATGGCGCCGGCCAGGTGGTAGACCCAGCGGGCGCCGCTGCAGCCCTGGGTCAGCAGGTCGATGTCGTAGACGTCCCCGAGCAGCGCGGTGGCGCCAGCTTGCTCGACCCGGGCCGCCCGGCGCGGGGTACGGGCCATGCCCACGACCTCGTAGCCGTCGGCCACCAGGCTCTTGATGAGGGGAATGCCGAGCTGCCCGTTGGCGCCCGTGACGAAGACCTTCTCACCCATGCCATCCTCCGGGGTCTGGCTGCGGAGCGCAGAGTTAGCCCCCAAGCCGGGGAGTGTCCATGTCAATGGGTGCTCCGTGTGGGTGGCGCTGCCGGCTCCGGGCTCCGGTCGCCGGTAGCCGGCAGCCGGACCCTTGGGCTACCATCCTCCGCGGAGGACCCGATGCGCACACTCCCCCTCGCACTCTTCGCCCTGCCCCTGCTGGCCTGCCCCGTGGACTACGAGCCGCCCATCCACAAGGACGACACCGGCGAGACCGAGGGCGACGCGGACACCGACGCCGACACGGACACCGACACCGACACGGACCTCGAGGACGCCGACCGCGACGGCTGGACCGTCGAAGAGGGCGACTGCGACGACGAGGACCCCTACGTGCACCCGGGCTGGGACGAGGACCCCGACGACGGCAAGGACAACGACTGCGACGGCCGCATCGACGAAGAATGGTCCGGCGTGACCGTGGGCTACTACAACAGCGACGGCGCCTCGAGCGTGATGGAGATCGACCACCTGGGCCGCCTCGAAGCCGAGGTCCAGCTGGTGGACGCCGAGGTCTTCCCCCTGTGGCTGGACCTGGGGGTCGAGGGCGGCTGGGTCATCAACAACAGCTACGCGACCGTGGAGCTGGTGGACAGCGACGGCTACGCGTCCGTCCTCTACGAGTTCACCAAGAAGGACACCGAGTGGGCGCTGTACGGCATCTGCACCCACCCTGACGGCTACTACCTGGCGAGCACCATCGACGCGTTGTGGCGCATCGATCCCGACGGCACGCTGACCCAGCTGGCCACGTGGAGCACCGACATGGCGGATCCCGCCACCTTCGACCTGCTGCCCTACACGGTCACCGTGGACTGGAAGACCGGCGAGGTGGGCCTGGTGGGCTACTACGGCGGCTTCGCCCTGTGGTCCGAGGACGGCGGGCTCGACATCCGCCGCCGGCCGGACATCGAGGAGTGGGACGGCGTGGTGACCTACAGCGGCGCCCACGCGGACATGGGCGACTGGTACTCCATCAAGAACGACGCCTACGAAGGCACCGTGACCATCTCGAGCTTCGACCTCGACGCCGACGACTGGTCCGACCAGGTCACCTGGGACGAGCAGTGGAGCCCCAACGTGCTGGGCATCGACGGCGACACGGGCGACTTCTACGTGACCGCCAACGGCGGCTGGTACTACGCGGTCTGGCTGGTGGGCGCCGACGACGGCTACGCCACGGACCTGTACATGACCGACGGCACCGTCCCGAACCGCGGGTTCTGGGGCCTGGCGATGAGGTACTGAGTCGTCGTCGAGGGCTCAGACGCGCCGCAGCCCCCGCTTCCACGCGGAGAACTTCCCACCCGCGCGGATCGCCTGGACCGCTAGCTCGCCCGTGCAGACATCCCCTCGCGCCAGCTCCGACTCCACCCAGGCCCAGCGAGCCGAGGTGGGGCGGAAGCCCGCGACCCCGCGCAGCTGCTTCTTGAGCGCGGCCAGGCGGCGCTCGACGACCTTGATGCCGGCGAAGGGCTGGTCCTCGAGGGGCGTGCGGCGCTTGGGCACGAAGGGGGAGACGGCCAGGTCCACCGGGTGGATGGCGGCCAGCTGGCGGGTGAGGGCCACCAGCTCGGCGATGTCCTCGTCCCGCTCGCCGGGCAGGCCGATCATGGCGTAGAGCTTCACGCGCTCGTAGCGGTGCTCCCGGGCCAGCTCGGCGCAGGCGATGAGGGCCTCGGTGCGGATGTCCTTCTGGATCGCGTCCCGCAGAGCGGCGCTGGGGGCGTCGGCGGCCACGGTCAGGGTGCGGTAGCCGGCCTGGCGCAGCAGCGCGGCCAGGCGAGGCTCGCGGGCGATGCGGTCGGCCCGCAGGGAGCTGACCCCGACCCCGTGGCCCCGCTCGATCAGGGCCTCCAGCAGGGGGATCAGCCGCGGGTGGTCGCTCACGGCGGCGCCCACCAGGCCGACCCGGGGGGCGTCGTCGGGGATGAGCTCCAGGATCCGCGCGGGCTCCACCAGGCGCATCCCGCCGCTCTTGGCGCCCCGCATCACGCAGAAGCTGCAGCGCCGGGAGCAGCCCCGCTCGGCCTCGATCAGGAACATGTCGGAGAAGTCGGCGTCCCGGGACCAGAAGCGGGCGTGGGCGGGCAGGTCCCCGGCGGTCACCCTGCTGGGCTCCGGGGGTGTGGGGCTGCGCTCCGGCGCCCAGCCTCCGGGTAGGCTCTGCACCGCGTCGAGCCAGCTGGCGCGGTCGCCGTCGAAGAAGGCCCGCGCCGCGGGTGCGGCGGTGGTGTCGGCCTCACCCACCAGCACGGCGTCCGCGATGGCGCCCAGGGGCTCGGGGTTCGAGAAGGTCAGGGGCCCGCCCAGCAGCAGCGCGGGGTGCTCCGGGCCGCGCTCGGCGCGCAGGGCCGGGATGCCGGAGCTCTCCAGGGCGCGCACCAGCGCGTCCAGCTCCAGCTCCCAGGCCACCGTGGCGGCGACGAGGGGCATGTCGCCCAGGTGGGTCTCCGTCTCCATGGTGCGCACGGCGCCGTCGTCGAAGCTCCAGCGGTCGGTCGGCAGGAAGGCCCGCTCCACCCCCAGCCCGGCCTCGGCGAGCTGGTGGGCGATCCACTGGAAGCCCAGGCTGGCCATGCCCACCCGGTAGGTGGCCGGGTACAGCAACGCCACGGGCTGCCGGCCGATGGGCAGGGGCCGCCCGTGCTCGCGGGCGCGCAGCTGTCGAATCCGCTCGATCTGGGGCCAGCGCTTGTCCATGGGGGCAGGGTAGCGCGCCGGGGGCGCAGCGGGGAGGCCGGGGCCTCACGCTGTCAGCGCGGGGTGCCCCCCGAGCGCAGCGACGAGAGCCCTGCCTCGACCGGGTCGTGGCGGTAGGACAGGCGCTCTGCCAGGGGCCCGAGCAGGGCGGGCCAGAGCGGGGTGTGCTGCACGGCGACGATGGCCATGCCCACCAGGAAGCCGGCGGAGGTGTTGACCAGCACGATGGTCAGCGCGGTGGGGACCGCCATCACCAGGCCACCCAGGCGGATGGAGCCGCTGGCAACCCGGGCCAGCTCCACCCCGGCGAAGACCAGGGTGACGGCGAGCACCGAGGTGGGGAAGAGGTGGGCCAGGCCGATGAGCGAGCCCCCCAGCAGCAGCCCGATGGCGAGCTTCATCCCGCCGAGCATGATCATGCTCCCGCCGCTGCGGGCGCCGAAGCGCACCTGGGCGGCCAGCCCACCGGAGCCGTGGCATGCCGGGATGCCGCCGAGGACGACGCCGACCAAGTTCATCAGGCCCACCGACGCCGCCATGCGCCGCGGGGAGACACCGCGGCCGGGGAAGTACAGCTCGCTCAGCGCACAGATCGCCAGCACCGAGTTCAGCAGCGTCAGGGGGAGCTGGGGCAGCACGCCCACCACCGCCGCGCTGCCCCAGGTGCCGGGGTCCAGCGGAGGGCTGGGGAGGGTCGGCAGCGCGGGAGAGATGGACAGCACCAGGCCCGGGTCCTGCACCAGCATGATCACGCCGCCCACGCCGAAGACCAGCAGCGCGGCGGGCTTGCGGATCAGCAGCGTGGCCAGCGCGGCCGCCGCGATCAGCGCCGCCATGGCCACGCTGTCCAGGCCGACGACCGGGAGATCCCCCAGCCACTGCAGCCCGGTCCAGGCCAGCTTGGCGCCCACGCCGATCTGCACACCGCGGACCACCGCCTAGGGGATGCGGCGGG
>CAYZVO010000028.1:11434-58571 GCA_964481655.1 uncultured Enterobacterales bacterium | reverse complement strand
CGCCAGGTGCTGGTTACTGGAATGCTGACGTGGGGGCCTGCCAGGGGACTGCGACGACACCGATCCCAGCGTCAACCCCGGCGCCGAGGAGGTCTGCAACGGCCTGGACGACGACTGCGACACCGAGATCGACGAGGGCACCACCCCGGACACCTGGTACCGGGACACCGACGGCGACGGCTACGGCACCAGCCTCAGCATGGTCAGCTGCGGTCAGCCCAGCGGCTTCGTGGCCGAGACTGGCGACTGCGACGACGACGACGACACCATCAACCCGGGCGCCAGCGAGATCTGCAACGGGCTCGACGACGACTGCGACACGGTCACCGACGGCGCGGGGATGGTCGCCCTGGTGAAGTCGGACGGCTCGAGCGTCGATCTCAGCTCGACCTTCGCGGCCGGGACCGCGTCGGGGGCGGCCAACTACGCCATCAGCAGCAGCGGCACCCTCTACCTCTGCGAAGGCAGCTACCACGCCGAGCTGTCCATCGAGGCGGCCTCGGTCGCCATCGTCGGGCTCGACGGATCGGAGCTGGTCTCACTGACCGGTGACGGCTCGGGGGCGATCATCTCGACCACCACCGGCTGCGCGAACCTGAGCGTACAGGGGCTGACCATCAGCGACGGCGCCTCGACCGTGGGCGGATGCCTCTACGGCGGCTACCACGGCATCGCGCTGTCCCTGTACGACGTCGTCATGACCGGCTGCGCCGCCTCCGACGCCGGCGGTGGCCTGTTCCAGTATGGCGGGACCCTCGCGGCCGACGCCATCGACATCGCGAGCTGCGACGGCGGCAGCTACGGCGGCGGCATCTACCTCCAGGGGCTGAGCGGCGAGATCTCCAGCGCCGCGCTCGAGGCCAACAACGCCTCCTACGGTGGCGGCCTGGCGGCGGTCGGCTGCGACCTGGTGATCGAGGACACCGAGGTGTCCGACAACACCGCGACGGGCGCTGGCGGTGGCCTGGCGCTCAACAGCAGCACCGTGGAGCTGAACGCCAGCCTGGTCTGGGCCAACGCGGCCAGCAGCACCACCAGCGGCGCCGAGGCGGTCGGGGGCGGCGCGGTCCTCGACGAGCGCTCCGAGCTGGGCTGCACCGGCTCCACGGCCTTCAGCTTCGGCTTCCTCGAGAACAGCGCCGACTACGGTGGCGGCGTCTTCATCACCGACAGCGACAGCGCGCTGTCGTCGGATCTCTGCGACTGGGGCGGCGGCCTGAGCGACAACAGCCCGGACGACATCACCCTGATGATCGCCTACGAGAGCTACGACGCCTACGGCACCGACGAGAGCTTCGAGTGCACCGGGGCGACCGGCTGCGAGTAGGGGCTACGGGCCCGCTGATCCCGCGTCAGCGCAGCTGTTCGATCCGCTCCTGCACCGCGGCGCGTTCCTGGACCGCGAGGCCCGGTGCCTCGAGGGCGCGCACGAGCAGGGCCCGGGCGTCGTCGCCGCTGCTGCAGTCGGAGAGGCTCACGAGATCCGCGGGGGCGGCCTGATCGGAGCTGAGCACCGCGCTGTGCGCCATGGCGAGCGCGCAGGGCTCCTGGTGGAGCTCCATGCCCAGGCGCAGGACGTCCAGCTGCCGGCGCGCGTGCCCGGCCTCGAGGTAGCGCTCGGCGTAGGCGAGGGCCTGGTCGGCGTCGCCTGCGTCGGCGGTGGCCTGCATCCGCAGGACGCTCAAGTGGCTCCAGGCGGCGTCGCCGTGGGTGGCGTGCTCGAGGCCGCGCTCGACCACCGCGAGGACATCGTCGGGGGCCGCGCCGCGCTCCCGCAGGCGCAGGGCGCGCAGGGCGAGCTTGCTGGGGGACAGGGAGGCGCAGCTGTGGTCCTTGCCCGCGGTGAGCTCGACCACCTCACCGTCGCTGCAGGTCACCTCGACCTTGCCGCGCTCCACGCCGACGGTGGTCTGGGCGTCCTCGCGCTCGACGGTGAAGACGGTGCCGATGACGCGGACCGTGGCCTCTTCGGTGTGCACGGACAGCTGGATGCCCCGGTCGGGCTCGACCTCGACCTCGAGCTGGCCGGCGATCCACTGGATCTCCGGGGAGCGGGTCGTGCCGCCGAGCTCACCGTAGCCGCCGTTGTAGGCCAGGTGGACGCCCGGGAAGGGGGCGAGGTCCGCGGGCTCGGTCTGGACATCGAGGGTGGTGGCGAGGGGCTCGGGCTGATCGATGAGCGCGTGGGTGAGCACCAGGGTCGTGCCCACGGCCACCGAGGCGGCCAGGGCGAGCTGACCTGCGCTCACGGGCAGGCGCCAGCGCTGGGGATGCCGCTCGGGGATCTGTCCGATGCGCGCGACGAGCCGCTGCTGCTGCAGGGCGTCGGGGCCCTCGAGCTCGCGCAGCAGTGCCTGGCTGGTCTGGCCGCTGGGCACGCTGTCACGGATGGCTCGCTGGACGCGGGCCTCGGCCTGGGGAGTGGGCTCGTGGGCCCGCTCGAAGACATGAAGGAGCCAGCGACGCTTGTTCATTGCTGCCTCTCCGACGCCAGGATGACGCCATCCCGCGCGGCTTCCTCGATGGGATCTTCGCTGCCCGAGGCGTCGAGCCCCATGGCGGCAGCGATCTCGCTGAAGCGCAGGCGCGCGCGGATGAGCCTGCTCTTCGCGGTGTTGAGGCGGATGCCGATGATGTCGGCTGCCTCGAGCATGGTGTGCCCCTGGAGATCACAGAGGATCAGCACCTCGCGGTGCTTGGGCGTGAGCCGGTCGAGGGCGGCGGCGACCCGCTGGGACAGCTCGCTCTGGACGGCGCTGCGCTCAGGGCTGGGGCTCGCGTCGATGCGGTCGGGGGTGACACCGGGGAGCCAGCGACGGGTCCAGGCGCTGCGGCGTTGGTCCGCCAGCACCCGGCGGGTGATGCCGAAGATCCAGGACGGGAAGCGCTGGGGGTCCCGCAGGGTGTGCAGGCGGCGCCAGACCACCACGAAGACCTGCTGTGCGGCGTCTTCGGGATCGACCTTGGCGCCTCCCATGAAGCTGCACCAGCGCAGCACCACAGGGCCCCAGGTGGCGGCCAGGCGGTTCCAGGCGATGGTGTCGCCGTCGGCGGCGCCGATGACGTCTGCGGGGTCCCACTTGGGAAAGCTGGTGGCCATGAGGGCTCGAGGGTCGGTGTTCAACTGCGTTGTGGATGCTCGGGGCCGTTTTGATCCCTCGCATGCGCGCAGATCGCTAGCGTGCCACGCCGTCGCAGTCGTTGTCGATCCCGTCGCCGATGATCTCTTCGGCGCCGGGGTGCATGGACGAGTGCCGATCGTCGCAGTCACCGACGTTCTGGACCCAGGCGCCGACGCCCTGCTCGGTGGCCAGGGACAGGCAGGTCTGGGGGCTGCCGTAGCCGTCGCGGTCGAAGTCCAGCCAGTAGGTGTCCGGGCACTTGTCGGCGGTGGAGCAGCCGTCCTTCTGACTGCAGCGGGCGCGGTCGAAGGAGACCGCGCAGTCGGTGTAGAAGCACAGCGGGTTGAACTTTGTCGTGCCCGGGGTCGGCAGCGGCGGGGCGGGCGGCGGCGTCATCCCCAGGGCGTCACCGCGCTGCGCGCCGCCGCCGGGATCCAAGGCCCCGGTGGTGGTGTCGGCGGTGGCGGCCTCGGCGCGGATGCTGGCCGTGGCGCGCGCGCTCCCCGGCAGGGCCTCGAACAGGGGGGGCGGCGGCTCGGGGGCGATGTCGGAAGCGCTGGCCAGGCTCGGCGAGGGTTCGTCGTCCAGGCCGGGCTCGCTGGTCGGGGCGGCGGCGATGGCGGGGTCGGCGACACCGACGGCCGCGCCACCGGCGCCGATGGTGCGCCGGGCGAGCAACGGCTCGAGCATCAGCACCGTCAGCGCGGCGATCTCCTCGCGATCCGAGGCGCTGGCGGGGCAGGGGACCTGCTCGCTGTGCACAGCGCCCCAGGATGAGGTCACCTGCAGCACACAGCCGTCGCCGCCGTTGTCCACCAGCCGGGCGTGGGGTGGATGGTCGGCGGCGCCCCAGGTCAGCCCCGCGCTCTGCAGCACCGGCTCCCAGGCACCCGCCGACTCCCCGTCGGGGAGCTCGAGGAACAAGCCCGCCCCCATCAGGGGGAGGGTCAGGCCGGCGAGGGCGAGGATCGGTCCGGCGCGGCGAGCAGGGGCCATGCCCCATGTATACCCGCGTTCCGGGGCCTCCGGCGAGGACGGATCAGAGGCGCAGGCCCCCGTCCACCTCGAGCACGCGGCCGGTGAAGTACTCGCACTCGAGCACGAAGCGCACGGCCTGCCAGATCTCCTCGGGCTCGCCGAGGCGGCGCAGGGGCACGGGCTTCAGCACCTTGTCGAGCACCTCGGGCCGCATGGAGCTGACCATGGGGGTCGCGATGTAGCCGGGGGCCACCGCGCCGACGCGCACGCCGTAGCGGGCCAGCTCCTTGGCCCACAGGGTGGTGTCGGCGATGAGCCCGGCCTTGGTGGCGCTGTAGTTGCTCTGGCCCATGTTGCCGGCCCGGGTCACCGAGCTGATGTTCACCGCGACGCTGGCGTCGATGCCACCACCGATGACCCGCTGGGCGAACTCGCGCATGCACAGGAACGGCCCTGTGAGGTTGACGGCGAGGACCTGATCCCACTTGGCCTTGGGCAGCGGGATGAGCTCGCCGGTGTTCCGATCCTTCTTGACCAACAGCCCGTCGCGGATGATGCCGGCGTTGTTGATCAGCACGTTGACACGACCCATGGCGTCCTGGGCCTCGTCGAACATGCGGGCGACGTCGGCCTCGCTGGAGACGTCGGCCACGGTGCCTGGCACGTCCAGCTCGGCCTGGGTGGCGGTGACGGCCTCGGGGTTCACGTCGCAGAAGAAGACCTTGGCGCCCGCATCGCGCAGCTGCTCCACAAAGCAGCGGCCCATGCCGTTGGCTCCTCCGGTCACGATGGCGCAGACGTCGTTCATGTGCATGGTTCGGTTCCTCGGTGGGTGGGGTCGCGGCGACGGACCAGGGGGGCCAGCGCCAGCAGGAAGGGGATGAAGGGGAGTGACGCGGGGCCCGCGGCGCAGCCGCAGTGTTCGCCCCCGTCCGTGGGTGCGTCGTTCTCGGTGGAGCCGCTGTCGTCGGTGACCGGGCCGGTGTCCCCGGTGTCACCGGGCCAGCCCGTGTCCAGCACGGCGGGATCGTCGGCCAGGGCCGCGGCGATCCAGCCGACGCTGTCCTCGGCGGCGTAGCGCTCGCCCAGGCTGTGCATCCAGCCGCTCTCCACCGGCTGCTCGCTGGCCTCGGCCATCATGCGCGCGCCGGTCTCGGGGCTCGCGTAGAGCAGGTCGAGGTGCCCCAGATCGGCGGTGTGGGTGCCGGCCACCACGGCGCCGCGGGAGCTGAGGGTGGCGCTGCGAAGGGCGCTGTCGGTGAAGAGCAGGCCGTCGCTGGGGCCGCTGATCTCCCCGAGCACGAGCTTGCCTGAGGCCAGCCCCTGCAGATCGCTCTCGGCGAAGCCCGCGGGCAGCAGGCCGTCGCCCATGGCGGCAGCGGCGATGGCGGCCCAGGTGTCGCTGCCGGCGCTGCCCAGGTCGAACCAGACCTGATCGAACCAGGTCGCCCACCAGGCCTCCCAGCCCGTGACAACCAGCGGGTTGTCGCCGGCCAACAGGTGCAGCTCGATCGCCGGGTCCACCCCGGCGTCCTCGAGCTGCTCCAGCAGGGAGCGTCCGTCGGCGCCCGCGGAGGCCTGGACCGCGGCGTCGAGGCCGTCGGACCAGGACCAGGCGCCCCAGCCGCCGTGGTAGCTGGTCCACCAGTCCGGCTGCAGCGCGTAGGCCCCGAGCCAGGGCAGGCTGCCGGGCAGGGGGTGATCCTGGGCCTCGAGCAGCTGGCGCTGGCCTGGGAAGAGATCCCCCTCATCCGGCATGAGATCCTGGCGCTGCAGGTCGGTGTACACCGCGGGGACCGCGGTGCCCATGGGGTAGTGCAGGGACCAGGAGCTCGGGGCGATGGCGGCCTGGTCTTCGAGGCTCGCCAGGTTCATGGCCGGCCATCGGTAGGGCGTGTCCAGCCCACCCAGGGGCGCGGCCACCAGCACCAGGCGGCGCAGATCCCCCCGGTAGCGGGTGCCCACCGCCTCGTAGTCCGGGTCCCCCCAGCGGGCGCCGCTGTGGTTGGAGGCGTAGATCGCGGCGGAGATGCCGCCCTTGGAGTGGCCCACCACATCGACCTGCGCGGCCCCGGTGCGGTGTCGGATGCGCGCGATGGCGTCGGCCACGACCTCGGCCTGCATGGACAGGTCCCCGTGGGGGTGGGCGAAGGTGAGGGCGTAGACCGGCCGGCCACGGGTGTCCAGGTGGTCGGCGAGGGTGACAAACGCCCGGCTGCCGTTGTCGCCGGCGCCGGGCACGAGCAGCACCGGGGTGCCGCTGGCGCTCGCCTCGCCGGGGCCGATGTGCAGCAGGAAGCTGCCCGAGTCCGGCTGGGGCGTGCCGAAGCAGGTGGCGATCCACGGGGCCCAGTCGGCCTGCTCGGGCCAGCTGAGCGCCCAGGAGAACTCCTCCTGCGAGAAGAGCGTCCCGTCGGGGTCCCGGTGGCGCTCGACGGCGGACCACAGCCTGGTGGCGCCGTCCTGGGTGTGCGCTTCCTCGCCGGTGAAGCGCGCCTCGGGGGCCGCCGGGTCGAACCCGACGGTCCCGAAGGCGACGCCTGCGAGGAGCAGCGCGAGCATGGTCTAGGCCTGGGCCTGCTCGACGGGGAAGACCATCTCCATCATCTTCTTGTTGAGCTCGTTGGTGGCCTTCAGGGCCTGCTCGACGTTCTTGCGGTTGGTCTCGAGGGCCTCGAGGACGACCTTCTCCATCAGCTTGCTCTGCTCGAGCTGGCGCTCGGCGAGCTGGTGCTGGAGGGCGAACATCTCTTCGGTGAGGGCGCGGGCGTTCTTGCGGGTGGTCTCGATCATGGCTGTCTCCTGTTGGGGTGAGGGCGCGACGCTCTGTCGGCCACGCAGCAGTTCTACCCACCATGCTGCAGTGCGGCAAGAGGAAATTGTTGCAACGCGACATTTCCGTCCCCCGGCGCGCGCCGCCCGCGCTCCGGCAGGGGGGCTGGCGCTGGCGAGGCAGGAGCGCTACCATGGTCCGTCAGGAGGGCCCGATGGTCACCATCAAGAAGTACGGAAACCGCCGCCTCTACGACACCAGCAGCTCCAGCTACATCAACCTCGAGCAGCTGGCCGAGCTCATCCGCGGTGGGCAGAAGGTCCAGGTCGTGGACGCCAAGAGCGGTGAGGATCTGACCCGCGAGGTCTTGCTGCAGGTCGTCATGGAGGTGCTGCACGGCGGCGATCTCTTCTCCGTGGCCATGCTGCAGCGCATGATTCGCGCCACCGGCAACAACCCCTGGGCGCGCACCATGCACCAGCAGTTGGTGGCCGGGTTCCAGCTCCTGTCCAACCAGATCGATCAGGCCGAGCGCATGTTCGAGCTGGGCTCCATGCCGGGTATGCCCGGTGTGGGCAGCCCCTTCGGCTTCCCGGGGGCGGCCCCGTCTGCAGCCCCCACGCCCGCCCCCGCGCCACCGCCCGAACCAACCCCGGAGCCCGAGCCGGCGCCCACCCCGGGCGCTCCGGCCGACGGCGCGAAGGAGCAGCTGGATGAGCTGCGGGCTCGGCTCGCGGACATCGAGAAGCTCCTGAAGGGCTAGCGCGCCCGTGCACAGCGAACCCTGGCTCCTGCTGCTGGGCCTCGTGGAGGCCGGGGTCGATCTGCTGGTGCTGGGCGTCATCGTGGTCGTGCTGGCCCTGAACGCCGACAGCATGAAGCTGCACTGGCGCCGGGGCCTGGTCGTCGGCGCGCTGCTGCTGCTGCTGCTGATCCCCCAGCACATCACCACCATCGTCTTCATCGAGCCCAGCGAGCTGTTCGGGGGCAACCCCATGATGGACGACCCGGGCATGGAGCGGGTGATGCGAGGCGCGACCCTGTTCGGGGTGACCGTGGGCGCGCTGGTGGGCACCGTGATCCGCGTGGTCTGGTACAGCGCCATCACCTGCGTGGCCGTCCAGGAGTGGTCCCGGCTGCGACCCGACGGCCCGCTGCTGGGACAGCGCTGGGGTCAGCGGGCCGGTGGCCTGCTCGTGGCGCTGGCCATCGGCCTGGCGGCTGGGGTCCTGTCGTCGGTGCTCTTCCACCTGCTCGACATCGACACCGGCAAGGCCATCGAGCTGCTGCAGGCCTACTTCCCCGGGTTGGCAGAGGCCGGCCCGGGCCTGCGGGCGCTGGTCGCCACCCCCTTGGGGCTCTACGCCGCGGTGGCCGAGGAGATCGCCTTCCGCGGGGTCCTGCTGGGCTTCCTGTTGAGGCTGGGACGCGAGCGTCCCTGGGTCGTGCTCGTGGCCGCCGTGACCACGTCGATGGCCTGGGCCCTGCTGCACCTGAGCCTGACCGACGCCCCCGGCATCAAGCTCGTGCAGATCTTCCTCATCGGCCTCGGGCTGGTCTGGATCACCCGCCGCTGGGGGCTCGAGGCCGCGATCCTGGCTCACATGGGGCTGAACGTGGCGGGGTTGCTGGGGATGCTGGTGTTGGGGTGAGCTGTCAGCTGTCAGCCTTCAGCTGTCAGCCTCGTTGCGGCGGGCTTCATCGTCGCTGGTGGGCCCAAGCCGCCGCGAGACTGCGAACGTTGGCGTGGCGCCCCGTCGCTGGTTCACCAGGTGCGCTGCGGCTGGCGGGGCGGAGCTGAGAGCTGACAGCTGACAGCTGACAGCTACGGCAGCGTGAGTCCGATCTCGTAGGTTCCACCACCCTCGTGGCTGTGGACCAGCCAGGAGTAGTAGCCGGCGGGGCCGCTGTACTGGACCTGCTCGAAGGAGTCGCGCTCCCGGGAACCGGCGACGGCGACCCAGCTGCGGCCGTTCCAGATGTAGAGGTAGAGGTCCAGGTCCGCGTCGGCGGGCCCCTCGAGGCAGCCGCGGTGCACGCCGGGGGCGGCCTGGTAGAAGGAGCCCGCGGGCTCCCAGGCGGCGTCGCCGGTGCGGGCGAGGCTGCCCGTGTAGAGGTCATGGTAGCCGGCGCAGGCCCCGGGCTCGTCGTCCACCGGATCGTCCTCGGGGGGCTCCCCGGTGTCCTCGATGGGGGGCTCGCCGGTGTCTTCGGGCTCGTCCTCGCCGGTCAGGTAGTCGCCCACACCCACGGCGGCCCAGGCGTCCCCGACCGCGAGCAGCTCGAGGCTGTCCTCGCCGTAGAGGTCTTCGGCGGCTTGGATGAGGGCGGTGCGCGCCGCGGCCATGTCCGTGCGCGTGGTCATGTAGGTGGTCAGGCCCCGGTACCAGACGTCCAGCGCCGGCTCGATGCCCATGCCCACCACCTCCTGGGAGGCGCGGCTGGGGTGGCTGCCGCCGGCGGCCATCAGGTGGAAGGCCAGGTTGGGGACGCCGCTGTTGGTGTGCACGCCGCCGTTGTCCTGGTTGCCCCGGTACAGGTCGTCGTAGTGGTTCGGGCTCTGGCCGTCCCGGCTCGGGTCATCGAAGTAGCGGAAGGCGTCGCCGGCGGTGCCCGGGGTGTACAGGTCCTCGCCGATCAGCCAGGTGCCGCTGCTCACGCCGCCATCGAGCCAGACCTCGACCCCGGCCCCCATGATGTCCGAGACCGCCTCGTTGAGGGCACCGGACTCGTCCTGGTAGGTCAGGTTGGCCGTGTGCTGGGTGACCCCGTGGGTCAGCTCGTGGGCCACCAGCTCCACCGCGGTCATCAGACCCAGGTTGCGACCGTCGCCGTCGCCCAGGGTGACCCGCTCGCCGTCCCAGAAAGCCTGGGTGCTGTTGTTGCCGTAGTTGACGTAGACCGAGATGAGCTCCCCGCTGCCGCTCACGGAGCTGTGGTCGCCGGGGCCTCCGCTGCCGTCCACGCCGTCCCGCCCGTAGCGCTCGGCGTACCAGGCCAGGGTGTTGCTGGCCGCGTAGTGGGCGTCGATGGCCGCCTGATCGGCGGCGTCGGTCCAGCGGTTGTCGTCGTCCTCGGGGAGCGTGGACTGGCTGGCGTACTGGCTGCCGTTGCGGGGGCTCGAGCCGCCCAGCGTGTAGGTGCCCACGCCGTGCACGGCGTCCTCGAGCAGGTAACGGCCGCCGGACTCCCACACCGTCAGCTCCACCTCGCCCTCGTAGGTGGTTGTGGCCGTCCCGGTGGCGGTGCCATTGCGGAGGTTGTCGAACTGTCGCAGGACGGAGCCGTCGTGGGCGTCCACGAAGATCACAGGCATCGCCGAGGCGTCGCTGCCGTCGACGGCGTGGAGCTGGACCTGCCAGGCCAGGTGGTCGCCGTGGTCGCGGCGCAGGATGGTGAGGGAGGCCGTGGGGTCGCGGGTCAGCGCGTCCCAGCTGCCCCAGTGCCCCACCGCGGTGCCGATGGCCTGGTCGGCACCCATGGTGGGGGTGGTGTCCACCTCGATGTCGGCGTGCAGGTCGTTGGTGATGCCCGCGAAGCGGCCGTCGGCGGTCAGGTGCACGATGGCCTGGCCCTCGAACACCGGCACGCCATCGACGGCCTGCTGCACGTGGGCGTGGCCCATGCCCAGCTCGCCCCGGAAGATGCGCAGCGGGGCGAAGTCGTCCACGTCGCGGACGCCGTAGCGGTCCTGGTTGGCGCGCAGGTGCTCCATGGCGGCTTGCTCGATCCAGGTGGTGTCGTCGCCCTGGCCGGGCACCGCGAAGTCGTAGTCCTGCACCGCGCAGCCGACAGCACCCAGGGCCAGCAGCAGGAACGGCAGGGAAGGGGGGCAGACGAGGCGGCTGGGGGCCATGGGGACTCCGGGATGGAAGAGCGGTGAGATGCCCTATGGCTGGTCCCCCGGCGAAACCTCTTACTTGCCCTTACATGAAATGTGAGATTAAGGGGCCCCATGCCCAAACCACCTCCAGGCACCGCCCCGGACACCCAGGAAGCCGACACCCGCGCGCTCTTCCGGGAGCTCGAGGCCTGCACCGAGCCCAGCGCCCGCGAGGTGGACCTGCTGCTCCGCAACGCCCTGCTCTTCGCCCGCCTGGGCTTCGCCGAGCGGGGCAAGGCCCTGCTGAAGCGCTGGCGCGAGGACGGTGTCCAGGACCCCGACCTCGCCTTGGCGGAGCTGCACCTCACCGTGTCCCCGCCCTCGGCGGCGGCCGTGCAGCGGCTGAAGAGCATCGGCGCCGAGGACCCCCAGACCTGCGCCACCGAGGTCGCCAACTGCGTGTTCCGGGGAGAGATCAAGCGCGGGGTGGATCTGGCCCGCGCCAGCGGCTGGTTTCTGGATCACGTCGAGTGCCTCGAGGCGGTGACCTTCGCCTTGCTGGGGCTCGCCTTGAGCGGGGGTCACGTGGAGGCCCAGGGCATCATCGAGGCCTGGAAGCAACGCCACGCCCAGGCCGCGCCTCAGCGCTACCAGCTCATGCTGCGCTTCGAGTCGCGCATGGCGGCCTTCCAGTACCGCTTCCCGCGGGCCCTGGACCTGATGCTCGACGCATGGGCCCTGGGCGAGCGCTACGGCCTGGACGCCACGCTCACCATGATGGAGCCCAACCTGGCCACCGCCTACGCGCACTGCGAGCTGCTCGAGGACGCCAACGCCATCCACGCCCGCTGGCCCCCCCACGCACCGGATGCCCACAGCCCCCTGGATGGCTTCCGCACCCGCGCCCGGATGGAGCTGGCCCTCATCGAGGCCCGCTACGACGACGCCTACCGCTACGCCAACGATCTGATGGGCTTCTACAAGGCCCTGAACAACGCGGCGCTGACCTGCGGCCTGCTGTTCACCATCGTGCAGACCGCGCCCGCGGCGCGCTTCGCGGAGGATCTCGAGGCGTTTCGGCGGGCCACCTGGCGCTACCAGATCCCGTACTACCTGCATCGCCTGACCCTGCTCGAGCGCCTGCAGACCTGGGGGGCGCGCTCGGTGCGAGACACCACGCTCCTGGAGCGCAGCCGCGACGGGGTGGGCGAGGTCCCCCTGGCGCGGCTCTGGGTCCCGCCCGCCCGCTGCCTGGCCGCGGATGTGTACTGGGACCGGGCCCGCGGGGTGCTGCTGCTGTCGGGTGTGGGACCCCACGAGCCCCACGCCCACCCGGTGCTGCACCGGATGCTCGAGACCATCCTGGCCCAGCCCCGCTTCGAGCTGCCCGTCGCGGCCTTGTTCGAGGCGGTGTGGGACGGGCGCTACAATCCCTTGGTACACGAGGGCAAGGTCCACGTGACCGTGCACCGCCTGCGTCGCTGGCTGGCCCAGCAGGGCGGCGCCAGCAGCGAGCTGATCCGGGTCCGCGACGGTGTCGTGGGCTTCGACCCCCGCCTGCATGTTCGCGTCGTGGAGCCAGCGCCCTGCTTCCTGCCCTCGATGCGCGAGACGCCCACTCGCTGCTCCGGGGTCGGCCCCACCCTGCGCGAGCGGGTGCTGCAGTGCCTGTCCGGCGGCGAGCCCGTGGCGCCGAGGGAGCTGGAGCGGCAGCTCGAGATCAGCCGCTCATCCCTGAACATGGCCTTGCGGTGTCTGCAGGTGGAAGGGGCCGTGGAGCGGGTGGGGAAGGGGAGGGCGACGCGGTATCGGGTCGCCCCAGCGACCACGTAGAGGACCCTTCACGTGCTCCCGCACGCTGTTCAGTCGTCATCCCCGTCGCAGTCGCTGTCGATGCCGTCGCCCGGCGTGTCCTCGGCGTCGGGGTGGACGGTGGGGTCGTCATCGTCGCAGTCGTCCCAGCAGCCCCAGTAGCCGTCGCCGTCGTTGTCCCGCCGGCCGTCGTCGCCGTCGCAGTCGTGGTCGACCTCGTCGCAGCGCTCTTCCTCACCGGGGTTGATGTCGTCGCGGCTGTCATCGCAGTCGGTGTCATCGTCGACTGGGTAGTCGCTGGTCTGCAGACACTGCTGGACACCGTCATCGGGGTCCCCATAGCCGTCGGCATCCGCGTCGGCGTACCACCAGGTCTCGGGGTTGATGGCGGGATCGTCGTCATCGCAGTCGCCACCCTCG
Source organism: uncultured Enterobacterales bacterium (assembly GCA_964481655.1). Classification (GTDB taxonomy): domain Bacteria; phylum Myxococcota_A; class UBA796; order UBA796; family JAFGLY01; genus CALDOK01. Next base: position 45,643 of record CAYZVO010000028.1, on the reverse strand, counting down.
GCGACGAAGCCGGAGGGTTGGTCGCAGGCGTAGGTGACGGAGCTGTCCACGCCGTAGCCGTCGCCATCGACGTCGGCGTACCACGCCCCCTCGTCCAGCGCGCCGGCTTCATCGATCTGGCCGTCGCAGTCGTTGTCGATGCCGTCGCAGACCTCGTCGCGGGGGCTGTCGCAGTCCACGCTGGCGGTGTCTTCCTTGTCGCCGTCCTCGCCGCAGGAGCACAGCAGCAAGCTTCCCATCACCAGAGCACCAGAGACCACGTGTCGTACGTCCATGAAGACCTCCCTGACGGGAGTATAGCCGACGATGCATGTGAACGGTGTCGCGGTGTGTCTCGTCACTCGACCCCGCTCCGCCCGTCGCCTCAGCCGTCTTCACCGTCGCAGTCGCTGTCGATGCCGTCGCCGGGCGGGTCCTTCGCCCCGGGGTGGACCGTGGCGTCCAGATCGTCGCAGTCGGTGTTGTCGGCGACGAAGCCGTCGGGCTGCTCGCAGGCGAGCTGGTTGTGGGTCTCGCTGTCCTGGCCGTAGCCGTCGTTGTCGTAGTCCAGGTACCAGGTGGTGGCGTCCTCGGCGTGGTCCTCGTCGATCTGCTCGTCGCAGTCGTTGTCCACGCCGTCGCAGGTCTCGTCAGCACCGGGGTGGATGGTGGGGTCCTGGTCGTCGCAGTCGCCTTCGCAGGTCCACCATCCGTCGTCGTCCATGTCGTACGCGCCTGGGTCGTCGTCGCAGTTGTGGTCCACCTCGTCGCACTGTTCCTCTTCACCCGGGTTCACGTCGTCCCGGGTGTCGTCGCAGTCGGTGTTGTCACGGACCGGGTGATCGCTGGTCTGATGGCACTGCTGCTCGGCGTCATCGGGGTCCCCATAGCCGTCGTCGTCGGCGTCGGCGTACCACCAGGTGTGGGGGTGGAGGCTGGGGTCGTCGTCGTCGCAGTCGCCGGCCTCGGGGACGTAGCCGTCCGGCTGGTTGCACTGGAACACGACGGAAGAATCCACGCCGTAGCCGTCGCCATCGACGTCGGCGAACCAGGGGTAGTCACCCACGTCGATCGCGTCGGCTTCATCGACCTCGCCGTCGCAGTCGTTGTCGATGCCGTCGCAGACCTCGTCGCTGGGGGTGTCGCAGTCCACCCCCGCGGTGTCGTCCTTGCCTGGCCCCCACAGCGGGTGCTTGCAGCCCACCGCCAGGGTCACCACCATCACACACAGCACAGTCCGAGTCACGTCCATGACAACCTCCCTTGCGAGAGTATAGCCGCAGACGCATAGGAGCGTGTCGCGATGTGTCAGCGCCGCCCGGTGCCGTCCCGGTGGGCCTGCCCCAGCTCGGTGATGCCGGCCAGCAGCGCGTCATCCAGCACGGGGCCCTCGACGCAGCAGCGCACGCCGCTGCCGTCCATGCAGCACTGACCGCAGATGCCCAGGCCGCACTTCATGTAGCGCTCCATGGACAGCTGCACCGGCAGCTCCAGCTTGGTCGCCATGCGCCGCACCCCCACCAGCATCAGCTCGGGCCCGCAGGCGCAGAGGGTGGTGTCCGGCGGCATGGGCAGGCCGCCCAGCAGCTCGGTGACGAAGCCGTGGTGGCCCAGTGAGCCATCGTCGGTGGCGAGCTGGGCGCCGAGGCGCTCGAAGTCGTCGACGAACACGTGCTCGTCCCGGCTGCGGGCCCCCAGCAGGATCGGCGCCGAGCGACCGGCGCGTTCGAGCTGCCGAGCCAGGAAACGGATCGGGGCGATGCCGATGCCGCCGCCGAGCAGGACCGCGGGGCCGGGCACGTCGAAGGCCGAGCCGTAGGGGCCGCGCACCCCCAGCTTGTCGCCGGGCGCGAGGTCCATCATCGCCCGAGAGAACGGGCCCAGGGCCTTGACGGTCAGCTCGATGGCGCCGTCGTGGTGCTCGGAGATGGAGAAGGGCTTCTCCCCCAGGCCGGGCAGCCAGGCGAAGACGAACTGGCCGGGCGCCGAGGCCGGGAAGGGCTCCGGCAGCAGGAAGCTCTTGGTCTCCGGGCCGTGCTCGATGATCTCGAGGATCGGGAGGGCCTTGTGGCCCATGGTGGGGATCTCAGCCATGCGCCACCCCGATGATCTCGGTGATCGAAGCGCAGCCTTCCGCGGCCAGCCAGTCGGTCAGCTGCTGATTCAAGCTGTCCATCAAGCCCGCGCCGTGGCGCCACAGGCCTGTGCCCACACCCACGGCGGACGCGCCCGCCATGAGGATCTGCAGAGCTCCGTCGAGGGTCTCCACCCCGCCCGTGCCGATGATGGGCAGGCCACAGCCCTTGCGGACCTCCCACACGGCGCGGACCGCCAGGGGCAGGATGCCCGGCCCTGACACACCGCCGATGGTGTTGGTGAGCACCGGCCTGCGGAAGCCGGGCTCGATGACGATGCCGGGGCCGATGGTGTTGATGGCCGTGATGGCGGCCGCGCCGGCGTCCTCGCACGCCCGGGCCATGACCTGGAGCGACGGGCAGTGGAAGCTCAGCTTGGTCGCCACGGGGATGTCCCCCGCCGCCTCGACCACCGCGGCCGTGATCTCGGCGGTGGCCACCGGGTCTGCCGAGAACGGCACCCCGAACTCGGAGCTGACGTTGGGGCAGCTGACGTTCACCTCGATCATGTGGGGCCGGGCCTCGATGAGCTCGCGGGTGACCCGGGAGAACTCGTCGGGATCAGCGCCGAAGACCGAGACCAGGATCGGGGCGTCGCAGCGCTCCCGATAGGCATGGACCTCGCCAGCCATGTACGCCGCGCCGGGGCCCGACAGCCCCACCGCGTTGATCAGACCGTGCTCGAAGGGCGCCACCACCGGGTTGGCGTGGCCCTTGCGCGGGGCCCAGGCCACCGACTTGGTGGTCACCGCGCCGGCGCCGTGGTCCACCGCGAAGGCCATGGATGAGGCCGACACCCCGAGGATGCCCGAGGCCAACACGAAGGGGCGCTCGAGGGGAACCCCCGCGATGGAGGTGGCGAGGGAAGGGGAGCTCATGGGGACTCCGGGGCCGGAGGGACCTGCGCGTCGGCCGGCAGGGCCAACGCGGGGCAAGCGGACTGCAGCGCCGCACGCCGAGCGTCGTCGAGCTCGCTCGCCTGCGCCACGGCGTCACAGAGCTTGCCGCGCAGCTCGGGGGAGAGGCTGACCTCGGCCAGCAGGGCGTCGGCGATCGCCTCGCCACCCGCGGGCCGTCGACGCTCGAGGGCGCGCAGGATGATCTCGTCCGAGAACGGGTGCGCACCGAGGGTGCTCACGAGTCCCCTGAGGGTCTCGTCGCTGGCGGCCGCGACGAGACCGTCGGCCCCGGCCGTGATCAGCACGGTGCTGGGGTCGGTCTCCAGGCGCTTCGTCCAGAAGGCTTCGGCTTGGGGGTCGTCACGGGTAGCGACCCGGGCCTGCATGGCCTCGCGGGTCTCGCTGCCCGCACCCTCGAACGCGGCGATCAGGGCGTCCGCGTCTGCCCGGGCCCAGCGCTCGTGGTCGGCCAGCAGCGGCTGCAGCGAGGCGAGCAGCTCGGCCGCGCCGTCGTCGTCGAGCGACACCAGGGCCCTGGTACAGGTCGGGAGCTTCACCGCCTCGCCGGCCAGGACCAGCCAGCGGCTGCCGATCTCCAGGTGCTTGGGGTGGCAGGAGGACATGGGGTTCGGCCCGAGGGTGACCGTCTCCTCGGCGACGTCGCCCAGGAACACCTCATCGACCTTCACCTCGGCGGTCCAGTGGTGGCTGTCGAAGGACACCACCTCGGCCGTGAACGCCCGCGTGGCGTCGGCGATGGCCTCGCCACCCTCGGCGCAGCTGTGGCAGTAGGGGCTCGCCGCGACCGTGCCAGGCAGGCACAGCAGGGGCAGGGCCAGCCAGGACCATCCCCGCCGGGCCGTCATCGGCAGCCCTGGCCCCAGGCGGTGCGGGGCTGGACGAACTGCATGTCACGCAGGCGGAACACGCGCTCGCAGTAGCCGCAGCGGAACTTGCGGGCCTTGGGGTCCACGGCGGTGAAGTGGGTGGTCACGCCGGGCTCGGTGTTGGTGACGCAGTTGGGGTTGCGGCACACCGCGAAGGCGGCGATCTCCCGCGGCGGCTGGACCACGATGCGCTCCACCACGTCGAAGCCCTCGACCCGCTTGATGGTCACCCCGGTGGCCACCAGGGCGATCTGCTCGAGCACCGAGGCGGGGAGGGGGTGCTCGTGGAGCTTGACCATGTCCTTGGCGCCCATCTTGGTGCTGCCGTAGTTCAGGCCCAGGCTGACCATGGCGGTCTCGAGGCCCTCGTGGGCGTGGATGAGCTCCACGATCCGGGGCCCCAGGCCCGCCGGGATGTGGTCGATGACCACACCGGACTCGATCTTGGGGATCAGCAGGTGCTGGTTGGTCGGAGTCACAGCGTCACCCCCAGGTGATGCATCAGGATGGCCTGGCGCATGATCATGCCGTTGTAGACTTGCTCGAAGTAGCCAGCGTGGGGTGTGCCATCGACATCGGGGGCGATCTCGTTGACCCGCGGCAGCGGATGCAGGACCTTCATGTGGGGCCGCACGCCCTCGAGCATGGAGGCGTCGAGCTCGAAGACGTTCTTGACCTTCTCGTACTCCACGATGTCGGCGAAGCGCTCCTTCTGGATGCGGGTGACGTACAGCACGTCGCAGTTGCGGACCGCCGCGGCCAGATCGTCGGTCTCGACGAAGGACTGCCGCTTGCCGTCCTCGTCGTACTTGAGGTACGCGGGCACCCGCAGGGACTCGGGGGAGCAGAGCAGGAACTCGTTGCCCTCGAACATCATCAGGGTCTTGAGCAGGGAGTAGACCGTGCGTGAGTAGCGCAGGTCGCCCGCCAGGCAGATCTTCAGATCCTGCACCCGCCCGAAGAACTTCTGGATGGTGTACATGTCCAGCAGGGTCTGGGTGGGGTGCTGGTTGGTGCCGTCGCCGGCGTTGAGCACCGGCAGCTTCGAGGTCTGCGCGGCCAGCCGGGCGGTGCCTTCCTTGGCGTGGCGACACACCAGGATGTCCGAGTACTGCTCGACGGTGCGGATGGTGTCCCGGAAACTCTCGCCCTTCTTGACCGAGGTTGTGGAGACGTCGGAGAAGCCCATCACGTCGCCGCCCAGCCGCCGCATGGCGGCCTCGAAGGACAGCTTGGTGCGGGTGGAGGGCTCGAAGAACATCTCGAGCAGGATGTAGCCACGCAGGATGTCGAGCTTCTCCATCCGCGGCACGTGCTCGATGGCTGCGGCCTGAGCCAGGTAGCGCTCGATGTCCGCCCGCTCGAGGTCGTTGATGGAGATGAGGTCCCGCTTCATGTGATGGCCCCCAGCAGCGCCTGCTGCTCGCTGACCCAGGCGGCCGGGTCGTCGGCGCCCAGCAGCGCGCGGCCCACGATGACGTGGTGGTGCTGGAAGAAGGGGAAGCGGCCGGGATCTCCGCCCTGCTTGCCGTAGCCGGGGCTGTAGACCTCCATGTCTGGAGTCACCCCGGCGGCCTCGGCCGCGGCACGGGCGATGTCGGGCTTGGTCAGGGGCATGACGAAGGCCCGCACCCCCGCCTCGCGGGCGATGCCGTACATGCGCTCGGGGGCGGCGTCGAGCAGGAAGCCACCTTCGGCGTCCAGGTAGCCAGGGTGGGTCATGGCGCCGCCGACGATGACCTTGCGCCCCTGCTCGTGCAAGGCTTCGATCCAGGCCCGCAGGGTGACGGGGCCGGCCTGGGGGAAGAGGATGACCTCGTCGATGCCGGCGTTGGCCATCACGCTCGCGAAGAGCTTGCCGGTGGCGGGGATGTCGGTGGCGGCCTTCTGGTGGTCGTAGATCACCGGCTTGTCGCTGTGCTTGCGGATGAGCTCCACAGCCCTGGGCAGGCCGTGGGTGAGCCCCACGGAGAAGCCCAGCTTGTAGCCGTGCACGAAGGGGTGATCGGCCAGGGCGGCCACCACGCGCTCCATGCGGTCGAGATCCAGGACGTCCAGGGCGGGGACGATGCTCCAGCGCTTGCTCATGCTCCCTCCTCGTAGAAGCGAAGGACCGATCCGAAGTGGTCGGGGTCGTTGCGGGCCAGCCAGTCCACCAGGAAGGGCAGATCGACGATGGAGGCCATTGGGGGCAGCGCCGGGTCCAGGGCCACGCCGCGGGGGCGGCGGTCCACGGCCACCAGGATGCCGATGGGCTCGACGCCGAAGTCGGCACCAAGGCGCTTGACGGCTTCGACCTTGGTGCCGCCGGTGCTGTAGACGTCGTCGATGACGACGACTCGGTCGCCGTCCTTGGGCATCCGTCCGATGTAGGAGCCGCCTTCGCCGTGGGCCTTGGTCTCCTTGCGGTCGTAGCAGAAGGGGAGGTCTTTTTGCAGCTCCACCGAGGCGGCCTGGGCGACGGCCGAGGCCATCACGATGCCCTTGTAGGCCGGGCCGAACAGGTGATTGCAGAGGGGGAAGTGCTGCACCAGCGCCTGGGCCAGGATGGCCCCCAGCCCGGCGAGCTGATCGCCGGTGGCCACATCACCGAGGTTGACGAAGAATGGGGACTTGGCGCCGGACTTCAGGGTGAAGTCCCCGAAGCGAAGGGCGCCAGCGTCGACCAGCAGGCGGACCAGATCGTCCTGATAGCTCATGGTGTGTAGACCTCCTGGGCCCCGCAGGCCCCGGTGAAGCGTCCGTGGTGGTAGCAGAGGGTTCCGTTGACGATGGTGGAGCGCACCCGCCAGGCCAGCGGAGTGCTCGCGAAGGGGGCCAGGCCGGCCTTGGTGATCACCGGCCCGAAGGGCTCGTCGGGGGCGCGCTCGACCAGCACCAGATCGGCGGCGTTGCCGTCGATGATGCCGTCTCGGCCCGGGATCTCGTAGCAGTGGGCGGCGGCGGCGCAGGCGGCACGGGTGAGCTGAGCGTCGGCGATCCAACCGGCGTCCCGGGCGTGCAGCAGCAGCGGCCAGAGCCACTCGATGCCGGCGATGCCCGACGGCGGGGTGTCGGGCTTGGCGTTCTCTTCCGGGGCGTGGGGGGCGTGGTCGGTGGCCAGGAAGTCGATCAGCCCGCGGCTCAGCCCGTCGCGCAGGGCCTCGCGATCCAGGGGACCGCGGATGGGAGGGTTGCACTTGAGCACGCCGCCCCGGGCGATCTGGTCTTCGGAGGTGAAGAGCAGGTAGTGGGGACAGGTCTCGCCGTGGACGTCGAAGCCGTCGGCCTTCATGCGCGCCAGCCAGGTGACCTCGTCGATGGTGGCGGCGTGCAGGATGATCACCCGCGGCCGCTCACCCGGCTCGAGGGCGCGCAGGCAGCCCTCGATCTTGGCCAGGGCGGTCTGGATGGAGCCCCGGGGTCGGTGCACGTGGTGCGCGATGTTGCGCATGTCGAAGGGGCCGTCGCAGAAGCAGGTGTCGTCTTCGGCGTGGATGGCCACCACCGGCCAGGCCCGGAACAGCGCCTCGAGATCCTCGGGGCGGTTCACCCCGGGGTGGGCCGAGGACTTGGCCATGTAGACCTTGAGCGCGCAGATGCCCGGGGCGATCTGCGGAGCCTCCGCCAGCTGCGTCCGGCTGGGGGTGGCCTGCAGGAAGATGCCCCAGTTGGCCAGGCTCTTGCGGCGGAAGCGGGCGCGCTTGGCCTCGAGGCGCGCCGCGGTGGAGGTGGGCGGCTTGTTGTTGGGCATGGCCAGCACGGTGGTCACGCCGCCCGCGATGGCGGCCTTCGTGCCGTTGCGCACGCCCTCCTTGTAGATCTGCCCCGGCTCCCGCAGGTGGACGTGGGGGTCCACGAAGCCGGGGAGCACCAGCTTGCCGGCGGCGTCGATGGTGGCGGTACCCGCCGGGGCGATGGCCCCGGGCAGCAGGTTCAGGCGACCGTCGACCACGTCGATGACGCCGTCGATCCAGTCACCCCGCGGGTCCAGCCAGCGTGCGTTGGCGATGCGCATGTCTACTCCCACTCGATGGTCCCCGGAGGCTTGGTGGTCACGTCGTACAGCAGCATCCCGGCGCCGTCGATGACACCCACCGCGGCCACCACCCGCTCGAGCAGGCGCGGGTCCATGCGATAGAAGTCGGCGGTCATGGCGTCCCGGGAGCAGACCGGCCGCAGCACGAAGGCCTGGGCCCCGGCGGCGTCGAACAGGGGCAGCGCCACCACGGGCATCTGCCAGATCTGCAGGCAGTGGCTGGTGAGCTCGTGGGTGATGTGGTCCACGTCGCGCAGCAGGTCCATGCCCTGGCGGGTGAGGGTGGTCGGGCGCAGCGCCAGCCCGGTCGGATCCTGGCCGCCGGGCACGAACACGGCCCGGTTGAGGTGCCGGAAGCGGTTGACCAGCTCCGAGGCGCAGGCCTGGATGGCCTCCCAGTCGGGATCGCGGGCGTCGGGGTACCAGATGGCGGCGGGGTGCTCGTAGGTGCGGGCGTCGCCCTGGACCCCCACCGAGCGCACGGGCAGCACCGCGGCGCGCATCCCGAAGCGTTCGGCCAGGGCGGAGAGCTCCTCGGCGTCGTCATCGTAGCCGGCGGGGGGCTCCGCCTGGTCGGTGCACAGGGCCCGGATGGCGAGCGCCGGACCGGGGAAGGGGTGCCGATCCACCAGGTGGTCGGGCAGGCCCAGCTCGCGGCCCACGTCGCGGACCTCGTGCTTGTACAGATCGAGCAGCGGCTCCACCACCCGCCCGGCCTCGATCAGGGCCTGGATCTCGCTGACCCGGTTGTGGTGGGTCTTGATGGTGGCGGCGTTGGCGGTGGCGCCGGACTCGATGGAGTCCGGGTAGATGGTGCCCTGGGCGAGAACCCACTCGCGACGTTGAGCCGTGGGGCCTTCGGACCCATCGGTTCGAACGTTGCTGCCCGGGACCGCCGAAGGTCGGTCCTGGGCCCAGATGTCCAAGCCGCGGACCTCGTCGTTGACCACGTCCACGAACAGGCGCCCGATGATGTGGCGCTTGGCCTCGGGCTCCACCACGCCGTCGAGCTCCGCCAGGAAGCGGGACTCCGCCTCGGCGAGGCGCAGGTTCGTGAACCCCAGCTCCACCAGGTAGTCCATGATCTGGGCCGACTCGCCCAGCCGCATGAAGCCGGTGTCCACGTGCAGCGAGTGCACCCGCTCGGGGCCCAGGGCCCGGATGAGCAGGGCCAGGGTGACCAGGGAGTCCACGCCGCCGCTGATCAGCAGGAAGACGTCGCGCTCGCCGACCTGCTCGCGGGCCTGGCGCACGAGCAGATCCGTGTAGGAGCCCGGGTCCCAGTCACGCTGGTTGGTGCAGCGGGACAGGAAGTTGTCGAGGATGGCCTCGCCGTGGATCGTGTGGCTGACTTCCGGGTGGAACTGCAGCCCGAAGATGCGCTGATCCGGAGACTCGAAGGCCGCGATGGGCAGGGAGGGAGACGACGCGGTGATCTTCCAGCCCTCGGGGAGCTTGGTGACCCGGTCGCGGTGGCTCATCCAGACCGGCTGCACCGGGGTGAGGCCGCGGAAGAGCGCGCCTTCGTCGGAGCAGCGGGCTTCGGCCAGGCCGTACTCGCCCTCGCCCTCGCCGTGGACCTCGCCGCCCACGGCCCGCGCCAGCAGCTGGTGGCCGTAGCAGAGGCCGAGGATGGGGACGTCGACCGCGATGGGGTCGAAGTGCAGCTGGGGGGCCCCGGGCTCGTAGACCGAGTTGGGTCCGCCGGAGAGCACGATACCCACGAGCTTGTCTTCGCCAGGGCGGAAGGTCTCGGGCTGCTCGATGCGGCTGTAGACGCCCAGGGCGCGCACGGCCTTGGCGATCAGGTGGGTGTACTGGCCGCCGTAGTCGAGGATGACGACGGTCTCTACTTGTTCTTGGAGCATACCCTCTCCTCTTCGATCTCCTGCAGCTGGCTGGCGGACAGGTCGGTGGGGTACTCGCCCGAGAAGCAGGCGAAGCAGCAGGGGAGGTCCTTGTACAGCTCTTTGAGGTCCTCGAGCTGCTGGTACACGACCGTCTTGGCGCCCATGTAGCGGGCGATCTGCTTCACGCTGTACTTGGACGCGATCATCTCCCGCTTGATGGACATGTCGATGCCGTAGACGCAGGGGTGCTGGAACGGGGGCGAGGCGGAGACGAAGTAGATCTCGGCCGCGCCGGCTTCCTCGAGCATCTTCACGATGTGGCGGGAGGTGGTGCCGCGCACGATGGAGTCGTCCACCACGGCGATCTTCTTGCCGGCGATGACGTCCTTGATGGGGTTGAGCTTCTGGCGCACGGTGCGCTCGCGGCTCTCCTGGGTGGGGTTGATGAAGCTGCGGCCCATGTGGGGGTTCTTCACCAGGCCCCGCCGGTAGGGGGCCTCGATGGTCTCGGCCATGCCGGAGGCGAAGAAGTAGGCCGACGAGGGCACGTCGATGACGATGTCGGGCTTCAGGCCGTGCTTGGCGAAGGTGGCGCCCAGGGGGCGGGACATGCGGACCCGCTCGCCGGCCACGGTGCGGCCGTGGAGCACGGAGTCTTCGAGGGCGAAGTAGATGTACTCGAAGACGCAGAACGCGGGCTTCTCAGCCAGGCAGATGCGGGTGTGGACCTGGCGGTCCATGTCGATGAACACGGCCTCGCCGGCCTTCACGTCGCGCAGGGTCTCGAAGCCCAGGTAGTCGAAGACGTTGGTCTCCGAGGCGAAGGCGTAGGCGGGGCCGTCGTCGTCGAAGCGCTGACCCATGACCATCGGCCGAATACCCCGCGGGTCTGTGAAGGCCACCATGCCCACGTTCGCGATGAGCGCGATGACCGAGTAGGCGCCCTGGACCTTGGCCTGGACCGCGGTGACGCACTCGAAGATCTCATCGACGGAGATCTTGGAGAGGTTCTTGGTCTCGAGCTCGGCCGCCAGCGCGTAGAGGATCAGCTCGACGTCGCAGGTGGTCTGCACCAGGCGGTGGTTGTCCTGGTACAGGCTGCGCCTCAGCTGGTTGAAGTTGGTGACGTTGCCGTTGTGCACCATCGCGATGCCCAGCGGGAAGTTCACCGCCATGGGCTGGGCGTCGAGCTCCTCGTTGTTGCCCTGGGTGGCGTAGCGCACGTGGCCCAGGCCGATGGGGCCCGCCAGCCGCGGCAGGTGGCGCTGGCCGAAGACCGTGCTCACCATGCCCAGGCCCTTCTTCAGCCTGAAGGCGTTGTTGAAGGTGACGATGCCCGCCGCGTCCTGGCCCCGGTGCTGGAGGGCCAGCAGGCCCGCGTGCAGGTCCGGGAAGACGTTCTTCTGACCGATGATGCCGATGATTCCGCACATGTCAGGCAACCTTTGGCGCGTCGATGGCGCCCGTGAACAGGTCCCGGAGGACCTCCGCATAGAATCCGTGTTCGACCGCGAGCCCCCGACGCTCCACGTCGTCGAGGCTCTCCGCGCCGCGCAGATCGACGGCGCGCTGGGCAAGGATGGGGCCGGTGTCCAGGCCATCGTCCACGACGTGGACCGTGATCTTGGTGGCGTCCAGGCGATGCTCCCACGCCCAGTCGTAGCCGTGCAGGCCCTGGTGCTCGCGGGTGTCGGCGGGGTGGATGTTGACGATACGACCCGGGTAGCGGCGGACGACCTGGGGAGTCAGGATCCGCATGTAGCCGGCCAGCACGATCCAGTCGGGCGCGTAGGGCTCGAGCAGCGCCAACAGCTCGCGATCGAAGACCGAGCGGCGCTTGCCGCGGGAGGGGGTGGCCACGGTCTCGAGCCCCATGGCGCGGGCCTTGTCCAGGCCCGCGGCGTCGGGCTTGTTAGACCCGACCCCCACCATCTCCGCGCAGTCGGCGACCACCCCCCAGCGGGCCAGCTCCGCCAGGGCCACCATGTTGGAGCCCCGCCCGGAGATGAGGATGGCGACGCGGTGTGTACCCATCAGCGCAGCCACTCCCGGCGCCCGATGTCGCCCCGCTGGACCTTGCCCTCGAAGCGCACCTGCTCCGCCGCCGCGTACACCCGCTGGATGGCGGCGTCGAGGGTGGTGCCGTGGGCCACCAGGTTGAGCACCCGGCCGCCGGAGGTGCGCAGCACGCCCTGCTCGTCCCGCCGAGTGCCGGCGTGGAACACCAGCACGTTGTCGGGGAGCTCGTCGAGCCCGGTGATCTCGATCCCCTTGGGGTAGCTGCCCGGGTAGCCGCCGGAGGCCTGGACCAGGTCCACGAAGTAGCCGGGCACGAACTGCGGGGTGTACAGCGCGAGGCTGCCGTCGAGGCAGGCCAGGATGAGCTCGAGCAGGTCGCTCTGCAGCGCGGGCAGCACGGCCTCGGTCTCCGGGTCCCCCAGGCGCACGTTGTACTCGAGCAGCTTGGGGCCTTCGGCGCACATCATCAGGCCGAAGTAGACGACGCCGTGGAAGGGGATGCCCTCGGCCCGCAGGCCGGCGAGGGTGGGCTCGACCACCGCGGCGCGGACCTGCTCCAGCATGGCCAGGTCGAAGGCAGGCACGGGGCAGAAGGCCCCCATGCCGCCGGTGTTGGGGCCCTGGTCGCCGTCGAAGCGCTGCTTGTGGTCCTGGGAGGGCTGCAGCAAGGCGATGTGCCGGCCGTCGGTGAGGCCCAGGATGGAGACCTCGTTGCCGATCAGCAGCTCCTCGACCACGGTGGGGGCGTCGGCACCGTAGCGCTCGGCCACGGTGTCCAGGGCCTCGAGGGCCTCGTCGGCGCTGTGGCAGACGAACACGCCCTTGCCCGCCGCCAGGCCGTCGTACTTGACCACGCAGGCGCCCAGCGCTCTGGCGAACTCGCGGGCTTCATGGGGGGACGGGAAGTGTTCGTAGGCGGCGGTGGCCACCCCGTGGCGGGCCATGAAGTCCTTGGACCAGGCCTTGGAGCCCTCGAGGCGGGCCCCCGCGGCGCCGGGGCCGAAGACCTTCAGATCCGATCCGGCGAAGTGATCGACGATGCCGGCGGCCAGGGGGTCTTCGGGACCGACCACCAGCAGCTCGACGTCGCGCTCTCGGCAGGCGGCGCCCACCGCGTCGAAGTCCATGGGGTCCACCGCCACGTTGTTGGCGGTGCCCCCGTTGCCGGGCATGACGTAGACGGTGCCCGCCATGGGGCTCTGCGCGAGCTTCCACGCGATGGCGTGTTCGCGGCCACCGGAGCCGAGGACGGCGATGTTCATGCTTCGATCTCCTCGCGGACCGCCGCGATCACGCGGTCGGTGAGCTGGGATGCGAGCCCGACGTAGCCGGGCACGGTGAGGGCCCGGATCCGCGCCCGGGCGTCGTCGCTGATCTCGAGGCCGTCGACCATGGCCAGCAGGTCGTCGCGGCTGACCGCGCGGCCCTGGGTGTGTTGGCGGAGCAGCTCGTAGGGGTCGGGCACACCCTCGACCTTGAGGATGGTCTGGATGGGCTCGCCCAGCAGCTCGGGGTGGGCCTCGAGGGTGCGGGCGCAGGCCTCGGCGTCCAGCTCGATCTTGTCGAGCCCCCGCAGGCACTCGAGCCAGGCCAGGTGGGCGTGGCCCATGGCGACGCCCACGTTGCGCTGGACGGTGCTGTCGGACAGATCCCGCTGCATCCGCGACTTGCAGAGCTTGTCGGACAGCAGGGTGAGCAGGGCGTTCGACAGCTCGAGGTTGCCCTCGGAGTTCTCGAAGTTGATGGGGTTGACCTTGTGGGGCATGGTCGAGCTGCCCACCTGACCCGGCGCCTTTCGCTGGCGGTACAGGTCGCGGCTGATGTAGGCCCACAGATCGCGGTTCAGATCGATGACGATGTTGTTGACCCCGCGGGTCAGATCGAACCAACGGGCGTAGCTGTCGTGGTCCTCGACCTGGGTGGTCAGGACGTTGTGCTCGAGGCCCAGCTCGTCGACCAGCTGCTCGGCCAGCTCGACCCAGTCGTGCTCGGGGAACGCGGCCACCATGGCGGAGTAGTTGCCCGTGGCGCCGGCGAGCTTGCCCAGGAACTGGTGACCCGCCAGCTGCCTGCGGAGGCGCAGCAGGCGACCGGCGAAGACCGCCAGCTCTTTGCCCGCGGTGGTGGGGGAGGCGGGCTGGCCGTGGGTGTGGGAGGGGAAGGGGACGTCCCGCCAGCGCTCGGCGAGCTCCACCAGGCGGGCCAGCAGCCGGTCCAGCAGGGGCAGCTGCTGCTCCTCGAGGTAGCGGTCGAACAGCCGGGACCAGGCCAGGTTGGTGACGTCTTCGGAGGTCAGGCCGAAGTGGATGGCCTGGGGGCGGGCGAGCTGCAGCTTGCGCCGCAGGAAGATCTCCACCGCCTTGACGTCGTGCCGGGTGGTGGCCTCGATGGCCTTGACCGCGGCGTAGTCGTCGTCGCTCGCGCCCGACAGGGCCTGCTCGACCCGGGCGGCCTCCGCGGCCTCGAGGGGCGGGAAGAGCCCGCGCTGGTGGAGCAGGCGCAGGTAGCGCAGCTCCACCTCGACCCGCGCCCCCACCAGGGCCCGCTCCGAGAAGCAGGCCCGCAGGGGCTCGAGGCGGGCGGCGTAGCGGCCGTCCAGCGGAGAGATCGCGTCCATGCTAGCGACCCCGCATCTCGGCGTCCTTGACGATCATCTCGGCCTTGTTGGCCTCGATCTCGGCGACGAAGCGCGCCTTGAGGCTGGGCAGGTTGAGGCTGCGCAGGGCGAACTGCGCGGCGTTGGCCGGCTTGACCACGGTGGCGGCGGGGGTCTTCGAGGGCATCATCAGGGACGAGTGGATGTTGACCATCAGGTCGGAGCGATCCGCCACCGGGGGCGCGTTGATGACCGGCACGGCCAGGTTGGCGGCCAGGGCGCCACCGAGTCCGTTGGACAGGCCGGCCACGGCGATCACGGCGCCCGGCTCGATGGCGCGGTTGTAGAAGTCCGCCATCCCCAGGATGCGCTCGCCGTTCTTGTGGGCGGAGACCACCCGCATGTGGCTGGCGATGTCGTAGGCCTCGATCATGCCCTTGATCTTGGAGCAGTGGGGCTCGTCGATGGGCGAGCCCATGATGATGACCACGAAGCCTTCCTTGATGACACCCTGGTTGACCAGGTTGCGGTAGAGGCGGTTGCTGGCGTCCCGGGGCAGGGCGGGAGCGGCCTTGCCGGTGATGCGCTCGAAGATCTCGCGGTAGCGCTGGGTGGTCTCGGCGACCACCTCGTCCGGGAGGGCGCTGGGCACCACGCCGCCGACCTTGTTCGCCAGCAGCCACTTGCGCACGAACTCCTTGTCGAGCTGCACGGCGTTGACGGGGTCCGCGCGCCAGGAGTCCGCGGGCCAGAAGCGGGAGGAGTCCGGGGTGTGGATCTCGTCGATGAGCAGCAGGTCGCCGTCGAGCAGCCCGAACTCGTACTTGGTGTCCACCAGGATGATGCCCTTCTCGCCCAGGATCCGGGTGCCCCGGGAGAAGAGCTTCAGGGCGGTGGTCTCCATCCGGTCCCACAGCTCCTGGGTGGTCCAGCCTTCGCTGACGATGGCGGCCGGGGAGATGGGGCGGTCGATGGCTTCCTTGGTGGTGGGCGTGACGATGGGGTTGGGCAGCTGCGCGTTCTCGGTCATGCCGTCGGGCAGGGTGTGGCCCTCGAAGCTGCGCTCGCCGGCCTTGTAGCGACGCCACATGGAGCCGCAGAGGTAGCCGCGCACGATGACCTCGATCTTGATGGGATCGCAGCGCTTCACGAGGCAGGCGGAGGGGTCCACGACCCGCAGGATGTGGTTGGGCACGATGTCGGCGGTCTGCTCGAACCACCAGGCGGCCAGGGACGACAGCACGGCGCCCTTGCCGGGGATGGGGGAGTCGAGGACCTTGTCGAAGGCCGACAGGCGGTCGGTCGCGACGATCAGCAGCGCATCGTGCCCGTGGGCATAGATCTCGCGGACCTTGCCGCGGTGCAGGTAGTTCAGCTGGCCGATGGAGAAGTCGTTGAGGGTGTTCATCGTAGGCTCCAAGGTGATCGGGGGGCTGGTGACTAGTGCTTGAAGTGGCGGAGGCCGGTGAAGACCATGGACAGGCCGAGCTCGTCGCAGCGACGGATGACGGCCTTGTCGCGGATGGACCCGCCGGGCTGGAAGAGGTGGCGGATGCCGGCGTCGGCGGCCACCTCCACGTTGTCGGGGAAGGGGAAGAAGGCGTCGGAGACCAGGTAGGCGCGGCCCAGCTCCCGCTGGATGTGCTGGACAGGATCCAGCTCCAGCAGCTTGGCTTCGAGCTCGAGGTTGAGCCGGGCCCGCTCGATGGACAGGCGGGTGCTGTTGACCCGGTTGGGCTGGCCGGCGCCCATGCCCAGCAGCTGCAGCACGCCGTCGTCGCGACGTCGGACCACCACGATGGCGTTGGACTTGACCTGGCGCACGGCCTGCACGCCGAAGCGCAGCAGCTCGGCGTCGATGAGCTTCTCGAGCCGGGTCACGGGCTTCAGCTCGCCGAGGTCCTCGGTGTCGGCGTCCTGGACCAGCAGGCCGCCGGGCACCATGCGACACGCCTCGGGCTGTGTCAGCTGCTCCGGGGTGTATCGCACGATGCGGAGGTTCTTGTTTCGCCGGAGATACTCGACGACACCGTCACCGAAGTCCGGGGCCGCGATGACCTCGACGAACTTGCGCTGACGGACCTTGTCGGCGTGCAGGTTCAGGAAGCGGGCGGCCTCGAGCTCGAGGGGGGTGTTGAAGGCGATCACCGAGCCGAAGGAGGAGAGGGGATCGCCAGCCCAGGCCGCGGCGAAGGTGGCCGCCTGATCGGGGCCCACGGCCAGGCCGCAGGGGTTGGTGTGTTTGATGATGGCGATGCCGCCGGGCGCGAGCCCCGCGGCGGCCTCGAGGGCCGCGTGGGTGTCCACGATGTTGTTGTAGGACAGCGCCTTGCCGCCGAGGATCTCCAGATCGTGCATGGAGTGCTCGACACCCCGCTGGCGGTAGAAGGCCGCCTGCTGGTGGGAGTTCTCGCCGTAGCGCAGGGGCACGGGGCTGTCGTAGGCCAGCCGGATGCAGCGCTCGCCGGCCTGTTCTGCCATGGCCATGGAGATGGCGGCGTCGTAGTCGGCGGTGTGGTCGTAGACCTTGCGCATCAGGCGCAGGCGGGTCTCCAAGGTGGTGGCGCCATCGTGGGCCTCGAGCTCGGCGATGACGGCCGGGTAGTCGGCGGGGTCGCAGACCGCGGCCACGGCGTGGACGTTCTTGGCCGCCGCCCGCAGCATGGTGGGCCCGCCGATGTCGATGTTCTCGACCAGGGCGTCCATGTCGCCCCCGGCCTTCCAGGTGCGCTCGAAGGGGTAGAGGTTGCAGGCCACCAGGTCGATGGGGGTGATGCCCAGGGCCTCGGCCTCGGCCGCGTCGCGCTCCCGGTGGAACAGCAGCGCCGACTCTACGGCGAAGCTGATGGTCTTCATGCGGCCGCCGAAGGCCTCTGGGTTGCCGGACACGGACTGGATGTCGGTGACGGGCAGCCCGGCCTCGGTCAGCACCCGCGCGGTGCCCCCGGTGGAGACGATCTCGCAGCCGACGGCGTGCAGGGCCTGGCCCAGCTCGACGATGCCGGTCTTGTCGGAGACGGACAGCAGGGCGCGACGGACGGGGACGTTCATGGTCAGGCTCCTTGGATGTGCTCGACCAGGTTGCGGAAGATGAGCAGGCCGGCGCCGTCCTCGCTGATGTCGCGATCCTTGCGACGCAGGGCGGGCCAGTCGGGGTGGTTGTAGAGGGAGAGGAAGGCTTCGGGGTGGGGCATCATGCCCAGCACCTGGCCGGTGGAGTCGGTCAGCCCGGCGCAGTGCAGATCCGAGCCGTTGGGGTCGGCCGGGTACTCGCCGGTCAGCTCACCATCGGCGTCGCAGTAGGCCAGGCAGTTCAGGCCGCCATCGACGATGTAGGCGCGCAGCACCGGATCCCGGACCAGCAGCCGGCCCTCGCCGTGGCGCACGGGCAGGGGGATCAGGTCGAGGCCCTTCAGGAAGGGCGTGTGGGTGTCGGCCTTGACCTTGCAGTGCACCCAGCGGTCCTCGAAGATGCCCGACTTGTTGGTGGTCAGGGTGACCTCCTGGGTCTGCTCGCCGCCGACATCCGGCAGCAGCCCCATCTTGACCAGGGCCTGGAAGCCGTTGCAGATCCCGATGATGAAGCCGCCGGCGTCCAAGAACGCACGGATCTCCTGCAGCAGGGTCTTCCCGGAGGGCAGGGGGGCGAAGCGCATCTTGTTGGCCAGCACCTTGCCCGAGCCCAGGTCGTCGCCGAAGGAGAAGCCGCCCGGCAGGCTCAGGACCTGGTAGGCGTGGATGTCGACGCTGCCCGCGAGCACCTCGTTGAGGTGCACGATGCGGGGGACGGCGCCGGCCAGGGTCCAGGCCGCCGCCATCTCTTCTTCGCAGTTGATGCCGAAGCCGGTGATCACCAGGGCGTTGACGACGGCGCTCATGACACACCTCCCACCGAGCCACCCTGCCAGGCGTCGAGCAGGTGACCGATCCAGACGTCGATGATGGGCTCGCCCTGATGGCAGACCCACATGTGGGGCCACAGGGTGGCCCGCCCCAGGACGTGGCAGTGCTCGCCCATCAGCTCGAGGAAGGCCTGGAGCTTGTGGGCCGGGACCGAGGCCACGAAGCGCGAGTGGGACTCGCTGTACAGCAGCTGGGTGGGGGTGAGGTCCCAGGCGTCCACCGAGATCTCGACCTCGCAGCCGAAGCCGGAGCCGAAGCAGCACTCGGCCAGGGCCACGGCCAGGCCGCCGTCGCTGCAGTCGTGGCAGCTGGCCAGCAGGCCCCGCTCGTTGGCGGTGGCCACCCGCTCGTAGAGGTCCTTGGCTTGTTCCTTGCGGACCTGGGGGACCTTGGCCCCCAGCTCGCCGTGCAGCTTGTAGTACTGGCTGGCGCCCAGCTCGTCGTGGGTGCGCCCCAGCAGGCAGATGACGTCGCCGGCGGACTGGAACTGTGCGCAGACCGTGCGCCGCACGTCCGGGACCCGAGCCACCATGGAGTACAGGATGGTCGGCGGCACGGAGATCTTGGTGTCGCCCATGCGGAAGTCGTTCTTCATGCTGTCTTTGCCCGAGGTCATCGGGATGCCGTAGAACGTGGACATGTCGTACAGGGCTTCCGCCATGCGCACCAGCTGGGCCAGCTTGTACTTGCCGTCGGGGTTGGTCTCGGGGTGGTAGTCCGAGTCGGGCACGCAGAAGTTGTCGTTGACCGTCCAGAAGCGGTTGGTGGTGTCCTGGGGGTCGGGCAGGCGGCCGCCCACCGCCACGATCTGGCGCATGGCCTCGTCGAAGGAGCCGGCGGACATGGCGTAGGCGTCGATGTCGCCGTAGCGAGGGAGGATCCCGTTCGAGATGGCCACGCCGTCGTAGCTGTCGAAGTCCAGCCGCATCACCGCGGCGTCCTGGGGAGCCACGCCCTTCGCCCCCATCAGGGGCTTGATGATGGTCTTGCCTTTGACCTCGTGGTCGTACTGGCGGATGACCCGCTCGCGGGAGCAGATGTCGTCGGCCCCCAGCAGCTGCAGCAGCACCGCGCTGTGGTCGTCCGGCTCGGGCAGGGTGGGCTCGGCCAGATCCGGCGCGGACCACTCGGCCACCATGTGCTTGCGGGGCACCCCGTCGTGGAGGAAGGCCAGGTCCAGGTAGGCGACGGTCTCGGCGCCGTAGCGCACCTCGAGGATGCCGTCGTCGGTGAACGCGCCGATGTCGGTGAGCTCGACCTCGAACAGGGCGGCCAGGGCGAACAGCTCATCGATCTTGCCGGGCTCGACCACCAGCTGCATCCGCTCCTGAGCCTCGGAGACGAAGATCTCCCAGGGCATCAGCCCCGGGTACTTGAGGGGGACGCTCTCGAGCTGGACCACCGCGCCGCCCGAGATGGTGGCCAGCTCGCCCACGGAGCTGGACAGCCCGCCAGCGCCGTTGTCGGTGGAGCACTTGATGAGCCCCAGCTGGCAGGCGCGCTGCATGAAGTCCGAGCAGAGCTTCTGGGTGATGGGGGAGCCGATCTGCACGGCGGTCTTGGGGGAGTTCTCGTCGACCTCGGCGCTCGAGAAGGTGGCGCCGTGGATGCCGTCCTTGCCCACGCGGCCGCCGGCCATGATGATGCGGTCGCCCGCGTCGATGGGCTTCTCCCAGCTGGGTTTGCCCAGGTAGTGGCTGGGCATCACGCCGCCGGTGCCGCAGTAGACCAGCGGCTTGCCCGCGTAGCGGTCGTCGAAGACGATGGAGCCGTTGACGGTGGGGACGCCGGACTTGTTGCCGCCATCTTCGATGCCGTGGCGCACGCCCTCCATGATGCGGGCCGGGTGCAGCTGGCCGGGGAGCAGCGGGGTGTCGTAGCTGGGGGGGCCGAAGCAGAGCACGTTGGTGTTGAACAGCAGCTTCGCGCCGCCCACGCCGGTGCCCAGTGGATCGCGGTTGTTGCCCAGGATGCCGGTGATGGCGCCGCCGTAGGGATCGAGCGCCGAGGGCGTGTTGTGGGTCTCGACCTTCCAGACGAAGACCCGGTCGTCATCGATGCGCACCACGCCTGCGTTGTCGGAGAAGATCTTGACCAGCCAGTCGTTGCCCGCGGCCCGCAGCCGCTCGCGGATGGCCTCGGTGGAGCCCCGGATGTAGCTCTTGAACAGGGAGTCCACGACGCGCTCTTCGCCCGTGTCGAGATCCCGGTACTGGATGAGCGCGTTGAACTCCTTGTGCTTGCAGTGCTCCGACCAGGTCTGGGCCAGCACCTCGAGCTCGCAGTCGGTGGGATCCGCGGGCAGCCCCCTGGCGGCCCGGGCGGCCTGGACCTCGGCGCTGCGGAAGTGGGCCTGGATGGCGTGGAGTTCCTGGAGGTTGAGGGACAGCACCATGCGCTGGGACAGCGCGAGCAGCTCGTCGTCGGACAGGTCGAGGCTGACCGTGTGGGTCTCGGGCTCGGCGGGCAGGCTGACCACCGGGTGGACCGAGGGCAGGGTGTCGAAGGCGCCGTAGCGGAA
The DNA here is from genome assembly GCA_964481655.1 of uncultured Enterobacterales bacterium. Classification (GTDB taxonomy): domain Bacteria; phylum Myxococcota_A; class UBA796; order UBA796; family JAFGLY01; genus CALDOK01. The sequence goes on along the minus strand of CAYZVO010000028.1, from coordinate 24,836 downwards.
CTGGTTGATCAGCGGGTTGCCCAGGACCTCTTCGGCCAGCTGCTTCAGGGACGCCTCGGGGATGGCCCGCTCGAAGAGGTACACCGTCTGAGAGAAGATGTGCTGGGTGCTGGTGTCGATGGATTCGCCCAGCCAGTCGGCCAGGGTGCGCTGGGCCGAGATGCCCACGTCGTCGGTGACGCCGGGGTGCTTGGCCACCAGCACGAACGAGGCGTAGTCGGGATCGGCCCAGGGCTCATCGACGACCACGGTCTCGAGCACACGGTCCCGCAGGGCCTCGGAGGCGAAGCGCTGGAGCTGATCCGCCTCGAGGGGGAAGTCGATGACGTAGACCTGCACGGTCTTGACCTTCCCCAGCTCGAGCTCGAGCCAGGCCTTGGCGGCTTCCGCCACGCGGCGGCCGGCCACGTCGGGCATGGAAGGGTCCAGGTGCAGCTGGACGACGGAGGGGTTCGCGCTGGACATGGGAAGCTCCGGCTACTCGTAGACGAGCTCGGTGGGGCGGCAGCCCCGGGACTCGATGACGATGTGGCGGGTGTCGGTGATGCGGCCGCAGGGGCGGGCCATGAAGCCCTTGCGAGCGGCGAACTTGCAGGCCTGCTCCACGGCGTGGGGCGGGAGCACCAGCAGCATGCCGTTGCCCATGTTCCACAGCTTGTAGGCCTGATCTTCGGGCACGTCGCCCAGGGCCTGCAGGGCGCGCACGAAGGCGTGGGGCTCGTGGATCTCGTCGAGGTGGGCCCCCAGGCCGTTGCCGCGGAGCACCCGCCCGAGGTTGTCGGCCAGGCCGCCGCCGGTGACGTGCACGACGCCGTGCAGGGGGCAGCCTTCGCGCACCAGGCCGGTGACCAGGGTGCTGTAGATCAGGCAGGGGGACAGCAGGACCTCACCCCAGCTGCGGCGCTCATCGGCCATGGCCTTGTGCCACTGGGGGCCGTGGTGCTCGGCCATGACCCGGCGGATGAGCGAGAAGCCGTTTGAGCGGAAGCCGCGGCTGCGCAGGCTGACCACCGCGTGGCCCGCCTGGATGGACTTGCCGTCGATGGGCTCGCGGCCCTTGGGCAGCACCCCGATTGCGGTGGCGCACCAGTTGAAGTGCATGCCCGTGCCCCAGCCGCCGATGCGATCGCCCAGCTCGGCGATCTCACCGCCGACCACGGCGATGCCCGCCTGCTTGGCGGCGTCGTGCAGGCCCTTCATGAGCTGATCGACCACGCGGTGGTCGAGCCGGTCGACGTCGAGGATGTTGGTCAGGTTGACCGGCTCGATGCCGTTGGCCACCAGATCGTCGCAGGTCATGGCCACCAGGTCGTAGCCCAGGGTGTCGTACACCCCGAGGCGCTCGGCCAGCTCGACCTTGGTGCCGATGCCGTCGGAGGACATGGCGATGCGAAGATCGCCGTAGTCCATCATGTTGGAGAAACCGCCTTCGACCCCCAGGCAGGGCATGCCCACCTTGTTCCAGCGGTTGTCGAAGGTGCGCTTGGCCCAGCCGTAGGCGGTCTTGGAGCAGGCGTTGCCCAGGTCGATGTCCAGGCCGCTTGCGCCCTGGAACTTGTCGTCGCTGGCTACCATGGTGCCTCCAGCACGAGGGTCTGGTCGCGGTCCGGACCCGTGGAGAGGATGGAGATGGGCACACCGAGCTGGTCGGTGATGAAGTCGAGGTAGGCGCGCGCGTTGGCGGGCAGCACCTCGAGGGAGGGCGCGCCGAGGATGTCCTGCTCCCAGCCGGGGAGCGTGGCGTAGACGGGCTCGCCGCTGGCGTCGCGGTCCACCGCGACCTTCAGCTCGGGCAGGCCGCTCAAGCAGTCGAGCTTGGTCAGGGCGATGCCGTTGTAGCCGCTGGCCCGGGTGGCGTGGCGCAGCAGGTGCAGGTCGAGCCAGCCGCAGCGGCGTGGGCGCCCGGTGGTGGCGCCGTACTCGTGGCCCCGGGCTCGGAGGTCGTCGCCCAGCGCGCCGTGCAGCTCGGTGGGGAAGGGGCCGTGGCCCACGCGGGTGGTGTAGGCCTTGACCACCGCGATGCGGCGATCGAAGGCGGTGTAGACCCCGGTGCCGGTCAGGGCGCCGCCGATGGCGGTGCTGGAGCTGGTGACGAAGGGGTAGGTGCCGTGATCGAGATCGAGAAGGGCGCCCTGGGCGCCCTCGTACAGCACGTTTCGGCCTGCCTGGAGCGCGCTGTGAAGCTCCGGGCGGATATCGCGGACCAGCGGCCGTAGTTGATCGAAGGCCCGGGTGAACAGCTCGATGCGCCGCAGCAGCTCGTCGCAGGCGCCGGGATCGTGGCTGTCGAGCCACGGGCGGTGCTGCTCGAGCTGCTCGAGCATGGCCTGGTGCAGGCTGCCGTCGACCAGGGCCGAGGCGCGCACGCCCACCCGGCGGGCCTTGTCGGCGTAGGCGAAGCCGATGCCTCGGCCCGTGGTGCCGATCTTGCCGCCGGCGATGGCGTCCACCCGCTTGTGGATGGGGGTGACCAGGTGGGCCAGGGAGGAGATGGCGAGGGACTCGGCGGTGGGCACCACGCCCGCCTCCGCGACATCGGCCAGCTCGTCCACCAGCAGCTCGAGGTCCACCACCGAGCCGTTGCCCACCAGGTTGAGGCAGCCGGGGGTGAGCACCCCCGACGGCAGCTGGTGCAGCACGACCTTGCGGTCGCCATGCCAGATGGTGTGGCCGGCGTTGGCGCCGCCCTGGAAGCGGACCACGACGTCAGCTTCGCGGGCGAGCAGATCGACGACCTTGCCCTTGCCTTCGTCGCCCCACTGGGAGCCCATCACGATGCAGGTGGACATGGCGGCTACTCCTGGTCCTGGAAGTCGCGGTCGCGGGGGCTGGTCTGGATGTCGTGCACCTTGCCCTCGCGGATGGAGAGGGCCGAGACGAGCTCGAGCTCGGCCACGGCGTGGAGCTCGCGCACGGTGGCGGCCCCGCAGGAGGACATGGACGCCCTGATCTTGGCGAGGGTGGGGGCCAGGTTGTCGCCGAGGGTGCCGGCGTAGTCCACGAAGCCTTCGACGCCTTCGACGAACTTGCCCTGGTGGTAGCGCTGGGAGCGCCACTCCTGGGCCTTGGCGGAGCCTTCGCCCCAGTAGGGCTTCATCACCCGACCGCCCAGGGTGACCTTGGCGGTGGGGGACTCTTCCATGCGCGCGAACCAGCGCCCGGCCATGACGACGTCGGCGCCCATGGCCATGGCGATGACCATGTCCTTGGAGGTGACGATGCCGCCGTCGGCGATGACCGGCACGTAGCGCCCGGTCTCGGCGAAGAAGCGGTCCCGCTCGGCGACCACGTCCAGGATCGAGGTGGCCAGCCCGCGGCCGGTGCCCTTCTGTTCCTGGGTGATGCAGATGGAGCCGCCGCCCATGCCGACCTTCATCGCGTTGGCGCCGGCTTCGGCCAGGTAGCGGAAGCCCGCGGCGGTGATGATGTTGCCGCCGATGATGGGCAGGGCAGGGAAGCGGGACACGATCCAGCGGATGGTGTCGTGCTGGTAGACGGAGAAGCCGTCGGAGCTGTCGATGGCCACGGCGTCCACCCCGGCCTCGACCAGGGCGGGCACGCGCTCGGCGAAGTCGTGGGTGTTGATGGCAGCCACGGACAGCAGGCGCTTGTGCTCATCGACCACCTGCAGGGGGTGGTGGCGCTCGTCGCGGATGTCCTTCTTGAAGACCAGGTACTGCAGCCGGTCCTGGGCATCGACGATGGGCAGCCCGCTGTGGTGGCTCTCGAGGAGCAGGTCGTTGGCCTCGGAGAGGCTGGTGACCTCGACCCCCACATCCAGCTTGTCCCGGGGGACCATGCGGTCGGAGACCGCTAGCTTCGCGTGGCGCGCATGCGCGTAGTCGTTGCGGGTGATGAGCCCCAGCAGCACCCCGTCGCCGTCGACCACCGGGAAGGTGGAGTAGCCGGTGGTGCGGGAGAGCTGGTGCAGCTCGGTGATGGTGGTGTCCGGCCCCACGGCGCGTGGGGTGACGAAGCCGGCCTTGAAGGTCTTGACCTGGTGGACCATGGCGGCCTGCGAAGCGATCGACTGCGAGCAGAAGATGAACGCCGCCCCGCCTTCACGGGCGAGGGTGATGCCCATGCGCTGACCGGAGACGGACTGCATGGCCGCGGACACCAGGGGGATGTTGAGCTCGAGGTGCTCGCCGGTGCCGGGGCGCTCCGCCAGTCGGGTGCGCAGGGTGATGGAATCCATCGCGTGGGCTCGGGTGGTGAGCCCAGGCAGCAGCCGAAACTCCGCCAGGGTCCGCGAAGGTTCCAGGGTTACGCGCTTGGCCATGAGGCGCTCCTGGGGTGTCTCGGTGGCGCCCACCGTATGCCGACCACTTCGCGCGATCCATGATTCCGAGGACGGTTTCTGTCCGTCCAAATTCGTGCGCGTCGACCCGCGAACCCGTTATGTTTCGAGAGTTGCGCGCAGTTTTCGTGGGGGACGATCGGCTGAGCCCGGCACCGCCGGTGGTCTCGGCGCATGCGCAACGAATCAAGTCAGATATCGCGGAACGGCGACGGCCTCGACGGGGCCGGTTTCGCACGCCCCGAGGACGCGTGAGGGCCCGTTTGTCAGGCGGACGACAGCCACGCTGGCCCGCGATCGATCAGCATTCGTGTGATCGAGACGAGACGCGACAGCTAGAACCCGAGCCCCAGTAAGAAACCCACCACCGCCGCACCGGCGGCGGCCGCCATGGGGACCATGAGGTTGTCATCGACGCGCTTGGCCACGGCCTCGGCGACGGCGCCCAGCGCGGACGCGCCGATGGCGATGGCGGCGGAGGCGCCCAGCCCCAGGGCCGGGAAGAACCCGAGCAGCAGGGTCATCGCGGCGATGAAGCCCACGGCCAGGAACGTGAGGCTGCCCTCGAGGGAGCGGCCGTGCAGCAGCTTGGTGCGGCCCCAGCGGCGACCGACGATGGCGGCCGAGGGGTCGGCGAAGCCCAGCACCGCCAGCGCCACGGCCGCGATGATGGGCGAGCCGATGAGGGCCAGGATGAGCAGCGAGGTGGAGAACCAGGTGGCGGAGTTGATCCGGTAGCGCTCGTGCGGGTGGGCGCACTTGCCGAAGGCCCACCAGGTGAAGCGGTCCATCCCGGGCCAGAAGCGACGGGTGGTCTCCATGAACCACGCCGCGCTGAACATCGCGCTGGCGATGACCAGCACCAGGGTGGGGTGGTCCGCGAAGAGGGTCAGCAGGACGCCGATGGAGATGACCGCGCCGGCGACGTGCACCACGTTGCGGGCGTAGTTGGTGGGGCGCAGGTGGGGGAGGTGGATCGCGTAGTCGCGGAGGTCTTCGGCCAGGCCTTCGTAGGCGCCCTGAAGCTGGGCGCGGAAGGTCATCCACTCGGCCTCGAGATCGGTGGGGGCGAGGCTACGGGCGGGGACGCGCTCTTCGATGATCTCGGCCACCTGGGCCCAGGACTCCCTCAGCTGGGTGATCTTGGAGTCAGCGTCGAGCTGGGCGCGGTGGAAGATGTCGGTGGACGAGGCCAGCTCGAGCAGATCGTCGATGCGGAGGGAGAGCTCGTCGAGGCGGACGCGGACGCTGTCCTGGAGCTCGTCGGACCAGCGGGAGGGGTCGAGCTCACGGAGCAGCTCGAGGACTTCCAGCGCCAGGTCGCGGCTGTCTGTGGCGAGGGCGGCTGTGGACATGGGCACGCGGATGTCAGGGAGGGAGGGCGCCCTAACCGACCGAGGGGTCAGATGCGCGTCATTTCTCGTCGGGCACGTCGTCGTGGTGGGGTCCAGGGCATCGCTGACGGCCCAGGAGAGGCCGGGGGAGGGGGCGTCGCGGCGGGCGGGCAATACACAGTAATATGAGAGGAAGAAGCCGGGAAAACAGCGGACATGCTGCGGCGCAGCATTGCGGATCGTGGGCGAAACGTCACAGCGGGGTTGGCGCGGGGCCAATCGTCGATCACAGCACTTCGAGGTACACTCTTGACGAACCAAGACTTTGGACCGGGCCTCTCGCAAACTCTGTGCATGTCAAGAGTGGTGGTTCGGAAAAAAAACAATGTGCGCGGCCCTCTTCCAGGGCGTGGCGGGGCGTTCTACGATCCACCCACCCCTCCCTCCTTCCCTCCGGGGCTCCCTTCCCGGAACCCGATTCTCGTCGTGCTCAGCCCGCAGCAGTGGCGGCGTCGCTCCCCGCGGCTCCCCAGGGCGTCGAGGCCGTCCTCCCCGGGCGGCCTCGGCTCGTTTCGGGGCGCTGTCACCCCCAGCGGCTGGAAGCGGACGCCCGCGGGGAATAGCAGGAGCCCTCCAGGAGGAACCCATGGCCCGTGCCTTCCACACCGATCTGTACTTCGACGCCCCCGTCGAGACCGTCCTGCGCCTGTTCACCCACGGCCCCTTCCTGGCCGAGGAGGCCGTGCACCAGGGCCAACTGAGCTCGACCCCGGTCGAGGTGGAGCGCAGCGAGTCGTCTCTGCACCTGCGGCTCGATCAGATCGGGCCGAACCGGATCCCCGGCGCCAGGCTCAAGGAGATCCCCAACGAGCTCCACTACCAGTGGGATCTGGACCAGCCCGGCTGCCGCTGGTGGCGGGTCTCCCCCCACGAAAAGGGGCTCGACATCAAGGGCCGACACCAGCTCTTCGCCACCCCCCAGGGCGGCACCCGCTACCGCATGGAGTGGGAGCTGAACGTGAAGGTTCCCGTGGTGGGCCGGGTGCTCGAGAAGAAGGCCGAGCCGGCCATCCTCGCCGGCGCCAAGAAGCGCGAGGCCTTCGCCAAGCGCTGGCTGGAGGACGGCAAGCTCGAGGGCTGATCCCTCGCGACCTCGCTGCGCTACTCGACCGTGAAGTCGCCGGAGACGATCTCGCTGCTACCACCGTCGGCCCGCGGCAGCTCGACCCGCAGGCGGTACTCGCCGGCCAGGGCCAGATCCGACATCGGGTAGCTGTGGCTCACAGGCAGGGAGAAGGTCCAGGCGAACTGTCGCTCATCGGCCTCGTCTTCCCAGATCGGCTCCACGGCCAGCTCGACCCAGAACAGGTAGCTGTCGGAGTCGACGGGGATGCCGCCGGGTCGCAGCACGGGCTCGCCGCTCGAGGTCTCGAGCCAGGCGATGGGCGCGCCGACCCAGGGGTCCTCGCCGGCCACGGTGAGGGTCACGATGTCGGTGGCGCCGTAGCTGTCCTGCACGTCCTCGAGGATGCTGCCGACCTCGAGGGCCGTGGCGGGCACCATGGGATCGTACTCGGGGTCGTCGAAGGGCTGGATGGGGGGCGGCTCCACGGGGAAGCGCTTGGTGCCCATGTAGGCGTCGAAGGCCAGGATGGCGAGGTTGGACAGGTACTCGCCCTGGCGGGGGCCCCACAGGGCGCCGGAGGCCTCGTAGCCCCCCTGCCACCAGTCGTCCTCGAGGATGGAGTAGCCGAGGTAGTCCTGGGTGTAGCCCAGGAACATGGTGTCCTCGACGCCGCCGTGCGCGGCCATGCCGTCCATGACCTTCTCGGCCAGCTCGGTGCCCGGCTCGCCGGTGAAGGTGGTGAAGTACAGCTCGCCGACCTGGCCCACGGTGAAGAGGGTCTGGTTCGGGGCCGGGTAGTCCTCGTTGAAGGGCACGCAGACGGTGTCGAAGTCGTCTTCGATGGTGGCGGCGTCGCAGTCCGACTCCCGGGACAGCCCGCAGTAGACGGCGCCGTACTCGTAGTCGAAGGTGTCCTCGTCGTAGCCGATGTACTCGCGGTCGATGTGCACCCGGTAGGTGTGGGCGTCGATGATGGGCTCGTCGACGAAGGCGATGTCGTCGATGACCGACTGCACCTGGTTGGACACGTCGAGCCCGATGGCCTCGAGCTTGTCGTACCCGTCGGGCAGCTCGGGGCCGTCCTGGCCGTCGATGGGCGGGGTCTGGGGCGACATGTCCGCACCCCAGGAGTCGTACATGGTGACCTGCACCGGGTGGTCGAAGCCGTCGGCCACGCCCTGCTCGATGGCCCCGGCCACGTCACCGGAGAGGGTCAGCGCGTCGGCGTCCAGCACGGTGCCGTGGATGGCGTAGGCCAGGATCAGCCCGTCGATCACGCCGTCGCGCTCGACGGCGATGACGGGGATCTCGGCGTTGACGTAGTCTTCCCCGCCGTCCTCGCAGCGGCGATCTCCGGTGGAGTCCGGGGCCTGGGCGTAGGTGTGGCCGATGCGCGCGGGCTGCAGGTCGGCGTAGGCGGCCTCGACCTGGTCGGCGACGGTGGCGAGCATCACGTCGTAGAACTCGGGCAGGAACTTGTCGGCGATGAGGTCGAAGGGACCGCCGGCGTCCACCATGCGGCCGGGGCCGGCGTGGCTGTGGGTCGCGCCCCAGACGATGACGTCGTCCATGTCGCGTCCCAGGCGGGCCTCGAGCTCGTAGACCAGGGCGATGCGCAGCTGCTGGAAGACGCCCACCGCGTCCCAGTTGATGAAGACCAGCTCGTGGCCTTCGCCGCGGGAGAGCACGGTGACCTTGATGGACGGGTGGCCGTGGATGGTGGTGGTGGCCGGGTAGATCTCCGAGTAGGGCGACTCGGAGTCCGCGTCGGCGGGGCCGTAGCCTGCGGTGCCGATGCCCACGGGGGCCGGGATGCGGGCGGTGGCGAAGCCGGCCTCGAGAGGGCCGGGCTGGGCCGTGTTGCCGGTGTCGTCGGCGGGCTCACCGCAACCGGCGAGCAGGATGAGGGCGAGGGGGGCAAGGGCGCGCATGGGGACCTCCGTCATGCACTCTATACCCCTTCTTAGGAGCCCCCGCGCCTCCGCCAGTGGCCGGTCCCGATGGCTGGGTGCCGGGCTCCTCCGGCCCGCAGCCGCTCCTGTCGCTGCTCCACCAGGGCCGCCTGCAGCGCCAGAGCGTCCTGGTAGGCGTCGGGGCGGCCCTCGAGGATGCGGAGCGCGGCGACCGCGGCCTCCATGGTGGAGAGGCGGCCGGGACCTTGTGGCTTGCGGATGGGGTAGGCGCCCTCGATACCCGGGGGCAGCGCGAAGCGGGGGAGGCTCCACAGCGAGGGCGTGGCGCGGATGATGGCGCGGGCCTGGGGCCAGCTGCCGTCGGGCACCAGCAGGCAGGCGAGCTCCGGGGGCGCCTCGGCGAGGGGCTGGCTGTGGTCCGGGAAGAGCAGGCCCACCGCGCCCGCCTCGAAGGCGGCGAGCTCCTTGGCCAGCCGCCCGTCGTCGTCCAGGGTCTCGCCGCGGAGGATGAAGGCGTTGCTGAGGGCCAGCGGGATCAGGCTCCCGGTGCTCTTGGCCACCCCGGCCTCCCGGGGGTGCTGGAGCACGCCCACCACGACCCGCGACACCTCGGGATTCAGGGCGTGGCAGAGGCAGTCCACCGCGACTCGCTCGCAGCGGGGGCAGCGGGCCCGGGGGCTCACGGTGCCTCGCCTGCGCCGGGGCGCAGCGGCGGGCGCGGGAAGCCCGCGGAGCGCGCCCCGCTGCCGTAGACCAGGTCGTCGAACATCACCATCACGCGGTTGAAGGCGGTGGTCCGCCGGATGAGGTCCCGGACCCAGCGGTGCAGGGGCGTGTCGGGCTTGTGGAAGGGGCAGCTGCGCACGCAGACGCCGCAGTCCGATCCCTGGGAGCGCCAGTAGTGGTAGCAGCGCTCGGCGCGCAGGGGCCACTTGTCGACCCCCCGGACACGCTCGGCCGCGCCCGTCGGGATGGCGCCGGCGGGGCAGCGCTCGGCGCACTTGGCGCAGGTGGTGCAGAAGGCGCCGATGCCGTGACACATGGGTGTGTCAGTGGACAGGGGCAGGTCGGTGGTGACCACGCCCAGGCGCACCCCGGGGCCCAGGTCCCTGTGCACGAGCAGGCCGTTGCGGCCCAGCTCGCCGAGGCCGGCCTGCACGGCGATGGGCGGGCACATCACCAGGTAGTTGCTGTCCACGTGTGCCCGGGCCGAGGCGCCGAGGCGCTGCAGGGTCCGCGCCAGGGAGAAGCAGGCCGCTGCGGTCTGCTGGTACACCCTGGCGGTCTCGGCGGTCGCGGGCAGCTCCGGGCTGGTGCCGACCCAGGGCTCCCGCATGGGGAAGACCAGCACGATGGCGTGGCTGTGCTCGAGCTCGATGGGCTCGCCGTGCTGCTCCAGCGGGCGGCCGCGGTGGGAGTAGACGAAGCCGGGGTCGAGGGGCGCGATGCCCACATCGGCCGCCCCGAGGAAGCGGGCGATGGCCCGCACGGACCGGCTCATGGCGGCGGGGTCCCCGCCGGTGTCCAGCCGCGGCCAGGCGCCAGCCGCGGGGCCGGGGCCGGCGCCGCTCGAGGTCGCGCAGGTCTCGGCCTGCTGCTCACGCTCCACGGCCTCGGCGATCAGGTCCGAGGCGTCGAAGCAGGCGTGGATCAGCGCCGCCTCGAGGGCCTCGAAGCCCCGCCCGCCCGGGGAGGCCAGGGGCCGCAGCCGGCGGGTGCGGTCGTCGGCGTGCCGCAGCTCGGGTCGGCGGGCGTAGTAGGCCCCGTGCAGCGCCGAGCCGATCTTCAGCCGCGCCCGCGAGAAGATGGTGTCGCGCTCATCGACGCGGGGGAAGGGACCGGGGGCGGGGAGGGGGCGGGGGATCACGAGCGGGGAGTATCACCCCCGGGGCTCACTCGCTGATGACGAGCCTCACGCCGAGGCTGGTGGAGTCGTCCGTGGCGTCCCGGGCCAGGCGGTACGCCGAGCGCAGGTCCTTGGGGTAGTCGCGGAAGCCACCCCCGCGCGCCACCTTGTCGCTGCCTCCAGCCTGACCGACCGGGTCGGTGGCGTCGCCCATGTAGTCCACGCCATCCCACCAGTCGTTGCACCACTCTCGCACGTTGCCGTGCATGTCGTGCAGGATCCAGGGGTTCCCGTCCTTGAGGCCGATGGGCTCGATGTGTTCCTCGTCGGCGCCGCAGTACCAGCCGATGTCGTCGAGCACGGTGTCGTTGTTCAGGGTGAGCTCGCCGCTGCAGACGTGGGTGTCGTCTGCGCTGGCGAGGTCACCGCCGTTCGAGTAGGCGCTGGTGGTCCCGCCTCGCGCGGCCAGCTCCCACTCGGCCTCGGTGGGCAGGCGCAGGCCCGGGCAGTCGTGGATCTTGTCGTACTTGGGGTCGGGCTCGCAGGAGATGGACTCGCCTTCGCCCTCGCAGAGGTAGCAGGACAGCAGCCCGTTGTCGGTGGACAGCTGCACGGCGACCGCGGCGGCCTCGTGCCAGGTGATGTTCTCGACGGGGCAGCCATCGCCGCAGGCCTCGCCCGCGCCCGCGTCCGGGTGGAACGAGGGCTGGTAGCCCATGGCGGCCTCGAACTGGCCCTGGGTCAGCTCGAACGCGCCGATGTAGTAGCCGCTCGAGATGGTGACGGTGTGCAGGGACTCGGTGTCAGCGCGGCCGTGCTCCTTGTCGGGGCTGCCCATCTCGAAGCTGTTCGGGCAGACGTAGCCGAGGATCAGCCCCCCGATGTCGCGCCTGGCCCCCGGGTAGATGGCCGTGTCGCTGTCGTCGCAGTCACCCTCGGCGATGGTCCAGCCGTCACCGTCTCCGTCCCGGTGTGTGTCGGTGTCCGTGTCGCTGTCGGCGTCAGCGTCGGTGTCGGTGTCGGTGTCGGCGTCGGTGTCCGTGTCCGCGGCCCCCTCCGGTGCCGCGGCGTCGGGTTCGTCGAGGTCGGGGAGGCAGCCGGGCGAGAGCGCCCACAGCAGGAGGACCGTGGTGGATAGCGGCGACATGGGGACTCCGGGTCAGAACTCGTAGGCCACCCTGGATTGCAGGGTGAAGAAGCGGCCGTCCGGGTTCAGATCGGCCTTCTCCACGGGGATGCGGTCGGTGGTCTGGGCGTAGGCGGCCTCGAGGCTGAACAGCATGTGCTCACGCCAGCGGTGCTTGACGGCCAGGTCGGCCTCCCAGCCCAGGCTGGCGGCGGTGGCCTTGGTCTCGGCGCAGTCCACGTCGTCGCCCTGAGCACACAGGATGCGTGAACCGTCGGGCCGGTCGGGCCAGGCCATGAGCCAGCCGCCGATGATCTCGGTGTTCTCCATCGGCCGCACGGTGACCTGGGGGAAGACGTAGCGGGAGTTGTAGACCCCGCCCTTGGACCACAGGCCCTCGGCGCCAGCCGTCCAGGTGGCGGCGCTGACCCGGGCCAGGATCTCCTCGTAGATCAGCAGGCCGGCGTTGAAGTCGGCGTGCAGCGGGCGGCCGGTGAAGGCTTCGTCGGCCACGTAGTCGTCGCCGGAGGCGTAGCCGGTCTCGACCAGCGCGGTGATCAGCTCGTTCTCCCAGCCCAGGCGGCCGACATAGCCCCAGATGTCGGCTTCCTTGTACAGCGGGTTGTCCAGGTCGCCGTAGGGGTCGTACGCGCCGGGCAGGGTGATGGCCGAGGTGGTGCCCTGGATGGTCAGGCCCTCGAACTGGGCCAGGAAGCCGCGCACCTTGGCGTTGAGGTAGTAGTCGAGGATGACGACGTTGGAGTCGGTCTCCTGCTGCTTGCGGTGCACCACGTAGGCGCCGGTGATGATCTGCCCGGGCGCGCCGGCGATCTCCATGTCGTCGCCCTTGAAGATCACGGCGTAGACCATCTCGTAGACGTCATCGACCTGCTCCGCCCACCAGTCGTCCTGGCGGTCGGCGGCGCTGCGCTCGTCGTCGGAGATGCCGTGCTCGAGGTCGGTGGTGCCGTCGCCGTCTTCGTCGCAGGCGGCGTTGTAGTCCTCGTCGCCCTCGGTGAGGCCCGGCTCGCAGCTGTACCCGTAGTACTGGTGCATCGGATCCTCGACCAGGCGGTCCATGCCGATGACCAGGAACAGGGGGAGGCCGGAGTCTTCACGGCCCGCGATGCCCTGGACCACCGCCAGGGGGCGGGTGGCGAAGAGGATGCGGTCGTAGGTGGCGCCGTAGTGGTTCTCGCCGAAGGCATCGTCGAAGCCGTTGCCGTCGTTGGCGAGCAGGCCCAGGCCCCAGTGGGAGGGCTGGCGACCGACGCGCATGATGCCCACGGGGATGGGGAACTCCATCCACGCCCGGCTGACCTTCAGGGCGGGGCCCTCGGCGCCGCTCAGGTTGGTCTCGGAGGGGCTGCCCGCGAACAGCGAGGTGGCGGCCAGGCTGGCGTTGTCGCCCATGACCACATCGTCCAGCGCGTTGATCTCCACCGAGAACTTGGTGTCGTCCTGATAGGAGATCACCGGCCGCAGGCGCAGGCGGTGCTGCATGTAGGAGGGCCAGCTGCCGGCGTCCTCGAAGAAGGTGGGGAAGGCGTGGCCGCGGACGCGGTAGTAGCCCTCGAGCTGGAAGTCGAGCTCGGGGACGATCTCGACGGCCTCCGTGACAGTGTCCGACTCGACCGCGGGCGGCGCGGGCGGCGCGGGGGGCGCCGGCGGGGCAGGGGGCGCCTCCGGGATCGGGGGCGGGGCTGCGACCGGGGGAGGGGGAGGCGTCAGGTCTTCGGGGGTGGCCTCGTCGCTCG